>JANNEH010000334.1:0-17675 GCA_031378405.1 Synechococcales cyanobacterium OTE_75_metabat_409
AGATTTCTAAATATGACTAATTCTGATGATTGCAAGTTCATCACCCAATACTCTGGAATACCTGCTTGAGCATAAAGTTTTCTTTTTACACCTAAATCTTTTACTAAAGTACTATTGGCAATCTCAATTAACCAAAATATATCGTTGGGCAACGGATGACGAGTTTGATATAGGGTATCGGGAGTCTTTAAAATGGCAATGTCTGGCTCTGGCTCTGAATCATTAGCCAGGGTAATAGGATGGGCTTCACTAATTTCTGCTCGATCGCCTAAGATTAATCGGAGGTATTTGGCTGTGCCCCGACAATGAAAAGAGTGAGCGACACCTTCTGGTGACATCTGAATTATTTCCCCATTAATTAGTTCTAATGATCGATCGTCTAATAATCCCGATTCAATCATTTGATGATAATCATCGAGACTCCATTTGGCAGCAATTAGAGTCATGAGTATTCTCCCAATAACCATCATAATTATAGTAGGCAAATCGATCGAGAAGATGTCAGCAACAGATTTTAGCTAAAGCTGTCAGAAGCTGACGATTATCAGCAGCAGATTTTAGTGCCACTCGGCCATAGTGTGCGCCGAGTTCCGGAAAACTCAAACAGTCGCGGGCAAAAATTTGGAATTCTTGCAATAGCCTAGTCTGGATCGTCGTAAAAGGCTGCACCGTGCGCAGCAAAAAGAAATTGGCAGCACTGGGATATACAGTTAAATTGGGGATTTGCTGAAGGTCTTGGTACATAGCGGGTTGGCAAGAATTATACCAATCCCAAGTTCGATCGATGAAATCTTGGTCAGCCAAGGCCGCAATGCCCGCCACCTCTGCTAACCGATTTACCACCCAAGGATCGCGCCAACTTTGCCAGCGGGCTAGTCGATCAGGATGCGCCACGCAGTAACCCAAGCGCAGACCGGGCAGACTATAGAATTTTGTCAGGGAACTAATCACCACCAAATTATCGTGCTCAGCGACCCAAGGAATCAGGCTCTGACTAGGCGAGACAAAATCCATAAAAGATTCATCTACTACTACTAGGGCAAATCGATCGAGCAACGGTAGCAAAATCTCGCGAGACCACAAAGCACCACTGGGATTATGGGGATTGTTCAGGAGTAGCGCCGCATTTTTAGGTATTTCTGGAGCTGTCAAAAGCTGTACCAGATCCAACAGATTGCCCTGTCGATCGAACAAAGGTAACGGTATGACTGGTGCGGCAAAAGCTTGCAGGGCGCGACCATAGTCATTAAAAGCTGGGACTGGCAAAATCGTCTGATAGTTGGCTAACTCCCTACCAGCCCAAGTGAGTAATTCAGCAGCACCGTTTCCGGGCAAAATCCAGTCGGGAGAAATTTGATAACGATTAGCCAGCGCACAACGTAATTCTAAATAGCCAGGAGTTGGGTATTTATCAACTTCTAGCAAATGCTCTTGGATAGCAGAAATCACCCCCCGCCCTAAACCGAGGGGATTGATACTAGCGGAAAAATCCAATATTTGGTTGACCAGACAACCAGCAATGCTAGCTGCCCAGACCAAATTGCCGCCATGGGTTGGACGGTTTTCCAAAATATCTTATTTCTTTTTGGCAGCAGCCTTAGCCGCTGGCTTTTCGGGTTCATCCGAAGCCGAGACTTTATCCTTAAACAGCTTACCTGCCGAGAAGGCTGGTACCTTAGTTGCTGGAATATCCATCTTTTCGCCGGTGCGAGGGTTCCGCCCTTCGCGCTGTTGACGCTGTCTAGGCTCAAAAGAGCCGAAGCCGACGAGGGTAACTTTGTCGCCGCTGGATACTGCTTCCATAACCACTTCTAGAGCGGCAGAGAGTACAGTGTCAGCTACTTTTTTGGTAACCGCAGCTTTATCAGCAACCTGATCGACTAATTCGCCTTTATTCATTGAATGTCTCCTTTGGTTTCAAGAGAAGGTGGTGATGCTTTTCTATGATTAGTCTGGATATTTGGGGACTGAACAGATTGTTTTTTCCGATCGATCTCTAAAACCTGGACTGAATCAGATTTGCACTGACTTATTCTAATAGGAGAAAGGGAATTTTGGAATAGGTAAATCTTTAAATTATGTTGATTTTTATACTTTCTTCATTATTTTTCGTTGCATTTTTCCGCCGAGGCTATCGAAAAAGACCTATTCTGTCACTAAATCTAGATTTATATAAGTAATTATACTCAAGAAAAATAGCCTTGCTGTAACCTGCTACCACTCAAGATTACAGAGGTTACCAACAGACTACTGAACAGATTTTTGTGGTTTTTAAATTAAAATTTCTCCAAAAATCCTCTGATCATAGACCTCTACCTTTTAGGGTGTTAGGAGGTAGCATTAAGCCCTCAGCCCGCGCCAGTGCGTCGATTACGCTCTCTAGCTGGGACAGTGCTGCCGGTGAATATTCCACCAAATTAGAATATTTCATAAAAGTCTCTACCCCCAAGCCGCTGCTAAAACCGGCAGCCCCGTTGGTGGGCAAAGTTGCTGCCGGACCAGCCAAATAACTACTTGGTGGGGTATGACCACCCAAAAAAATCGTGCCTGCTCGATCGAACCTGCCAGATATTTCCCAGGGATCGTTCACCCAGAGTAAAAGCTGTGCCGGAGCAAACCGATTACTCAGCTCTACTACCTGATCTAATTTATCCATCACCACAATCAATCCCCCATGGGCGATCGCCTTCTCTATGAGTAAAGAATGAGAATGATGAGCTAGTCGATCGGCAATCTCGGCCTGGACTTTCTCGGCCAACTCTCGATCGGTAGTAATTAAAATAGCCGCTGCCAACACATCTCGTTCGGCCTGTGCCAGCATATCGGCGGCGATCAAGGCCGGTCTGGCTTGGTCATCGGCCACAATTAATAACTCTGGGGCACCGACAAAACTATCAATGCCCACGGTATCTGAAACCAACTGCTTGGCTAAGTTGACATAGGCATTGCCTGGTCCGGCAATCAGATCTACCTGCGGCACAGTGGCCGTGCCATAGGCCATGGCGGCGATCGCTTGTGCTCCACCCATCCGATAAATTTCTTGAATCCCGACTATTTGAGCTGCAACCAAAACCGCTGGCGGTACCGAACCATCGGCATTGGGCGGGGTAGCCAATACCAGTCGCTGTACCCCAGCTACCCGAGCTGGAATAGCATTCATTAACACCGTGCTGGGGTAGCCCATTCTACCGCGTGGGATATATAGACCAGCGCAAGCTACTGGCCGATATTGCCGACCCAAGGTGGTGCCTTGGGGGGCAAAATGCACCCACGATTTGGGAATATGTAAACGATGAAAAGCACTGATTTGGGCGGCGGCGGTTTGCATAGCCTGGAGTAGAGCTGGCTCTACCTGTTGGTAGGCAATATCTAACTCGGTGCCATCAATGCGCAGTCGATCGAGTGTCAGGTGAGGACAATCATATTCAATAGTATATTGCAGTAAAGCGCTGTCTCCTTGACGGCGCACGGTTTGAACAATTTCTCTAACCGTGGCTTCGCGGTGGACAGATTGATCGTCTTGGTGGCGAGAGCGGATTCGATCCAACTCTTGCTGGGCTTCAGCCAGTTGGTGAATGATGCGCACCATGGGTTTGGTAGCCAAACGCGGAGATTACTGAGTCTAGCTTAACGCGATTTTATCTCTAGCGCGATTTCCAATAGGCACTGGCCAAAGATAAATTGGGCACTATACAGTAGTACAATCGGGCATTGGCATAATTCCCTACAATTCAGGTATGACTACCGCACAGACGACTTTACTATCTACTGCTGAACGAACTTCCGTGATCCAGGCTTTTGAGCATGAGGGTGCCAGTGTGCGCGCTTCTCTGCGTCATTTACTCCAAGATAAAGAGACGATCGCGGCGGCTCTGCTGCTGTCTTTATCTTTTCTTAGGTACCAAACGATCGATCGAGTGCAGATTGAAGAGCTGTTGCGGGTAGAGCCAGCCCAGTTCAACCAAAATCTGATCGATTTCCAGGTGCGCTGTTCGATCGATGGCGGTGCAATCAGCGTAGGAGTAGCAGTACTCCAAGAACGCAACACCCAAGAGGTCTGCCAACTGTTGAATCGGTTGCTAGTTTATAAAGATTTTGGTCTCAATCGCCTCTGTATTTTGCGATCGGCTGAGTTGATTGAAGACACCCCAGAAATTCAGACTTATTTGCCCCGACTGCTTTCTCCTGAAATTGGCGGCAGTTTTGTCGATTTACAAGCCGGTGCGATCACCACTCTCCTCACCATCCTGTACGTCTTTCGGGGCCGACGAAAGTACCTGATTAATGTCCAGCATATTGTTATGTACCTAGAACAAGAGAATCTCCTCCGTCGTAACCCGATTTTGCGTGACCTCATGGTAGCAGTGCAGATTTAGTCTCTGGTGGTGACCGATGGCAGACCTTTGAATTGGTAGATCTTAATTACTGCATCTTCGTAGTATATTTTACTGTCGGGATGGTTTTTTGCATAGGTGTCACACAAAGCTGTGGCGGCAGCCTGTAATTTGGTGCGGCCAATGATCGATCGATAGTTGGTATACACTGGGTCGGCCAGAGTAGAGTAGGGCACATCTGGAAACTCTTGGTCGCTGCTGAAGGGCTTTTTCTCGACCAGCACAAAAACATTGGCAGTCTTGAAAGGCAGTTGAAAAGCCGGAGAATTTACTAGCTTCCCATACTGTTCAACAAACTTGGCCAGATCTTCATACCAGCCCTGCTGGAAGCTTTGGGATAACTGTTCGTTAGGAGCTACCATCGTCCAGTTTTTGTAGGGAAACCGATGGGAGATTTCCAGGGTTTTGCGGGCAGCGGCTTCGTATTCTAGCCGTTCGATCGCCAGGTCAGTCGGCCAGCCAAAATTCAGCGCCAGTCCTAAAACCAGGGCCAAAATTGTCACCTCTGTCCAAGCTCCCAAAAAACTCTGTAAGATCCCCGCCGCCAATAAAAATAGCATTCCTAATGCCAAGCTCAGGTCGATCGCCAGGGTGCGTAAAAATACCGGGTCGATCGGGAGCTGTCGATCGGGTAATGCCACCAACAGGGCTGCGCCCAACCAGGTAATAATGACCGCAAACAAGGCCACTGGCCGACCCACAATAATGCCCACGCCCCCTACCAGTAACAGCAGCATAAGAGAGGGGGCGGTCATTAACAACATCAAAATGCAGCAGGAGCCACTCAGTAATCCATCAAACCGGTGAGCACGTTGGCTAATTTGGGTGGCTGCGGCCAAGCCCAACAGTAAAAAAATCGCGCCCAGTTCAAATTCTCCGGGGTTCCACTGTCTGACCCAGCCCTGATTGAGACTGTTCACAATATTGCCCAGCCAAGCCTGTGTCCGCTCGGATCGATCGGGAAGCACTGCTCCCGACCAAGTAAACAAATAAACTCCTAACCCGGTCACTCCTGCCACACTAGCTGCCAGGTTGTCGGTGAGCTTCCATAAGCAATAACCCAGCGCGGCCACCAACCAGCAACCCACAATCGCCAGGGTAAAATGTTGGGCATGAATGGGGTTGGTGCTGCTAATCAAACTAACGGTAGCAGTAAGAGCGGCCAACACTGGTACTCGTCCGTGAATGATGGCGGTAGGCGCATCGAACATGGAGGTGTCCCGCGACAAAATCTGTTGGATCGTCAAGAGTTGGCCGTAGCTATCTGGATTAGTAAAGCGCAGTTCACTCAGCGGATGCTGAAAGCGACCAAATAAGCTCAAGAGCAAAACGATGAACAATGCAACCACGGTAATGGCCATCATCGAATCCTTGATCTGGACACTAGTCCGTAGACTAGCAAGCCAGTTGTTGATCGATCGAGTGATTGATCTGATGCCGATGCCCCGATCGAGCAGGTCAATTATGATTGCCAATAAATTTTGGCTGACTTGTTTTATTTGGCGTGTGGGATGTCGATCGCTACCAAAGACCCAGATTGCCAATAAGCTTATTCCTACCGTCAATACTGCGGTCACCCAAGTGAGCAACCCCAATCTTGCCCAGAGTAAAGTACCCAGGCACATCAACGCCATCATCCGACTAAAGCCATTGGCCAGCCTGTCTATGGGACAAGGATGATTTGGGTTGCCCAACAACAAGCTGGGCAAACCGACAAAAATACCGCTGACAATGATTGCAATCCAAATTGCCGTCAGCAAGTCGATCAAAAAAGTAGGATTATTCAGCACCTGGGGTCAAAATAAAAGGGGGCAATCAAAACAAAAGTTGGCCGAAATTTAATTTCTGTATTAGTATATCCCTACCTGTTATGGAGCCAAGACCACGGTTTACACACGCCCCCTTGCCAACCTCATTGAAAAGTTACAGCGCTTACCGGGAATCGGTCCCAAGTCGGCTCAAAGACTAGCACTCTACTTACTCAAACGTCCAGAAGAAGAAATTGCTGCCCTGGCTCAAGCGCTATTACAAGCCAAGCAGCAAGTCGGTCTATGCCAAAGCTGCTTTCACCTATCGGCAGAGCCAATTTGCAACATTTGTCGCCATCCCCAGCGGGACAGTTTGACACTGTGTGTAGTGGCCGATTCCCGTGACGTAATTGCCCTAGAAAAAACCCGCGAATACAGTGGAAAATACCATGTATTAGGCGGGACGATCTCGCCGATGGATGGCATTGGCCCTGAGCAACTAAATATTCAGTCTTTGGTACAGCGAATTGGGGTACAGCACATCACCGAAGTAATTATTGCGATCAGTCCGACGATCGAGGGTGAGACTACCACCCTATATTTGGGGCGGCTGCTCAAACCCCTCACCAAAGTCACCCGCATTGCTTTTGGTCTGCCGATGGGCGGTGACTTAGAATATGCCGATGAAGTCACGCTGGCCAGAGCTTTAGAAGGCCGCCGGGAATTTGACTAAACAATTTGACTAGAAAAAATCGGACTAAACTAACTTTTTCTTAATCAGCAACACCAACTGCGCCAACTGTTTCTTCAGAGTATCGATTTCGCCACTCATATCTTGGATCTGCAATTGCAGGTCTTCGATTTCGTTGCTGCTGGCCTTGCGGAATTGATGAAGCTGGGTCATCCATTCTTGGGCGCTGAGGGTAGTAGCATTTTCCATCTCCAGCATCCGCTCTTGCAGAGCTTCAATTTCGGAGGTGGCCACGTACTCAACTGGTGCAGCATTGGGCACCACAACAGCTTGAGGCCGAATTTTCTTGGCCTTGGCCATCGCGTCTTTAATGGCTTGGGCTAGACTAATCTTGTCGAAAGGCTTTTCGACAAACTCAAAATATTCAAAAGGCTCCGCAATTTTGTTGGTCACCTCTTCGCGGCGACCAGACATTAAAACCAAGGGGATTTTTTGCAGTTCGGGGTGAGACTGAATTTGTTGAAAAACTTCCCAGCCACTCATTTTGGGCAGAATGAAATCCAGCATAATCAGGCTGGGGTGCAGCTCATTGACCAGGTTGATGCCTTCAACCCCGTCTTTGGCTTCGATTACTTCAAAGTCACCTTCTGGCAACATGTCCTTGACGGTTTTGCGGATCACCCGACTATCGTCAATTACTAAAATTTTGCTATTCGCCACGACTTACTCCTTCAGTGTTGGTGGTAGTTAAGGGTGTAATCCTACTCGTCAGTACTTACTTCGCGCGTCTATGATGAGTATCAGTGAAAATTACCAGTAACTTTTCAGACTCCATAACTTCACCTGGATTTCATGTTGTACTGGTTATGTTACGCACTATCTTAATCTGAATTTGCCCCCCTGTACTTTATGGAAACTACCGATCTACAAACCCCGAGTACAACCTGGCGATCGCAGGTGCGCTCCCTACCACCCTGGCTGCGGGGTTCGATCGGCAGTGCGAGCGAGATTTCGACGGTGCAGCAAATTATTAAGCAGCGCCAGATTCATACCATTTGCGAAGAAGGCCGCTGCCCAAATCGCGGCGAATGTTATGGCCAAAAGACTGCGACCTTTTTGCTAATGGGACCTACTTGTACCCGCAGTTGTGGCTTTTGCCAGGTAGACAAAGGCCATGCCCCCATGGAGCTAGACCCCCAAGAACCCTTTAAAGTGGCCGAAGCAGTAGAACTATTAGGACTACGCTATGTAGTGCTCACGGCGGTTGCCCGTGATGATCTAGATGACGGTGGGGCTGGTTGGTTTGTGGCTACCATGCAGGCTATTCATGCGATAGATGCTCAGATTCAGATTGAGGTACTCACCCCCGATTTCTGGAGTGGCAAAGATGCCGTGGCTCAACAGCATCAGCGGGTGGCAAAGATTATCGCCGCAGCACCAGCCTGTTATAACCACAACGTGGAAACCGTGCCCCGTCTGCAAGACCGAGTACGCCGGGGAGCCAAGTTCGATCGATCTCTAGCTGTGCTGCGCTATGTCAAAGCCATTAATCCGCAAACTCCCACTAAGTCTGGTCTAATGCTGGGTCATGGTGAGACTGTGAGTGAGATTATGGAAACATTGACTGCTTTGCGATCGGTGGGTTGCGATCGAGTAACTTTGGGGCAATATATGCAGCCTTCTTTAGAACATTTGCCGGTAGTCAAATATTGGACTCCGCAAGAGTTTGCTGATCTCGGTAAAGCTGCGACTGATTTAGGCTTTAGCCATGTGCGATCGGCTCCTTTGGTGCGCAGCTCTTATCACGCAGGTGATGCCGTCTAAAACCAAAGGCAAGGGGCTGTCCCAGCGGACAACCCCTCACCCCACACGATGATCTTTAAACGAAAACTATCAAACAAATTTATTCAGCAGCCCCAAACGGGTTCTCGCCGATGTGCAGACTCTTTTTGCTACTTTTAAGTTCTTGCCACAGAGTTTCGATTCTGTGATAGGAGTCTTCCGGTGAGATTTTACCCGCCGTCTCTAGGCTAGAAATATAACCAACCTTCTGTGCGAATTCCTGCAGGTTGGCATTAAATACCAAATTCTGTGGCTGGACTGTACCGAAGTAGCGACTGCGATGATGGATAAAATCGGAACGATTAATCATAATTCACCCCCCTGTGTGACTCTGTTGGTCAGATAGATGGAAAATTTTGGTTAAGTCCTGCGGTGGGGGAAAATTCCCTTTTCTCAGTTACTTGAAATAAGACAGTTACGAATTGTCTTAACCTTTATTTAATTCAAGCTTAACCTATTTCTTATGGAAATGCAATGGGTAAAGGTGCCCTTTGTCAACTATTTTGTTAAATCAGTTCAATAACCAAGATATCTTCCTACAGCAGTAAACAACTTCCGGAATTATACTGATATCTTTTTTGCTGGACTTGTTCCTGGCGGAATTTACGGTTAACTCTCTAGCAATCCGCCAATGATCGACATTGCCGCTAAGGGCGCAGTAATAGTCCGCAACACTCGTTTACCCAGAGAGACTGGCAGCCAGCCCAGCTCGATCGATTGTTGTAACTCCCGATCTGTCCAGCCCCCTTCAGGTCCAATGGCGATCGACACCGGCAGGCTAAGATCAATGGCAACCATTAAGTGGGGTGAATCTCCTCGGGCAACACAGATTTTCCGCTGCCCGGTGGTTTGGGTCATCACCATGCGCCAAGATTGCACTGGATAAATGGTCGGTATGATTAATCGCTCCGATTGTTCGGTGGCTTCTTTGGCAATTTCTAGCCACCGGCGTTGTTTTTGGGCGCTGGGCTGCAAAATTGTCCGATCGCTAGTGACGGGATAAATGGCGCTGACTCCTAATTCGGTACAGGCTCTTACGATGTCATCTAGACCACTCTTGGGCAGGGCTACGATCAGACTGACTGCTACAGGTAGCTCTAAACCTACTGGCCGAGATGCTTCTAAAATCTGGGAAACAGGGATGGCTAATTCGACTAAATATAGGGTGCCAGTACCATCGATCGCTTGGAATTTGTCGCCATATTGCAGTCTCATGACCCTTTGCAGGTAATGAAGCTGGGCAGTGGTAAGGACTAAATCTTGATCTTGTAACTGTTGTAACTCAATGGTAATACGCTGCAATACCCTAGCTCCCGAGCGCTTCCATTGCCCAATCTGGGCGCAGATTGCTGGCTCCCCGCAAATAGGGATGCTCGATCGGCTGTTGGACTGGCAGGTTGACATGGATCAAAAAGCGAATGCAGTAAGGCAAACTCCCGGCCACATACATTTGCTGTACATCCATCAGTGCGACTCCATCCCAATGGGGGCGCTGTCTGGCCACTTGAGCCGGAAAAATAGCATCTAAGTCCCGAGTAGCAGTAAACACCACGCTAATAATATCTTGCGGATCTAGCCGATTGCGGGCTTCTAACTCGATCAGAAGTTCTAATACAGCTTCGGTAATTGCTGGTATTGAATTTTCCCGAGCGGTTGTCGCTCCTCGAATTGCCCGCACTCGCCACTCTGCACCCATGTTTCCTCATTAAAAATAAGCTATTGTTTGCTTGGTTATGGTCGATATAACCACAGCGGTTGGCCACTACTGGCCACCTCAAAATGCGGCCAATCAACTGCATTTGTCTTGGCAGTAAGCGAGTCAAAAGCGGTTTTCGCTCCTCAATATTACAACACTTGGTTTTCTCTGGATCGAGACCAACTAGCTCTGCTGCCCAGCGCCGAGCATCTTCTTCACTGCCCAGCCGATCGACACCATCGCGCCAGCTATTTCAATGCGGGCGATTTGCTTGCTGGTATTGGGTTTGAATGGCCAGATCGACATATTGCGGCTCTCTTAAAAATTAAAAAATATATACAATCAGGTGAATAGCGCTTATTTCCAAGATACATGCAGAGTTCCAAGTCTTCATCTCTCCCTACCATCCTGCTCACAATTTGTCCGTTTTTTCTCTGGGGTACGGCCATGGTAGCCATGAAAGGCGCAGTTCCCCACACCACTCCCTATTTTTTGGCGGGCTTTCGGTTGTTGCCAGCAGGGATTTTGATTTTGCTGGCAACAGTTTATTGGCGATCGCCACAGCCGACTACCTGGAAAGCCTGGGGTTGGATTACCCTCTTTGGTTTAGTAGACGGTACTTTGTTTCAAGGGTTTCTCACCAATGGCTTAATGCGCACCAAGGCGGGCTTGGGTTCGGTGATGATCGATTCTCAGCCTTTGGCGGTGGCTTTGCTGTCGGCCTGGTTATTTAAAGAATCGATCGGCCTGTGGGGCAGTATTGGCCTGTTTTTAGGAATTTTGGGCATTAGCTGTATTGGTATCCCGGAAGAACTGTGGCTGACGTTGCTCGACCCCAACCAGTCTTGGGAATGGGCGAAGTTATTTGTACATGGAGAATGGCTGATGCTGTTAGCCGCGCTCTCGATGGCCGTGGGCACCATTATGATTCGCTATGTCACCGCCGAAGCCGATCCGGTAGTGGCTACAGGTTGGCACATGATTATTGGCGCTGTGCCCTTATTTGCGGTTTCAGCATTAACCGAAAGTAATCCTTGGCAACAGCTCACTCTGTTAGATTGGTCGGCATTGACCTATGCTACGGTTTTTGGCAGTGCCTTGGCCTATGGACTGTTTTTCTACTTTGCTTCCACCGGCAATCTGACTAGCCTGAGCGCCCTGACCTTTTTGACCCCGATTTTTGCCTTGATTTTTGGCAGCTTATTCTTAGATGAAACCCTGACCACTTTGCAGTTTGGGGGAGTAGCGGTAACGCTGGTGAGTATTTTGGCGATTAACCAACGGGATGCACTAGCAAGATTTTTCGCTAATTCCCAGATCGAAGAAATTCCCCTGCCGCCACTGGTACCAACTTTGACCGAAGAAGAAATCACCAAATAAAAATCTATGCTGATGGATGGAAATATCGATAAGCACTGTAAGCCATCGTGACCACGCCAGTGACGATCGCCTCTTCGTTGATCTCAAACAGTGGGTGATGTAAGGGGTAATTGTGTCGATCGGTATATCCCACTCCCAACCGAAACATACTGCCCGGCACTTGATCTAAATACACCGCAAAGTCTTCAGCACCCAGAGATGGCTCGGGCAAAATCTGCACTTTCTCATTACCCCAAGCTGCCCGCGCTGCTGATTCCACAATCTGGGTCAAATGCAGATCATTTTGTACAGCCGGTACCCCATGTTGATAATCCACCACCGCCTTGGCTCCATAGGTGGCACAAATACCATTCACAATGCTGGTAATCCATTCTGGCAGAGCCGCCCGAGTTTCTGGATGTAAAGAGCGCACGGTGCCCTGCATAGTGACCCGATCGGCAATGATATTGTGCGCCCTGCCCCCTTCGATCTTGCCGATGGTCAAGACCACTGGCCGTAGACAGTTCTGAGTGCGACTAATGGCCTGCTGCAAAGCATTCACCACCTGTGCCGCAATCCAAATCGCATCGATCGCCTCATAAGGTCTGGCTCCATGACCAGCCTCACCTTGAATGATAATTTCTAGGTCATCGGCTGCTGCGGTCAGAGCACCATAACGAATCCCGATCGATCCACCCATAATCGAGGGAAATACATGCACCCCCAATAAATGATCGATCCCATCCAGTGCCCCATCCCCCACCATCCAACGCGCCCCTTGGGCAATTTCTTCGGCGGGCTGAAACAAAAACTTTACTCGCCCTGGTAAGGGTATCGATAACTGGGATAGCACCATGGCCGTCCCTAACCCCAAAGTGGTGTGCAAATCATGACCGCAGGCATGCATTACTCCCGCTTGGCGGGAGCTAAAGTCCAAACCAGTGCGCTCTTCGATCGGCAGGGCATCCATATCAGTGCGGATACCCAAACATCTGCTACCTTCTAGATCCTCGCTTGCTGCGACTCGCAATTCGCCGATCACTCCAGTTTTGCCGACTCCTTCAGTCACTTTTAAGCCAATAGACTCTAATGCTCCGACCACATATGCCGACGTTTGGTGTTCTTGGCCACTCAATTCGGGATGAGCATGGAGATGACGACGGATTTCAATTAGGCGGGGGGCAAGATGATGGGCGATCGATTTAATTTCGGCAAGCATGGTCAAGATGATGGGCTAAAAAGAACCTATGAAGATGATTCTAGATGATCTAGATCACGAAGTATCGCTAGATAAGAATCAAAAATAAATAAATTCTGTCCAAAACCTTTATCCGGCCACATCTTTAAAAAAAGTCACTACATATCTTCTAAAATATCCTGATTGGGTGATGGGTAAATGGAAAACATGGGTAAGTTAAATTCATCAAACACCCCCCTTCGGAGAAATCAAAATGAGACCTGAATTACAAGCTAAGCTTTTGCAACACCTTAACAAAAAGAAAGCAGAAGGTGGATTCACCCTCGTAGAACTACTAGTTGTAGTTATCATTATCGGTATTTTGGCTGCGATCGCTTTACCTAGCTACTTGAACTTGACTGCTGGCGCTAAGCAAGCTGAATCTAGAAACAACCAAGCTTCTGTTATCCTTGCACAACAAGGCTGGGTGTCTGAGAACAGTGCTGGCTATGCTTCGACTTTCGACCAGTTGGCGATTGGTACCTTGAAAGGTACTGGCGCAACATCTAGCACTAGTGTATTTAAGTACGACTTAGGAGTTGCTGCTGGTAACCCTGTAATGTCTATTCTTTCTACCCCAATCACCGACCTTAAGCTAAAGCGTAACTCTGGTGGTATCTTCACTTATGTGAACGCCGCTGGTCAAAATGCTTGGGATAGTGGCATCTGTGAAGCAGATACTGCCAATAGCACTACAGCATTAGCCCCCATCACTGGTGCTGGTACTGCAATTGCCTGCCCAGGTGCTTCGACTATCATCAAGGTAGCTGGTAAGTAGATTGATACTTAGAGTAATAGAGTGCAGATATTTACACTCTATTGTCAGCAAATGAAGGGATGAAAAGTCTCTTCATTTGCTGTTTTCGTTGATTCTTTACAAAGAAAATATTAATAAATATCACAATACTATGATGGATATTTTTTGTATCTGGGCAACCTAATTCTAACACCCTATCCTTCGGAGAAATCAAAATGAGACCTGAATTACAAGCTAAACTTTTGCAACACTTCAACAAAAAGAAAGCAGAAGGTGGCTTCACACTCGTAGAGCTACTAGTTGTCGTTATCATTATCGGTATTTTGGCTGCGATCGCTTTGCCTAGCTACTTGAACTTGACTGCTGGCGCTAAGCAAGCTGAATCTAGAAACAACCAAGCTTCTGTTATCCTTGCACAACAAGGCTGGGTTTCGGCAAATAGTACTGGCTATGCTTCAACTTTCGACCAGTTGGCGATTGGTACCTTGAAAGGAACTGGTGCAACATCTAGCACTAGTGTATTTAAGTACGACTTAGGAGTTGCTGCTGGTAACCCTGTAATGTCTATTCTTTCTACCCCAATCACCGACCTGAAGCTAAAGCGTAACTCTGGTGGTATCTTCACTTATGTGAATGCCGCTGGTCAAAATGCTTGGGATAGTGGCATTTGTGAAGCAGATACTGCCAATAGCACTACAGCATTAGCCCCCATCACTGGTGCTGGTACTGCGATTGCCTGCCCAGGGGCTTCGACTATCATCAAGGTAGCTGGTAAGTAGATCAATACATTCGAACCAAAGCAAAAGATGGAAGTTATTCCATTTTTTGCTTTTTGATGGTCTCTACCTAGAATCAATATCAGAATATAGTGATGGAAGAATTTCTGATCTGGGTAAACTAGATTCACCCCTGAATTTGGAGAAATTAAATGAGGTTAGACTTACAATCAAAATTGCTACAGCATTTGAATAGCAAGAAGAAAACCGAAGGCTTTACCCTGGTTGAACTACTTGTAGTAGTTATTATTATAGGCATTTTGGCGGCGATCGCTCTACCTAGTTACTTGAACCTGACGGCTGGTGCAAAGCAGTCAGAAGCCAGAAATAACCTTTCTAGTATTATCCTAGCCCAGAGTATTTGGACTTCCGAAAATAGTAATGGCTATGCTTCAACCTTTGACCAGCTAGCAGTTGGTACTCTAAAGGGCACTGGCGCGACTTACAATACTAGCGCATTTAAATATGATTTAGGGGTTGCCGCTGGTAATCCGGTGATGTCTATTCTTGCCACTCCTATTGTCGATACAAAGCTTAAACGTAATTCTGGCGGGGTTTTTACTTACCTAAATGCTTCTGCTAGAAATGCTTGGACTAGTGCTATTTGTGAAGCTGATGCGGCTGGTAGTATTGCTCCCTTACCTGCAGTTACTGGTGCTGGAGCAGATATTACTTGCCCAGGTGGTTCGACTGCGATAAAAGTTGCTGGTAAGTAATATCAAAGTAATCTAATTTGCGGAGAGGAATAATAAATTTTCCTTGCCAATCCACTGCATTAATAGATTTGAGGTGATCGGTTGTTACTCAATATTAGATTTGCTAAAAAAAGAGGGTATTGTTACCCTCTTTTTTGATTTGTACATATTTCAGCAGTTTAGTAACGACCAGGATCGTTTCTGGTGCCGTTGTTATAATAGCGACGAATTCTTATTTGGCGGCGACGCTCTCTGCGGTAATTGTCTCGATCGAACCTCTCTGTTCTCTGATATCTGCGATCGTCATCTTTATAAGTCTCTTCGGGTTCTGCTGGAAGCTGAGTGCGGTAACGCAATGGTTCGGCAGGTTTAGGGGCTTCCTCTTGTTCATAAGAGTCGGGGTGATTTCGATAGCGATCGGGGTGAGCACTGGCGACATTGGCCAGTGAGCCGATGCCCAAGATGGCAGTTAAGCTGATTAGTAGTAATCGTTTCATGTTCGATCGACCTGTGGTTAGTAATTGATATCCAAACCACAAAAAAATCTAGATAAATAATCTAATCTTGATGTAGCTGGTGGTTACTAGTTCTTGACCTAGATGATTGCTGGAAGTTCCCAGAAGATTGGTTCGGCTTACTCATACCTTCTTCGTGTCTCCTACTGGTTCCATCGATCAATCACTTCCAACATCTTCTCGTCACTGATTAACCTGACTTGCCTACCATTTTTCTGAGTTGTAATCAACATTTTTTGGATGGTAGTGGATAGGCTTGTGAAAACTTCTCCACTTCCTTTTACGGATATCAGCAGTGCGAGAATTTTCTTGACGGTGGTAGCATTTAGAGATAAGACCAGATTTTTATGTATTTGCTGGGCAATTGCAGGCTCTGTCACTCGATTAAATGCAACTAAAATCGGTAATGGCTGTGGTAACGATTGATCGAGTTTAGCTAGTAAGGTTTCTTGCAAAGTGTTGATCGACTTATTCTGATTGCTGAATAGCCTTTCTAACTTGGCTTCTATATTATTAAAGTCGATATTCGAGCCATTTGTGTCAGTAGGTATGGATACCTCAAAAATTGGTGAGATTGTCACAAGCTGCTTTTGGATATCTGCTTCATGCTTTTTATCGACAACTAATACAGTTATTCGATCAGGCAGTGAGTCATCAAACTCACGGGCTTTTGAATATGCATAGAATTCTATATGACCTGATAAAAGCTCATATTCCTCTATACCTAAACTATATAGCACCGGTAAATGTATTAGACCACGCAGGTTGACAATGCTGTTGGCTAAAGTTTCAATCAAGCTTTCACTTCCCAAGGGGAATTTTGGTGTATGGATGCTTTCTAGATCAACAATTACTACTTTGATACTCAAGGCTTATAGCTCCCGGATTAATACTAAAACTTCTTTGGCCAAATCTTCAAATTCTTGAGCAGATGGAGAATTTGGTCTGAAATCTAAAACTGATTTTGGATTCGGGATATCTAGATCGCCTACTTCGATTGAGTTTTCGATCGCTACCGACACATCTCGACGCTCAAAAATGCGGGTGCGAAGCATCCGGAAACCATAGCGCTCTTCGATGATTGCTTCCATTTTTGGTAGAGTATGTTCAATAAACTTAGCGTGGGTAGCTACTTTCGAGGCTAGCACTCCCAGAATTTGAAGCGGTTTACGTCCTAACGAGTCTCGAAATTCATCAATTTCTGTAATGAATCGCTGGACATTGCGCAACCCTTCATTGGCAAAAGGCTTCAAATCGGAGGGAATCAAAATGTAATCGGCAGCAATTAGGGCTATGCGGGCATATAAATTCAGAGAAGGTGGGGTATCGATTAGTACGATGTCATATGCACTCTCTGCTGCCTCTAGCTTTTTAACTAAGCGAGTACGAGTAGCTTCGACTAAAACTAGTTCTTGTTCTTTATCCATTAAGTCAATGTGGCTGGGGATAACCTCGATTAATGGTTCACAGAAGTCTGATTTACGCACGACATCAGAAATAGGAAACTTATTCTTTTCTAAGATGGTGTGATAAACATACCGATCGCGAATATCATCGGCGCTTTCATCTTGGAACTTGACTAAGCCAAGAGCGTAGGTGGTATTAGCCTGACTATCTAAGTCGATGACCAAAACCCTCTTGCCTCGCTTACTTAGAGCAGCGGCCAAATTGATGACGGTAGTAGTTTTACCAACCCCGCCCTTATTGTGATAGACAGCGATGACTTTCATAGTAGATGTGGTTGCTGGGATAGGTGCGGTCAGTGAAATTGGGGGCAACTGGTGTTGTAAGACATGGCGACCCACTAACTGCTGGAGTTCAGGAAGTCGATCGACCACTTCTAGTCCCGCTAATTGTAAACGTAACTCAATGGTATTACCAGAGCGCTCATAAACGCGAATCTCCCGCCCGTTGATCAGCAAGCCATATTGGGCTTGGACAGTTTCAATGTATTGGCGAAACTTG
>JANNEH010000005.1:0-1806 GCA_031378405.1 Synechococcales cyanobacterium OTE_75_metabat_409
CCTCGATCGAGACCAGCTCGGGCAAGGGGCTTTTGGCCAAACCTACTTGGCCAGAGACACCGAGTATCGCACCGAGCAAAAGGTGGTGGTAAAGCATTTACAGCCCGATTTCAGTTCTTGTCGGTCTGAACCAGAAAGGCAGCGCCTATTAGGAATTGCCCAAGATTTCTTTCTGCGCGAAGCTAAAGTGCTAGAAAAATTGGGGCGAGTCAGTCGCCAGATCCCCTCACTGTTAGATAATTTCACCGAAAATAACGAGTTTTACATCGTGCAGGAATGGATCGATGGCGAACCACTGGGCAAACTTTTGACTCCTGGCCATCGGTTAACCCAAAAAAACACCATCCAGCTCTTGATTGAAATTTTGGAGCCACTAGATTTTTGCCACCAAGAAGGAGCGATCCATCGAGACCTCAAGCCCGATAACCTGATGCGCCGCCACAGCGATGGCAAACTGGTGATTATTGACTTTGGGGCTGTGCGAGAAATGCGACAGTTGACTTTGATTGCTACTAAGACAGAGCAACCAGGTTCGAGAATTGGTACCCCGGGCTATATGCCATTAGAACAAACCAGAGGCTTTCCAGTACTGGCCAGCGATGTATATGCAGTGGGGGCGATCGGGATGCAGGCAATGACTGGTAATTATCCGCACACCATTGATTTAGATGCCGATGGCATCCCCAAATGGCGACAAGAACCCAACTGCTATGCCACTGCCGAATTTGCGGCGGTGCTGAACCAAATGTTGGCAGTGCTGCCTAATGCGCGTTATTTTGATGCCGCAGCAGCCTTGACGGCATTGCGATCGCTGCCCACTGGTGCTTCCGCTCCATCCGTTGCTGTTGCTCAGGTGACTAGTCCATACGCTCCTATTTCCCAGTTTATCCAGCCCTCTGGCCATCAAACGGCACAGCCAAACCAGATCACCACAACTCCCCAAAATCAATCAGCCAATCAGCCGCAGCTCCAAGGCCAATTGAGTCAAGAGTTCTTCTCTTTTGAAAGTGCTCAGATTGCTAAGATAACACCATCCACAGATCCTGCTCAAAAGCTGGGCTGGTTAGGCAGAGGAGCAGGCCAACTTTCTGATTGGCGAATCAATAAAATTTTTGGTGAAGCCGAACGCTTTAGCGAAATCTTGGGCAATGGTATACAGCTCGAAATGGTCTATATTCCAGCGGGTCAATTTAGGATGGGTTCAGCAGCAGGCGAAGGCCATGATACCGAAAAGCCTGCCCATGTAGTAAATATATCGAGTTTTTACATCGGTCGCTATTTAGTTACCCAAGAACAATACATGTTGATGCTCGGGAAGAATCCGGCCAAATGGCCAAATATCAAATCACCGGTAGAAAGAGTCTCTTGGCAGGAAGCTCAGATGTTTGGCGAAAAATTGAGTGCGCAAACAGGCAAGAGATATCGATTACCTAGTGAAGCAGAGTGGGAATATGTCTGTCGTGCCCATAGCACTACACCATTTTATTGTGGTGCAACTATTACCACAGATCTAGCTAATTTTGATGGGAACTTTAATTATGTCGATGAACCCAAAGGCAAATATCGCGAGAGAACTTTGCGGGTTGATAGCTTCCCTGCCAATGGTTTCGGGCTAAGTGATATGCATGGCAACCTATGGGAATGGTGTGCAGATGATTGGCATGAAAACTATCTGGGTGCGCCCACCGATGGCAGTAGCTGGCATAGTGGTAGTTCTGCTCGGGTGTTACGGGGTGGAGCTTGGAACAATATTCCCAAGAATTGTCGATCGGCCAGTCGGAACTCGCTGCTAGCTAGCGATCGGCT
>JANNEH010000032.1:0-9237 GCA_031378405.1 Synechococcales cyanobacterium OTE_75_metabat_409
GAGGGTGCTGAGTTGTCCAGCGCTTTTAATTTGTAAGGGCACGATGTTACTGGGGTAAATTAAAACACCCTGACCTTCGACGGTGACCGGGATGCGACCAAGAATGCTCCATGTTCCACCAGCAATTGTTATCATGCCAAGCGCTATTAAAGGTAGTAAGCTTTTGGGGCTAGTTACCTTCATCAGTTGATCGAGAGCTTCTGGAGAGGACAGTCTCTCCAGTGACTCATCACGGAAAATTTGGCGTTTGGGTTTGAGCATTGTTACTTTTAAACAATGAAAGGGATCAAGCTTGGCTTACAAGTTTTTTTCCTGCAAGCTGGCTGTAATATCTTCGCTAGTAGGCAATCCAACTAACGGACAACCTAGCGTTTCTGGATCGAGTGTTTCAATGCCACGTATCCAGGGGGCAAAGCGACTGGGTATTAATTTGAATGTTCCATTTGGTTGAATCGAGCCAATACTATTTCGCTCATCAGATAAAGCTACAGTACATTTCCCAACAGTCCCATTTGCCCGAATTACCAAGGAATTAGGTTTTGAGGCATAGCAAATGTAATCATCTCCAAAGGCAGCTTTCTGAGAAAGATCTAAGTGATCGCTGAATAGTTTAGATTCTAATGATTTAACTACCTCTACTTTGTCATTTTCGGAAAGCATTTTGATGGATTTGTCATTGACTCCACCTAATTGCTCAATTGCCTTAAAGTAAAAGCTAAATCTTCGGTCAGGAGAAAAATTTTCTTTTAAATCTTCAATTAACGGATCTAGCATTTGAAATGTGTCAGCAGTGAAGTGTATTCTAAGATTAACATTTAAATCTAGATGACTATCACGGATTGCAAGTAAATTATTCCATATCTTATCAAAAGTGCTTTTTCCATCAGCACGAAGTCTACTTTTATCGTGAATTTCACGAGGGCCATCAAGAGAAATTTGATATTGACAAACTCCTGAATTCACTAGTACGTTTGCAGTATTAATATCTAGTAAATATCCGTTGGTTGTCATGTTGCTTAAATAGCGAATATTAGGATAATTTTCTACTAGCTGCATAGAGTGCCTACTGATGTCTAAAATAATATCTTTTGCCAACAAAGGCTCACCTCCAAACCATGAAATCTTAAGGAGGCTTAGATCCTGACAACGCTTGTCTAATAACATTTTGATAGATGAAGAGATTTCTTCACTCATTCTACCTATGGAGAAGTCCTCATAGCAGTATGTACAACGAAAATTACATTGCTCAGTTGGTAAGATGATCAGCTCTAATGATTTTTTTGTGACTAAGGCGGCAATTTTTTTCCTGGTATTCTCTTGGTTAGCTTGACTGAAAGTAATAGTATCCATTAAACAATCCTTTGGTTATGAAGTTTGTATGTACTTTGTTGGTGAAATTCATAATTTGTATCTACTACTTCCATTGATTAATGTGAGCGGCTAACTTCTTATTGTGAGAGTTTTCAGCCACTCACATATAGTTAGTGAGATCCATACATGAGTTATCGCCAATAAATTTACCTAGCTTTTTGTTAGCTAAGTTTTCAACAGCAGTAACTAGTTAAGAGCTATTGATGATTATGATTCTCGGCAGATCTTGTTAATAATGGTGCAATTATTCTGACCACCAGCAATTTCATCTAGCTCTTCATCACTAAGATTATCAGCAGTGCTAGATAGCTCAGGGTCGTGAATGATCACTTCTCCCTGTTCATTGACACTGATACGATTCTCACTGGAGTTTACTTTCTTTTCTGCGTTAGACTGAGACATGTTTTACCTTCTATTATGTTAAAGCGTTGTAGTAACCGACTTCATCTTTTAATCCATTAAGTACTTCATAAAGGCTTAAAGTCGATACTAAAAAGATACAACTACTAAGTATTGCTGAACAATGCATTTTTTTTCGTCAATAGTCTCTTTTTTGCCTGTGAGAAATTAGACCCCGCTTCTTAACTGCTCCAACATCAACTCAAACCGTCGCCCCGCCAACCCCAGGCGATCGATCACCTCCATATCTAACTCATCCTCTTCACCCCCCACAAAAGTCCGTCGCCCATAACCCAACCGTCCACAAACCCCCTGTAACCGATACCCCATCACCACCCCCAACACCCGATAGAACCGCCCAGCAAACCCCAGATCTTGCTGAAGCTTCGCCAACAACAACCGCCTGGGAACCGCCAACACTGTTGTTGTCATTAGCGCCTGCATCGTCACCTTCTCTAACCGCCCATCCAAAAATGGCGACTCCCCCACCAGCGCCCCCTGACCCAACTCTGCCACCTCCTGCCCCACCAGCTCTCGCCCTTCGATCGCCGCAAAAGCTTGTAACAAAGGATTCGCCGCCGCTTCCTCCCACAACATCGTTAAACCTCCATCCAAAACCAGATACAGAAACTCGATCGAACACCCTGCTCTTACCAACAGCTCCCCTGCTGCCACCTGCTGCACCTCCCCTGCCGCCATCAACCACTCCACATCACTATCATGAAACTCCCCAAAGATCAGCCATACATCTCGTAACAACTTCCCCTGCGCCAAACTGCGTCTCCCCAAACGCCGCAGCATTCGCTGCAACCGCCCCGCTAACAAAATTGCTACCAGCTTATGAAATCGTCCAGCAAACCCTACATCTATTGATAATTGCAACTTTAAATCAGCCAACGGCACCGCTAAAATAGTACAGGCTGTCTTCGCGATCACTTGAGCCGTAGGCAAGAGAGGCATGACACTGGGCAAAGCACCAAAAATATCACCACTTGCTAGCGCCACAACTTCTCGATCGGCTATTTCGCCCTCGATCACCACCAAAGCCCGCTGAACTGGATCTAACGCCCGGTGTGGCAAGGTAATTACTGCTCGACCATCCAACAATACATATAAACAATCAACCATACTTTCAGCCTTGGCCAAAATCGTCCCGGCTGGCACATCGCCCTGCACCCCAGTTTGCTTCAACCAGGCAATATCACCAGTGGTTAATTCCCGCAATAATAATTCTGACATTACCTAGACCTCCATCAACTAAAATTATTTTTTAAATTCATCGTTAACTCTGTCAGTAGCTCTACTGCTTCATGAGTAGCTAGTTCTTCTAGAGTTAAATAGCTCAAAGCTTCTACTAAATAACAAGCATCATTTGTGTTGAATGGGCAAATTAATCGATGGGCTTGCTCTAAATTACGAGCTGCAATTACAACCAAACCTCGCAATACCTCAAAAGCCTTAGCTGATAAGGGTGGATTGCCACAATAGTTAGCTAGCCTACCACTAGCACGATATAGTGGCCAAGATTCTAGTCCCAAAAACCGCAAAAACCAGTCGGCTTGATATTCACCTGTAGCCGCAACCAAACCCCAATAATCAGCGATTAGCTCATCTAGTAAATTATTCTGCATTGACCCTAGCCGTCGTTTTGTCCAGTAGTGAATTGATTCATGCTCTAGCCGAATTTGTCGTGATTGCTGCTGCCAAATATCTTCAGTCAAACCTAAGTCAGTAGCTGAGACATTACTGTATGGACTGTCACTTAAAATGATAAATCTATCCTGGTACAAAGATTTTTGGGGCAGTAACCGCTGCCAATCTTGTGGCCATAGACCATTGCCTCGTTGTGCTTCCCACATAGTACGGTAAGACCGCACCCGATCCCAATTATTGAAACCAGACACCATACAAGCTCCCATCGCTGCCGGGACTGGTATTGGTTCATTCCGCCGTGCCAGCGCTTGTACTAACACTTGAAAGTCACAGCGATCTGCCGTGAAAATTACTGGAATTGGGCCAGCCCATGTTTGATGGATAAATAGCTGTAGTTGCTGAGGTGATCGCAGTTCTAAGCCGGTTGTCCCGGCGGGAATAGTCGCACCGCGACGGGTGCTGGCATAATATGCTGGATCTTCTGACATGCCAACTTCCACTTTAAACCGCAACTGTACCAAACGTCGTCGTAAACTTTCCCATGCTCCCACTTGGGCAGCATCTGTGATGTAGCCCTGCCAATCTGTGACATGCGGTTCTGGGGATTTATTCCAAGCAGAATGATGGACAAAAATGTTTTGATTGTAGGCCAAGAGTTCCACAACTTCAGATTCTGTCGCGCCGTAATCAACTAAAGTTTTTTGTCGTTGCCAAGTGCGCTCAGCAATCGGGGTAGTGGCCATAAGCAAAGTCATAGCTAAAGTGGCCATTACACTAATACTCCCACTAGTCGATCGGCTACTGCCCTCAAAGTAACTGTGATCGGATGCTGTGGATAGCGCAGGCAAAAAATCCCTTGGCTAGCTAATTGAGCTACTTCGATCGTCAGTGGTAACACACCCACCACCGGCACCTGATAAATTTCTTCTACCTGCTGCTGCAAATCGGCAAATGCCATTGTAGGTAATGCTTTATTAATTAACAGAGCCATTTTGGCCACATTTAACTTGCGGGCCACATCTACCGTCACTGCTGTTCCCTGAAAGTCTTGGTTATCGGGACGCAGTATAATCAACAACAAATCAGCAATCCCGATCGAGAGTAAAGTTTCTTCATTCAGCCCCGGATGAGTATCGATCAGTAAATAATCTAGCTGCAAGCTACGAATCATTTCTTGTAGGCCATCATTGAGATGAACTACATCATAGCCCTCTCGTAAAATCCGGGCAATTTCATTAGCTTTAATACTAGCTGGCACTAAATACAAACTACCTTTTACTGTTTTTCCAGCGGCAGCGCATAAAGATGGTGTAAGGTCATATGCAGCATCTTTCATCCCACATCTGCCCCACAAAAAGTCATTTAAAGTAAATTTCATCTCTTGAGGCTGAAGACCAAAAATAACATGAATCCCTGGCGATTGAATATCGGTATCGATAATTCCTACCCGCTGTCCTTGGATTGCAATCAATGCTGCTAAATTGGCGATCGAGTTAGATTTACCCGTACCGCCACGAAATGAATGTACCGCAATAATTTGAGTCATTTGGTGCTCCTGTATTTGTTTGATGATGTATTTAAGCTGCTGAATCTGATCGTTCTTTCAGAGACTGCACCTGATTTTGCAGTCTTTGGAAATAATCTGTCTCAGTTTCAGCAACACATTGCTCATGCTTGCGCAACTGCTGAATTTTTAGCCGTAGCCGTTGAAATTGGTCATTATCAGTGATTTCGGCTACTTCTTGATCTCGCCGAGTGCGATCAATTTCCACCCACAAAGACTCGACTTGGGTTTTGATTTGACGATCTCGATGATGCAATTCATCAATCATTTTCAAAAAGGCACTGATCAGTTGTCCTAAATCGTCAGGATTTGTGGCAAACTGTGCCAAATCTTGGCGAATGAGGTTAAATAACTCCTGATCATCTTGCTCTAACGACTGAGAGGCAATCATCAAAGCATGAATTGGTCTAGATATATAAATACCTATCAGCATAGCTACTATGCTTGAAATTCCACCCACAGCTATCATACTCTGCAAATAATGTTGCATCATGTTGCTGACCGGCAAATCTAGCTGATGATATTTACTATTAGTAATCATTGAAGCAATTTGTTGTAGGCCAATATAAGCTGAGATTGATATAGGGAAGACGACAGCTAATGTGATGGCTACTACAATTTTATAGGTAATCGACCAACGTGGATAATACAGACTAGAAAATATTTTCATGAACTTTGCTCCTTTTGCTGTAATCTACGCCAAGCCAGAGGAGTCATCCCACAATGCTGTCGAAACTGTCGAAAAAAGTGACCTTCATTTTGGTAGCCAGTAGCTAGGGCAATTTGGTTTACACTTTGAGTTGTCTCCTGTAAAAGCTTACAGGCTAGAGCAATACGACGTTTAATAATCCAGTGGTTTACAGTTTGGCCAGAGCAACGACGTACTAGATCAGTCAAATAAGATGGACAGTAGCCAAGTGCTAAAGCTACATCTTTTAGACTAATCGATCGAGCATGGTTTTCTTCAATGAACTTAAATACCTGTTCTAGTTGTGGAATGCTGGGTAAAATAGAGTCTTTGGTGGTTGGCTCTAGCGGCACTGGACGAATTAATAAACAGCTATAGTCTCGATCAACTCCTTGCTCAGATGCAACTGTTATTTCTACGGCTAATTCACTAGCAATCGGGGTGATGTATTTATCAGTAAAACATAAAGCTTGTTGGGAAGAAAGACTAGACTGATAATCTGACCAAACTTGAGGCAAATTGGTTAGAGGCAAATCTGGTATTACCATTGTTAGTAACTCCGTCGCCGAACAGCCCAATAGATTACAAGCAGAAGAATTACCATAGGCAAATTTTCCATAGTTGTCCACTAAAAAAGCAGCATCATCAAGTCGTTCTAAAAGCATGATAGTGAGTGACTTAACACCTATTACTTTAGTGGTTTTTTTGTGACTACTTAAAAACATGATTTCCTCAAGGTCTTGGCTTGACAGTTTGGCAAATGGTGATTTTTGATTTTTTGCAATCACTTTCTTATTGTTATACACCACCAAATTTAATTTGGATTTATAATTACAAAAAAAATGTTAATTAAAAAACAATGTGATAAATATTTTCTATCACATTGTTTTAGCTGCATTTAAAATGACAAGCAATTACCTTAGATCAAATTACTATCCGATAAAAGCTCTTTCCCAAAACCAGATTAAGCTCATTACGATTACTCCTGCTGAGATGAAACGGCGAATAGTTAAGTCCCAAGGAAATTTGCGGAGATAGAATAGACCGGCATAGACAAATAGCACGATCGCAAATTGCCCCAGCTCTATTCCTACACTAAAACTAGCTAGCGAAGTTATCAAATTAGTGCGGGGTAATTCTAATTCCTGCAACGCCGAAGAAAAGCCCAATCCATGGATTAAGCCAAAACCAAAAGCCAATTGCCATCTAGCCTTAGGTTCCTTGCGCCACAAGTTTTCGGCAGCAATGTAAGCGATCGAGAGCGCAATAGCGATTTCTACCCAACGGCTGGGGACAGAAATAATATTTAAAGCTGCTAGAAACAATGTAACCGAGTGAGACAAACTAAAAGCAGTGACTACTTTGAGTAAATAGCGGAGTTCTCCACCTAGCATCAACAAACTAATTAAAAACAAAATATGATCATAGCCAGTCCAAATATGCTCAATGCCTAGTCCAATAAAGCTACTAATTTGCTGGCCGATCGGAGCATCGATTAGAGCTGCATTATTGGCACTAGGGGTAAAGACTACATTGTTTATCTGATCACCCCGTCGTACCTGAGCCAGACAACGAGCCGTAGTTACACCGGGAATAAATAAATCGTAGCTTATTTGCAACTGACTGATTGGCTGCACCCAATGATATTGTAGTAGTAGGCTACTGTGAGTGCCGGGGGTCAGATTTAAATTACTAGGTAAGTCTTGAACATTACCAGACTTGATAACCAGTTTATCTGGTTTTTCTCCGGCTGCTTTTGGTCGAATTTTTTCACTCAGGAACTGCTGTAAATCTTTCTGATGCTTAGTGATCTCTGCTGCTGATAACTGTTGATTTTTGTCATCATCAAACTGACCGACTAATCCAGTCGGCACTGTTAAATTAATCTCCAGATCCTGTGCAGTTATTTGCATGTCTGCTACTGCCAAGTCTGCCCAATGAGCCTGACTAGGTAGAGCTAGCGAGAGAGTTATAAATAGTCCCATTACCCAAGGAAATATTATTTTCCAAGCTTTTGAGCGTTGAATAAACAGTGAATTGATAAAGTTGAAAAAATTGTTGAGAAAATTCATGTTACTGTATTGGTTTTAATTTAATCCAGATAGACCCACACCCAGACCTAGAGCTTGTCTAGCTCCGTTGTTAAAGAGTGGATCGAGCTTTTGTACCAACTGTTGGTATTGCTGTGCTTTATCGGTCTGACCAAGTGCTTGAGCAATCGTGGCTGCTCGATCGGCGATACCCGGATCACGAATCCCAGAATTTAAGGCTTTTTGGATGGCCTGCTCTGCCGCTGGTATTTGTCCCATTTGCAAATATGCTGCTGCTAAGGTATCCCAAGTTTCTGGGTCTTGACGAATCTTGACTTCGGCCTGCATTAAAGTCAGAGCTTCAGCTCGATCTTTCTCGGCTCCTCGTTCTAACAATAGTTGCGCTAACTCTCGGCGGTGGCCAAAGCCACTGAGATCCGATCGTAATTTAGCCACTGCTTTTTCCCAAGTTTTGTTGGCTTGAACTGTGTTTCCTTGTAGTTGCTGAATTCTGGCTAATCCTCTTAGAGCAACATGGTCATAAACGGTCGGGGCTTGTTGAGTGGTCAAGAAAAATTGCCGATATATTTCTGTTGCTCTTTCGAGATGCTGGGTTTGGGAGGGGTTACTCTGCCACTGTCGCACTTCCAATTCTGCTGAATTTAACAATGCTGGTGGGTATTTGGGCAAAATTTGCAGTGCCGATTGATATAGTTCTTCAGCCTTTTGCAGCTCCCCCCTTTTATAATAAAACCGTCCTAACAAAGTCCGCACCCAAGCCGAAGTACCCGCTTCTTCGGCATCTTCCGCCGCGATCGCCACTTTAAAATCGCGCAGTGCAGCCTGATCTTGGCCTTTGGCAACTTCTACTAGAGCTTTAAGGGCAAAATTACCCATGATTGGCATTTTTTTGGCTAAGGTATCAGCAGTTTGCTGTGCAACAGCACTATCTCCCTGGGCTAGCTGAATTGTCGCTGATAACGCCAAGGATTCAGATTGAGCTGGCAATTGTTTTAGCAAAGACAAGGCAGTAGTAAAGTCGTGTTTTGCTGCGGCTACTTTGGCTAGGACTAAAATTGCTCCATAGTTATGAACTGATAATTGGGCGAGTGATTGCTCAGCAGTCTGTTGTGCCAATAAATACCAACTACTATCTCCAGTGGCTTTGGCCATTCTTAAATAAGCTGAGGCCAGTGAGGCTCTTTCTAATCCGGCGGTGGGTTGCTGTTGAATACGCTGTTGGTGAAAAGCAATTTCTTTTTGAATGTTTTTAGTGACATTGCCTACTTCCGGGCGCTGGAAGCGATATTTCCAAGGGCTATGCTGGGCAGAGGAAAGAGCGTTATGGGTGGCGATCGCCACCCCTATTCCTAAGATCGCGGCGATCGCCAATAACTTTTTTGCAGATAATAGTTTCAAGGAGTAGATTTTCATAGTTTTCATATCCACAAAGATCTTAAATATAAATTAGTGCTTATTATTTGAGTTCAATGATTGCATTACCAGGATTAATATTTTCTTCTTTGGCTGGT
>JANNEH010000034.1:0-7625 GCA_031378405.1 Synechococcales cyanobacterium OTE_75_metabat_409
GCCACCCCCATTCCTAAGATCGCGGCGATCGCCAATAACTTTTTTGCAGATAATAGTTTCAAGGAGTAGATTTTCATAGTTTTCATATCCACAAAGATCTTAAATATAAATTAGTGCTTATTATTTGAGTTCAATGACTGCATTACCAGGATTAATATTTTCTTCTTTGGCTGGTCTGTTAATATTAACCATTGCTTCTTTGGTCGGCTCACCAATATTGATGGTTCCTTCCTTGAGTTCGGCAATTAGTTGCCTCGGATCACTGTAATTTAGCCTGGGGGCTAAAATTATCGCGATTCCTCGGGCTAATTCTGGTTTACCTTGGGCGATCGCATCAGCTAAGGCGATGATTAAAGATCGATTGTCTTCTAGTTTTTGTTTGACTCTTTCAGCTTCTGCTTGAGTAACTTCTGGAGCATTTGGCCGCCAAGTAATTCCAATCTGCCAGCGGATACCACTATTACTAATGCTATTACCACTGTTATTAAAAGCAAAAGTATCAGCACTGCTATTTGCCGAGCCAACGTCTAGCCTAATACAAAGATTAGAACAACTATCTGAACTGGTAGGAAACGTATTGAACTGAGCATAGCTAGGTGCTGCGATGCTTATTGCCCCCAAGATCGGCGAAAAGAGTGAGAAGTATTTCATAATAGTTGTCTACAATATGTAATCAATTAATTTGATCGCTTCTCGATTAGTTCGATTGCTTCTCGACTAGTTTGATCGCTTTTTAATAATTAGTTGGTTGAGCGGCTTGCTCTGAGCAAAGCCAAAGTGAGCCGCAACCAACGTCAGTAGAATCCAAAATTTACAGTATTGTAGCTACCTAATTTGGCAATGCCAAATAGGGAAACGCTGCTTCTAGTGGCTTGTGTCCTTGGCTAGAATTACCTGGAGTTCCCTCGTAGGAGACGTTATCACTTTTTACTGCACCATTTGTTAAGACACTGAGAGTAATATCAATAGTGTCATCTAGCAACATCCGACCACGGATTGGACTGCCCTTAGCATTCAGGGCATTGGCATAGCCACTAGCCCCAGTGGTATCGATTCGCATCACATCGGGTAAAAAAGCTGTCAGTAGTGCTTTGGTGCGCTCTTCGTTATTACCCAAAGCTTTGAGGGTGCGGGAGGCTTCAGCACCGATCGGTCCGGCAGCCGGACTCAGATCCACAGTAGGTGGCACACTATTAAAGATGTTCAGTAAATTGTTGCTAGTAACTAAGCCCTCATTAATACCAGGGCGACCCAGGCGTTCTACCTGCTGATATTTACCAGTGGCAGGATCTCTGACCGAAATTGTTTCCCAAATATCAAAGGTTTTGGCTTCGGTGGCACCTTGTAAAAATTTCTGGGGAATTCGCACGGCGATCGAGTTCACATTGTAGCCTTTCGCAAAATCTATGGCTTGGCTGGCAGGCCGGAAACCGACAGCGGCTCCGGTACCTAAAGCCCCAGCACGGACTCGGAAGAATTGTTCTACATCAAAAAAGAAGGGATCTTCACGCAGACCAGCAAAGACAGAAATTTTAGATCCATTTGCAGCTAACTGATTGACCACCTGTTTCTCATTCAAAGCAGTAGTCCGCAGGTTGGTAGCAGAAGTTTCTCGGCCATCTTTGATGACCGTAAATTTAATTTGTTGTTGTTGACGTTCATTTGGTGCTGCGAATTCAAAACGCAGGGTAACATCTTCTTGCCCAGTGGGGGTGGCATCTTTGTCTGCCACCCGAGTTAGTTTAAATTCATAACGGGCATTGGTACTAAAGAAATATTGTTGACGAGCCACCGATCGAGGATTAGTATTCATCACTAATACCAGATCATCAGATGTTGCTGCTGGATTTTGATCTCTATCCCGAAAGGCGTATAGATCAGTGAGATTCAAATTACGACCTTTGGTATCGGTTTCACCATCATCGTGGTCAGAGGCCATGAGCGATTGAGGTAAACTAGTAGCCACCAGCAAAGCAGCGATCGAGATACCGCCCAGAATTAGAGATTTTGACCAGTGCAGTTGGGCAAACTTAATTATTGAGACTAACATGTGAAATCCTCTTACTAGTTATAAAACAGTTGGGTCTGCCAGCTTAGAAACAGATCGCAGATAAAATTTTTGCTTCATGTATACATACGCTGCTAATTACCTAATGGATCTCTAAAAGCTGTTTTTACAATCACATCGTTAAAATCTCGATCTCCGCCACCGACTAAATCTTCAAAGCCAAAGGTGTTGTCGGCCAAGAGCCTGATGTGATCTGCCTTGTCGGCGTTACCTAAGTTATACGCGGTGTAGATATTACTAAAATCGGCATTGGCATTGCTGGCATTGGCAATCAGCAATGGTGCATAAAGCGCCTCACTCTGGAAAACACCGTTGCTGGTCACAGTTTGACCATTGGTTCCGACTAGATCAATGCCAGCAATGCGATTTTGCAGCACAGCTTGTCGATAGCCATCTTCACCTGGTTTAATCAGGGCTGTTCCAGATCTCACGGTGCCTTGGGCATCTTCGATGCGATAAAAGCCCACATGGTTATTAAACGCAGCATCTCGCTTGATTTCAAAGCTCACAGTAGCGTCAGTTAACACCGTGGTGAGATCAATAATTTCACGGCTGCTCTGCTGGGTAATGCCGATCGGAGCTGAGCTAGGAGCGATTTGAATCTGCAAGACCAAATCATTAAAATCTCGATCGCCGCCACCACTGGTTTCTTCAAAAGCAATTTGAGTAATGTTGTCAGACTGCGTAATCTGAGCGTTTTGAAAACTATTATTGCTAGATGGAAACGAAAAGACGATGGGTGGGTTGGGAACATCATCGATCGTCCCATTAGTTGTCAGGTAAAACCCGAAGTTAGTATTTACCGGTAGGTCGATAGTCCGGCTAGCCAACCCATCTAAAGCATTATCTACTGCGTTACCACTCAAAGCCGAGAATACCACCTGCGATCGCTGGAGTACTTCGGTCAAATAACCACTTTGACCAGGAGTGATCCCATTGATAGTACCATTGCTGTCATCCACCGCAAAAATTCCTAACTCGTTGCGATTGGGGGTGAGGTGACTAATTTTATTAAATAGTAGCGAAGTAGTATTCCCCCCACCTTGACTGAGTTGTAGTAAGCCAGCATTGGTGGCGATCGGCGCTAATAAAGGAGGCAAGACATTGATGCTGAGGGTTTGTCCGCCTAAAGTAGTGCTGCCATCACTGACGCTATAGGTAAGATCGATCGCGCCACTAAAGTTCTTAGCTGGAGTCAGAGTAAAATCACCATTGTTATTGGCCACACTGCCATTGCTAGTCACCAAATCGGTAATAGTTAAAACAGTCCCAGCATCTGGGTCACTAAAGCCCATTAATAGATCTGTGGTTGCAATGTTGACCATGGTGTTTTGCAATACATCACTTAATTTAGCCGTGGGGCTACCAATGGGTGCATTATTAATTGCCGGATCAGTGGGAGGATCGACATCGACCACCACAATAATATCAGCGAGATCACTGACCAAGGTGTTTTGGACAATTGCCAGTTGTTTGTTTCCCAAGCTAATCGTGGCATCATTGCCAGCCTGAGCTGTAGTTAAATCACTGGCTAAACCACCTACTGGTAAATCGACTTGAATGGTGTCATTGAGCCGATCAAAATCAGTAATTAGATGTGAGGTGGTGGGGATGACTAATCCTGAAAGCTGAAAAATGTCTTGACCTAAACCACTCGTGAGAATGTCACCATCACTGCTGTTGGCCAATAATATATCGTCAGCAGCCGTGCCATTGACTATCGCCATTTTGGTTTTCTCCAAAAATAATTATTTGTATAGTCATACGCTGCTAATTCATCAAAAGATCTCTCATTCATCAAAAACTTTTCTGGCGAGGATGAGATCTAGGCAAATTGGTTGGTTTGGAACAAAAGCCAGTGATTTTCTTCCAGAGACACTTTGTGAACGACAGATCCAGATAAAAATTGCTGGCGTATGTATAGGAAAGAGAAGTTCTTGGCGATCGGTTTTGCTCATCCTGATATAATCAATCGGTAGCTTAAAAGCCTTCTATGCCCAGTGACGATTCTTTCTCTGTTCCGGCAGATGCTGCCTCAACACAGCGGCTGCACCAAGCAGATTTCTTACTTATCCAGCGAGTTATTCAACAAGATCGTAGTGCTCTAGCAATGCTCTATGAAAAATATGCGCGAGTAGTTTATGCTGTGGCTTACCGAAGTTTGGGTTCGGTAGAAGAAAGTGAAGAGGTAATGATGGATGTGTTTGCCAAAGTCTGGACAGCAGCAGCCTCTTATGACTTAAATAAAGCCCGAGTAGATAGCTGGATTTTTATGATGACTCGCAGTCGGGTGCTTGATCGCTTGCGGTCTAGGCAACGGCGAGGCAAAGTGACAGAGGCCATCGAGGTTTTTGCTGCTCCTGCCATAACCAATGATGTCAGTTTAGATTTGGAAGTTATCGAGCGGCGAAATCAAGTGTGGACAGCGCTAGCTAGTCTTCCGACAGAGCAACGTCAGGTTTTGGAGCTAGCTTACTATCGGGGCTGGAGTCAACGAGAAATTGCTGAGCATACTGGGGTGGCTTTGGGTACGGTTAAAACACGGATTCGATTGGGGTTGGAAAAACTGCGATCTATATCCCAGTTGATTGATTTTCTCTAGGGAGTAACTTGTGACTAATTCGCCTTTTTCGCAGGAGCTTGCTGCTTATGCTCTTGATATTTTAGAAGAGCAAGCAGAGTTTGAAAATGAATTGGCGGCATCTGTAGAATTACAGGCAGAATTAGCTGCCTTTCAAGCAGCCGTAGGTGATTTGGCCTATGGAGTGCCAGAGGTGCCGTTGCCTGCCGGTTTAAAAAGTAAGTTGTTCGATCGGATCAATCTAGTCAGTGCTAAACCAGCAGATTTATTAGAATTGATGGATTGGTCAATTTCTGAGCTACAACAGGTGGCCAAAGACTTAGCTAACTGGGAGCCATTCCCCATGCCTAGTGGATCGAAAATGGTAATTTGGCAGGTAGATACAGCCCGATCACAGGTGGCCTTTTTCCTGCGAGTGCCAGGGGCGGGCAAGCTACCTGAGCATTGGCACGCCACCGGAGAGTCAATTTTGGTGTTGGAGGGTGATTATATGGATGAAAATGGCACAGTTTATGGAGTCGGCGATCGATCGCTAGCACCGGCTAATACCAGTCATCAACCGACTACTAGCATGGGTTGCTTGGTTTTAGTCGTAACTTCAACTAACGACAAAATATTGGCACTCACCGCCTGACTTAATTTTCCTAAGAAATAGTTTTCAATTGACGCTTGGCATCTTTTTGCAGATCGGCAGCAATTTTTAGAAGTTCTTGGCCGCTAGACAAATATTCGTCGTTATAACAGGTGGTATAGCGAGTCAATTCCTCGATCGCGTCGCTCAAACGATTCAGACAGTGATAGAGGTTAGCGGCAATACCCGCTAAGTTAGCCGGGTTAGGAAAAGAATGAAAAACTTTTTCGGCCTTCTTTAAATGGCGTTGGCAGTCCAACAAATAAGCCTGGAAGTGACCCAACAAATCATCATCAAAAGGATCGGCAGAAAGAGCTATTACCTGACTTTTGAAGGGTTTGATAATGGCCGTGACCGCCCTATTCACCGGTGCATAGACTCCATTTAGCCACTGTTCGATTTGGCCATCTAGATCGGTACCGCGTTCTTGAGTACGCTTGGGGCTAGGGCCTTTGCCTACCTTGAACTCAATGTTGACCGGGATCGACTGTTGTAGAGATCGATCATAATCTTGCTTGCGACCGGGGTCATTGAGTACCTCATAGGCTGCGTTGATTAAGACCATTTGATCGATCGTGGCTTTGGCGGTGCCCTGAAGATCGGGATGGTGTTGCTTGGCCAATTCTCGATAAGCGCGTTTGATTTCGTTGGCCGTAGCGCGAGGAGTAACTTGTAGGGTTTGGTAATGGGTGGCCATCGGTCAGCTCAGATTTTTCAGGGTTTAATTTCAGGATCTTGGAATAAGGGCGTACTCAAATAGCGCTCGCCGAAACTGGGCTGGATCATCACAATCAGTTTGCCTTTGTTTTCGGGGCGTTTACCTACTTGAATCGCAGCAAACAGCGCGGCTCCACTGGAAATCCCCGAGAGTAAACCCTCTTCGCGGGCCAGTTTTCGTCCGTATTCGATCGCCTCACTGTCAGTCACGGTAATGATTTCGTCAATTAGGTCGATCTTGAGCACTTGGGGCACAAAACCCGCTCCGATACCCTGAATTTTGTGCGGGCCAGGTCTGCCGCCAGAGAGCACCGGGCTGTTGGTGGGTTCCACTGCGATTATTTTTGTCCCCGGCTTACGGGCTTTGAGTACTTCGCCCACACCGGTAATCGTGCCCCCAGTACCGACCCCCGCTACTAAGATATCTACTTTGCCCTCAGTATCTGCCCAAATTTCCTCGGCAGTGGTCAACCGATGAATTTCGGGGTTAGCGGGGTTGCGAAACTGCTGCAGCATATAAGCATGAGGCGTTTTGTCGGTAATTTCTTGGGCGCGCCGAATGCAGCCGCTCATTCCTTCGGCACCAGGAGTCAGCTCTAACTGGGCACCATAGGCTTTGAGCATCGATCGGCGCTCGATACTCATGGTTTCGGGCATGGTCAAGATCAATTGATAGCCTTTGGCCGCAGCAACCATCGCTAAGGCGATACCGGTATTTCCCGAGGTTGGTTCCACCAAAATGGTTTTGCCGGGGGCAATCAGTCCTTCTCGCTCGGCAGCTAGGATCATATTTAGGCCAATCCGATCTTTCACCGAAGCGGCTGGGTTCATGCCCTCTAGTTTGACTAAGATCTCTGCCACGCAGCCAGCAGCTTGGGGAATACGCTGGAGACGCACGAGGGGAGTGGAGCCGATTAGTTCGGTGACATTGTTGGCGATCCGCATAATTCTGAAACCTGGATGAGGGGCTGGCTGTACTACTAAATACAAGGAAGTTGAGATGATTATACCCCAGTGCTTTCAGGATTGGTTTTCGATCGACCCAAATTTTTGCTAGGATGTTCGAGTAATTGCACCAAAGAAATTGCACGGTTGGCCGAGCGGTTTAGGCAACGAGCTCATAATTCGTACCAGACAGGTTCAACTCCTGTACCGTGCATTATGTAATTTCGATCGAGTCAATATTTTCCTTGCCCCACCTGAAATGGTGGGGCTGGTTGATCGCAAAGATCGCAAAAAACCTATCTGCTACCTAGGCTTGTGGCGGAATTGGTGCTACCTTAAAACCTAAGTTTTCCCTTTTTCTTTATGCCTCCTACATCTAAAAAAGCTCCGTCTCAAGCTGCTGCTAAATCGATGCGGCCTAAGACCAGCTCACCCAAAAAATCTACTAAAGTTGTTTCAGCTCCTACTGCTGAGCCGACCTTAGCCCTTTCCGATTTACATTTGCGCCTGGCTGGATTAGAAAAAGAAAACGAAAAACTGCTCAAAAAAATTAGCAAAAAGCGCCAAGAGTTAGATGGCTTTGTGTCGGAAGTAGAAGAGGTGGGTCGAGAAATGTTCACTCGTGGCAGTGTGTTCATGAGCAAAATTCAGGAACTAGACCAAGAGATTCATCAAATTTTCAC
>JANNEH010000038.1:0-28771 GCA_031378405.1 Synechococcales cyanobacterium OTE_75_metabat_409
ACTGGTTTGGCAATATGAACTTGGAATCCGGCTAATAGAGACATTTCTTGTTCTTTAGGATTGTTATAAGCTGTCAGTGCGGCAGCCGGAATGTGCCCACCCTCTGCGGCATTTAATGCCCTGATAGATTGAATTAATTCCCAGCCATTCATCTCGGGCATTCCCAAATCAGATAACAGCAAGTCATAAACTCGGGGGTTTGTTTGTAACTCTTGCAGTGCAGCAGCTCCAGAACTAATCGAAGTGACTGTTGCCCCATAGTGTTCAAGAATGGTGGAAATTATTGTGCGCACATCAACTTCATCATCTACTACTAAAATAGTTAATCCTTGTAGTGGTGCTGGTAACGCCGCAGGCAACGTATTTGATGAATTATTTATTGACGAAGGGTCTGTGCTTCTCGGTAGTAGCTTGCTACTGTTAGGGCGTGATAAATTAATCAGATTATCAATCAGTTGACTCTGAGCAGTAGCGCTGCGATCGATTACTTCTAATCCCTGTTGAGTTTGAGCCGCAGTCAAATTACCACTAAGGAGCATTCGCGACCAACCAATAATTGCACATAGCGGAGTGCGCAGTTCGTGAGAAAGCATCGATAAAAAGCTATCCTTGGCGAGGTTTGCGGCATCGGCAGCAGCATGTTGCTCATCAAGCACTGCTTGAAGTTGCTCTTGCATCGCAGCTAATTCTTGTCTTAGGCGAATATTTTCCAGCTCAATACCTGAACGCTCTTCCACAGGTTTTTGTTGGGAGGTAATGGTTTTGAGACGATCAATCATTGACTGTTGCTGGTTAGAATTTTAGATAAGTTATTTAACCATATGAAAATCCAGCTTGTACAGTGCCAGAGAAGATTTTTTAGCATAAATTTATGCTTTTCATTGATCGGGGAAAATATCGATGTACATTACTTCTTTTTGTGCCAGGTGTAAAGTAATCAACTTTACACCCAATATCAGACAGGCATAGTAGCGTAAATCTTCTAATTCATTCATCAGCTCTTCCATAATCCCTCCATGGGGACAATAGATAGCAAGCGTATTGTTTCCATCGATCTGAATTTGACAAAATGGCAGACTAGAAGTAAAAAAGCAAAGAAGACGCTCCAAGCGAAGTTGATTGAGCTTATCTAGGTCATCCATGGTTATTTCAGTGAGTAGCATCAGCAAATTCCTAGTCTTGGTGAGGTTATTGGGTACCGAGCGCTTACCCCAAAAAGTAAAATACAGCCTGGAGTACTGTTTATTGTTCATAATCTCCACACTAAAGCGATAAGTTGAGGAACTTGTGAGGAACCGGACTTTAGAGACGAGTTAGTGGGGTGCCAGCAGGATCTCACTGAAATACTTATCAGTTACTTCTTATTCTGTAACACAAGCGCCCTTCCAAATCTGAGCTTTCTGTGTCACGATCGAGATGCAGTATTGGGTAAATTAGCCTATGCGAATTTTAGTGGTTGAAGATGACCCTACTATTGCCCAGCTCATCGAAACTATCTTGCAACAGCACAAATACGCCGTAGACTTAGCGCTCGATGGCCAAATGGGCTTGGAGCTGAGTATTGCCTACGAGTATGACGCGATTTTACTGGATATTAGTTTACCCAAGCAAGACGGGGTGAGCGTTTGCCAAGAGATTCGCAGCAAGGGAAATACCGTACCAATTCTGCTGCTCACCGCCCTCGATTCTCCTGCCGATCGCACCCGTGGACTAGATGCTGGAGCCGATGATTATTTGGGTAAGCCTTTCGATCCGGAAGAGCTACTGGCCAGAATTAGAGCCATCTTGCGCCGCAGTCATCAGCTCTCGGTGCCGATCTTAACCTGGGGTGCTCTACAGCTCGATCCGGTGAGTGCCTCGGTAACCTATACCGATCAATATGTCCCGGTCACCCCCAAAGAGTATGCCTTGTTAGAATTACTGCTGCGCAATAGTAAGCGGGTATTTAGCTGCAATGCCATCCTCGATCATCTGTGGTCTTATGAAGAAACTCCTGGTGAAGAAGCAATCCGTACCCATGTTAAGGGCTTACGTCAGAAGCTGAAGGCCGCAGGAGCTGCTAACGATTTTATTGAGACGGTATATGGAATTGGCTATCGGCTCAAGCCCCTCACTTTACCTACAGATGCTTCACTAATAGAGTCTTGGGAGAAATTCAAAGGTCAAATTCACGAGCAAGCCGCAGTGTTAGAACGACTTTCGATCAGATTTTTAAATCAAGATCTCCAGTCTGACTGGCAATCGATCGGGCAAAACACGGCTCATTCTTTGGCAGTTTCGCTCCGAACTTTTGGCTTTTCACTCAGTTCTGAATTAGCTCGCCAAATTGAGAAATTGCTGAGTGGTCATCAAGATTTGACTGCCGAACAAGGGCAGTGGTTGTTTTCGTTAGTGGCGGCTCTGCAACAGGAGCTAAATCAGCCCATTTCTGTGGCTGATATGCAGTATTTTGAACCCGACACTGCCACTGATGCTATCGTTACATCTAGTCAAACTCATGTATTGGTGGTCGATGATGATCTGAGAGTTTTAACAGTTTTGCAAGCATTACTCGTGCCATGGGGCTTAAAAGTCACTACTTTGTCTGACCCACAGCTATTTTGGGAAGTTTTGCAACAGGCTCAACCGGATCTTTTGGTTATAGATGTAGAAACGCCTCTGATAAATGGTTTGGATTTATGTCAGGCTGTTCGCAATCAGTCTGATTGGTCACAATTACCAATTATTTGTCTGACTTCTCATCTAGATCCAGGTTTAATCCAGCAGGTGTTTGCGATCGGGGCTGATGATTTTGTAACTAAACCAGTAATCGGCCCAGAAATTATTTCGCGGATCACTAACTTAATGGAAAGCCAGCATCTTAAAACTTCAGAGCGCAATAGGCTTGGCACCGCTCCATCTAGAACTGTTACTAACAATAGAATTCAATCTGCATTGACTAAAATTGAACATTCTCTACATTCTTTGCAACATGACATAGCTAATCATAAAACCCAAGAAAGCTACAAACTATTACAAAATGCTGGTGATCAAGTAGATAAGCTGCGCCAATTGTTATTAGCCGATCATTTAGATATTGAACAAAATATCGATTTGCTCTAATTTCCTCACAAGTTCCTTAGATTTAAGCTCTATGCTGGCAGAGATCCCCACACAGTATCCAAGGTTGGTCTCATGCCTATCGACAACAACCGTAAATCTGCTGCCCTTCATCCCTCAATTCCCACTGGTTTAATTTTTCTGGCTTGGGCGATACTCATGTTAGCTTGGCCGAGTGAAAACTATCCCCGCAAGTCTTACAGTGAATTTATTCAGCAAGTAGAAGCTAATCAGGTAGTTAAAGCTACGATCGACAGTCAAGAAATTCGCTATGAAATAACACCCGCTTCAGTAGCCGAAAATCTGGATAAAACTAAAAATATTTTTATAACTAGACGTTTAGTTGAAGATCCAGAACTAGCTAAGACTCTCCGCACACATCAGGTGGAATATTCAGTCCCTGCACCTAGTCCTTGGAATGGTCTCTGGACTATTTTAAGTTGGGTGGGAATGCCCTTGATTTTCTTCTTAATCTGGTCGCAACTAATGAATCGCAACCAACAAGGAGGCTTAGGAATGCTGGGAGTTGGTGATAGCCATGCGAAGGCTTACAGTGCCGGTGATACTGGAGTGACATTTGATGACGTGGCTGGTATTGATGAAGCAAAAGCTGAACTACAAGAAATTGTAGATTTTTTGAAACATGCCGATAAGTATGTGAAGTTAGGAGCCAAAATTCCCAAAGGCGTGTTGTTGGTCGGGCCACCGGGAACGGGCAAAACTCTATTAGCCAAAGCTATTGCCGGTGAAGCAGGTGTCCCCTTCTTTAGTATTTCTGGCTCAGAATTTATTGAAATGTTTGTCGGGGTAGGTGCGGCCAGAGTGCGGGGGCTATTTGAACAAGCGAAGCAACAGGCTCCCTGTATTGTATTTATCGATGAATTAGATGCCCTAGGCAAATCGCGATCGAGTGCTAATTCACCAATGGGTGGTAATGACGAACGCGAACAAACCCTCAATCAACTACTCTCGGAAATGGACGGTTTTGCTGCCAATACGGGGGTGATTTTGCTCTCGGCCACTAACCGACCAGAGGTACTAGACCCTGCCTTGCTCCGCCCTGGCCGATTCGATCGACAAATTGTGGTCGATCGCCCCGATAAGCTTGGTCGGCAAGCTATTTTGGTTGTCCATGTGCGCCATGTCGTCATGGCGGAGGATGTAGATTTACTGAAACTAGCGGCTCGTACTTCCGGTTTTGCCGGTGCCGATTTGGCTAATTTGGTCAACGAAGCAGCCTTGCTAGCCGCTCGCCACAATCAAGAAGCTGTCACCATGTCGGACTTTGAGGAGGCGATCGAACGGTTGTTAACCGGGCTAGAGCGAAAATCTCGGGTCTTGAATGATGTGGAAAAAGAAACCGTGGCTCACCACGAGGTAGGTCATGCCATTGTAGGTTCGTTGATGCCAGGAGCGGGGACGATTGAAAAAATCTCGATTGTGCCCCGAGGAGTGGCAGCTTTGGGTTATACCTTGCAAATGCCTCAAGAAGATCGTTTTTTGATGGTAGATGATGAGTTGCGTGGCCAAATTGCCATTTTATTGGGGGGTCGATCGGCAGAAGAATTAATTTTGGGCAAGGTTTCCACCGGAGCTGGTGACGATATCCAAAAGGCCACAGATTTAGCTGATCGCTATGTCACGGTCTATGGCATGAGCAAACAGCTTGGCCCAATGGCTTTCGATCGCTCTGCCAGCCAGTTTCTGGGTGGTTGGAACAATCCCCGTCGTCCCCTGAGTTCTCAGGTGGAAGCCACGATCGATCGGGGCATTAAACATCTGATTGACCAGGCTCATCAAATTGCCTACGCGATATTAGCCCATAATCAACAACTACTGAGGGAAATGGCTCATATTCTCTTAGAGCAAGAAGTTTTAGAAGGCCAACAATTACATTCTTATCTCAGTCGAGTCCAAACACCGCCTGTGTTAGCCCATTGGCTGCTAACTGGCGAGGTTGTAATTGAGCGATCATCTGATCCCCAGGTTGATGCGAGGGAAAGTGGCTTACCGGCAGAACATTTTTACGCATATTCACGATAGCTATATAAGGAATTAAAACATGAAACTGAATACTACACATTTAACCACTTTGCCTTCAATTTTTAATGATCGGACTACTCCAAAAAGGGGGATGTTCTCGGCATCATTTTTTGCTGCAACTTTAACTATTAATAATAAAATACCGGGACAGATGGCTGAGTTTTGGACAACCATCTTGAATTTTTTGGGTCGAGCTTGGTGGGTAGAAGTTCTAACTGCTCAACCGAAATGTCTATATTACTTCGGTCCGTTTGCAGATGCTAAAGAAGCAGCCGTTGCCATGGAAGGCTATGTAGAAGATTTAGAGAATGAATCTAATCAGGGCATCCAAACTCAGATTAAACGTTGTAAGCCAGATCTATTAACTATTGAATACGATTAGGAGAATAATCATGCTAGATATTGATGAAATGAGCTTGCAAGATATTCATAAACTATTAAGACAAGTAGGTTATGGTCATTTAGGCTTTATCCATGCTGGAAAGCCTTATGTCATGCCGATGCATTATTACTTTGAAGATGCAGATATTTATTTGTTTACGACAGAAGGTATGAAAACTCATGACATTGATCTCAGTCCAGAGATCTGTCTGCAAGTTGAAGAAGTTGTTGATGATCCGCTCCATTGGCGCAGCGTGATTGTGATGGGTCAAGCCCAGCGCCTAAAAGAAAAAGCTGATGTCGATCGGGTCATGAAATTAGTCAAAAATCAGAACCCAACTCTGTCTCCGGCAATCAATCGCACTTGGATCGATTCTTGGGGACGAGCGGAAGTTATTGCCATTTACCAGATCTATCCCAGCGAAATGAGCGGACGCACGACGGATGGAATTAGCAGTCGCCAGGGAAAAACATAGGATTCAGAGTATGGCATCATTTCCTCATCAACCAATTTGGGTTTTACCGGTAGAAGCCGTTTATGAGTCATTGGGTAGTGCTGTTAGCGGTTTATCAGAAAATGAAGCGATCGACCGATTTCAGCAATTTGGTGCAAATGAATTACCAGAGCCAGCTCATCGCCCTTTATGGCTGCGGTTCATCGACCAATTGACTCACTTGATGGCCTTGCTCCTGTGGGTTGCCGGAATTTTAGCATTTGTTTCTCGCTCTCCTGAGCTAGGCTGGGCAATTTGGGCAGTAATTTTGATTAATGCCATTTTTAGCTTCTGGCAAGAGTTTCAGGCCGAGCAAGCACTGGCAGCCTTAAAAAAAGTATTGCCGATGCAGGTCAAAGTAGAGCGTGATGGTCAACTCCGACAAATTCCCGCGCGGGAGTTGGTACGTGGTGATGTGATCCAACTGGAAGAAGGCGATCGCATTCCGGCTGATGCGCGACTGGTAGCGGCAGAAAGTCTATCGGTAGATGTATCAGTGATGACCGGCGAATCGTTACCAGTAGCTCGAAATGCTACTCCGGTCAGCCAACCAGAAATAGTGCCAATCCAGGGGGGCAAAGCGCTACTGCGTCCCGGTGAGCAGCCTTTGCAAGAACGAGTGAATCCCTCAGAAATTGCCAACTTGGTTTTGGCTGGCTCGACGGTGGCCGCTGGACGAGCAGTAGCAGTGGTCTATGCCACGGGTGCTCAGACCGAGTTTGGTCAGGTAGCGCATCTAACTACAGTAATTAGCCGCGAAGCCAGCTCTTTGGAAGTACAGGTCGCCCGAATTGTGCGACTGATCACCGCGATTGCTCTCAGCATGGGGGCGATCGTCTTTTTATTGGCGTATTTTTTTGTCGGTATTGAGGTGACCGAAAGCTTTCTGTTTGCGATCGGCATTATCGTAGCATTGGTGCCAGAAGGATTGCTCCCAACCGTCACGTTATCTTTGGCGATCGGTGTACGACGAATGGCCAGACAAAATGCTTTGGTAAGGCGACTATCAGCGGTAGAGTCTCTGAGTGCGACTACGGTGATTTGTACCGATAAAACCGGCACCTTGACCAAAAATGAAATGACCGTGCGTTATTTATGGCTGCCCAAGAAATCTCTCGCCTTAAATGCCGCACCAATCGAGATCACTGGCTCAGGCTACGACCCTACCGCTGGGGAAGTAATAATGCCCAATAGCGCAATTATTTCCTGGCCAGTACAACTATTACTAATTGGTTCAGCACTTTGTTCTAATGCCCGGTTGGTGCATCTGACGGCACCTAGCCGCTGGCAAGAAATTGGTGACCCCACCGAAGCCGCATTATTAGTGGCGGCGGCTAAAGCTCAACTAAATTTGGCAAATCTCCAGCAGCAATTTCCCCGTTTACGCGAAATTCCTTTCGATTCTCGCCGCCTGATGATGACGGTGGTTCTAAATTGGCATTCGGCAACGATTTGGGCAGATGGCTCTCCAAATCTGGCTTTTACTAAAGGAGCACCGTTAGAAGTATTAAAACACTGTCAGAAAATATTGCGGGATGGTGTAGTGAAAAACTTGACCCGAGCAGATTGTGCTGAAGTGATTGAACAAAATGATGCCCTAGCAAAACAGGGCTTTCGGGTCTTGGGCTTAGCCGCCCGCAAAGGGGATCAAGATTTATTAGTATCAAATTGCCAAGAGTTAGAGCAAAATTTGGTTTTTATTGGGTTAGTAGCGATGTTTGATCCACCCCGACCAGAAGCCAAAGAGGCGATCGCTCGTTGCCATCAAGCTGGGATCAAGGTGACGATGGTAACTGGAGATTATGGTCTGACCGCTGAAGCGATCGCCCGCCAAATTGGTCTGGTCAAAGAACAGGTGCGGGTGATTACTGGTAGCGGCATGAGTCATCTTTCTGCTGCTCAATTGCACCAAATTTTGAAATATCGCTCTGGTTTGGTGTTTGCTCGCATGTCGCCAGAACATAAACTACGCTTAGTGCAGGCATATAAAGATATCGGCGAGGTGGTAGCGGTGACCGGGGATGGAGTGAACGATGCTCCGGCTCTGCGGGCAGCTAATATTGGGATTGCTATGGGACAAAACGGCACAGATGTAGCGCGAGAAGCTGCTGATATTGTGCTGACCGATGATAACTTTGCCACAATTGTGATGGCGATCGAACAAGGCCGGTCAGTATATCAAAATATCCGCAAGTTTATGACCTATATTTTGGCTTCTAATGTGGCCGAGTTAGTGCCATTTTTGGCCATGGTGGCACTCAAAATTCCACCGGCCTTAATTGTGATGCAAATTTTAATTGTTGACTTAGGTACCGATGTTTTGCCTGCGTTAGCACTAGGCAGTGAGCGGGCTGAGGCAGGGACAATGGACTTGCCACCTCGGGCTAAATCAAAACCATTACTCGATCGGGCTTTGCTGTTACGGGCTTATTGTTTTCTGGGTGTAATTGAAGCGACTTTGGCGATGATTGGCTTTTTTCTGGTCTGGCATAGCTATGGTTATGACTTGGCAGCATTACAGTCGATCGCCCCCAAGATCATGGCTCACGATGCCGATCCGCTGCTTACAATGATTTACGCTCAAGCCACTACTATGACTTTGGCGACAATTGTGGCTTGCCAGGATGGAAATGTTTTTGCTTGTCGATCGGAGCGCACTTCTATTTTTCAGTTAGGATTCTTTACTAATCCTTGGATTTGGTTGGGAATAGCGACAGAATGGATCTTGCTGATTACTATTATAAATATTCCGTTGTTTCAACGGGCTTTTGGCACTGCACCATTAACATTTTGGCAATGCTTGTTTTTACTCGTTTGTCCGTTGATTTTACTAGGGGCAGAAGAAATTCGCAAATCCATTGGGCACGATCGACCACAAAGTAAACAATGATTGTAGTCTGGATCTTCACAGCTTAATTAACCATCTTTAAGAATTGCTGAAGAAGATTATAGATTTGCTACTGTAGTGATAAAATATAGGCTAGTCCATTTGCCTGATGATATTTGATATTATGCGTTACCAACACTTGCTCGTGGCCTTAAGTGTATTTTGTACTTTGCTAGCTGCACAACCAGCGATCGCCCACTCAGTTTTAGAAACAGTTGTTAAAACAGGCGTTTTAACTGCTGGTACTAGCAAAGATGCCTTTCCTTTTGCTTATAAAGACAAAAATGGTCGTCTCACTGGATATTCTGTGGAGATGTTAGTGCTAATTCAAAAGCAGTTAGAAAAAGATCTAAAACGCCCCATCAAACTAGAATTAGTTGCTCTTGACCCCGCCGATCGCATTCCCCAGTTGAGAAAAGGGACTGTGGATATTGTCTGTGATGCCGCCAGTTTTACCTGGGAACGGGATAAAGATGTAGATTTTACAGTTAGTTATGCTACCACCGGCACCCAACTTATGACCCGCCGAGGTAAGCCATCTTGGGATATTGCCTCATTGGCTGGTCAAAAAATTGGGGCTTTACCTGGCACCACCAACGAGCAAGCTATTCGCCGTGCCCAACCTCAAGCCAAAATTGTGCTGGTTAAAGATCGAGCAGAAGGGCATAAATTGTTGCAAGAAGGCAAAATTGCAGCCTTCGCTGACGATGGAATTTTATTGGAAGCCTGGTTACAAAGAACCTCCAATACCCGGAATTTTCAGATTTTGAGTCCGTTGTTATCCAAAGAAGGCATTGCTTGCATGGTGCCAGAAAATAATTCGACTTTTTTAGGCACTGCTAACTACTCGCTGATCCGGTTTATGCAAGGTTTCCTTAGACAAAAGCAGCCCTATGTGCAGATCTTTGATCGCTGGTTTGGTGCCCAAAGTGCCTTGCCTTTATCAAAAGATCTGCGTGACTTGGTGATTGATAACATGCGATTGGTGATTGATGCTAAGCAGGAAATTCCAGATAGTGACTTATAAATCACTACAGAATAGCTGAGGAATCTGTTGTAGCAAAGTTCTGCCATCGCCAATTAACGACTTCCGGCAAATCGATACCATGATGGTAGGCATATTGGCGGCAGGCAATTTGACGATTTTTCAGTTGTTCTTTGGTATGAGCACCGGCTACTTGTAGTTTAGGCACTCGATCGATCACATCAATAGCAATGCTAAATCGATCAATCTGATTGTTCATGGCTAACTCTAAGGGAGTATTGATATTGCCTTTTTCTTTGTAGCCGCGCACATGCAAATTGTGATGATTTGTGCGCCGATAAGTTAAACGATGAATTAGCCAAGGGTAACCATGGAAATTGAAGATAATGGGCTTATCGATGGTAAACAAACTATCAAAATCTCGATCGGTTAAACTATGGGGATAGTCACCCGGGGGCTGAAGTGCCAGTAAATCTACTATATTAATAAAGCGCATCTTCAGATCGGGGAATGACCCATGCAAGATTTCGGTAGCAGCGAGAGCCTCTTGGGTGGGAATATCGCCAGCACAGGCAATAATAACATCTGGCTCTACACCACGATCGGTACTAGCCCATTCCCAAATACTGATACCTTTAATACAATGAGCGATCGCTGCATCGACTGTCAGGTATTGGAGATGAGGCTGTTTATCTGAAACTATTATATTAATTTGATCCACACTTTTGAAACAATGATCGGCGATCGCCAGTAAACAATTAACATCTGGGGGCAAATAAATTCTCACTACTTCGGCACTTTTATTCGCCACCACGTCTAAAAATCCTGGATCTTGATGACTGAACCCATTGTGATCTTGTCGCCAGACCGTCGAGGTAATCAATAAATTGAGTGAAGCAACATCTGCCCGCCATGGTAGTTTGCGAGAGATTTCCAACCATTTAGCATGTTGATTAAACATCGAATCAATGACATGAACAAAGGCTTCATAAGTAGACAATAATCCATGCCTACCGGTTAGCAAATAGCCCTCTAGCCAACCTTCTAGAGTATGCTCACTCAACATTTCCATGACTCGCCCATCCAAAGCTAATTCACTGCCATCGGCATCAGTGGGTAAATAATCTCCCCACCATACTTTTTTGGTTGCCTCATACACAGCTTGGAGCTGATTAGAAGCTGTTTCATCTGGGCCAAACAACCGAAAATTATGAGGGTTAGTTTGGAAAATATCGCGTAAAAATACTCCCAAAGGATGGGTATTAGATACTTCGATCTGTCCTGGGGCAGAGACCTCTACTCCATACTGGCGAAAATCGGGCAGATGTAAAGATTTTCGCAGCAACCCACCATTGGCATGAAGATTACTGCCCATACGTTTAGTTCCTTGGGGAGCGACAGAACGAAATTCCGATCGCAACTTACCATGCTCATCAAATAACTCGGCTGGATGATAACTTTGCAGCCACTCAGTTAATAGTTGCAGTTGTTCTGGACGGTGTTTGACTTCTTTGAGCGGAACTTGATGCGATCGCCAGGAACCCTCTAACTGGTGACCATCAATTTCTTTAGGGCCGGTCCAGCCTTTGGGACTGCGTAAAACAATCATTGGGTACAGGGGGCGGGTTGTATCACCGTCATCCCGAATGCGCGCTTGAAAGCTGTGGATTTCTTCGATACATCGATCGAGGGTGGCCGCCATTTTTTGGTGCATAATATCGTAGTCATCTCCTTCGACAAAGTAAGGAGTATAACCATAGCCCTGAAATAAACTCTCTAATTCTTGATGACTAATGCGAGCTAAGATAGTTGGATTATTGATTTTGTAACCATTGAGATGCAGAATCGGCAGCACCACACCATCTCGTCGAGGATCGAGAAATTTATTGGAATGCCAAGCAGTGGCTAATGGCCCAGTTTCAGCTTCACCATCACCAACTACGACCACGCTGATTAAATCTGGATTGTCTAACACAGCACCATAGGCATGAGAAATACTATAACCCAGCTCACCGCCTTCATGAATTGAACCAGGAGTTTCGGGGGTACAGTGACTACCAATCCCGCCAGGGAAAGAAAACTGGCGAAAGAAAGCGCGCATTCCAGCCAGATCTTCGGTTTTATCGGTGTAAATTTCTGTGTAGCTGCCTTCTAAATAAACCGGAGCTAAGACTCCGGGAGCACCATGCCCGGGGCCAGCTAAATAGATAGCATTGAGGTTGAATTTATTAATTACTCGGTTAAGATGGGTATAAATGAAGCTCAAGCCGGGGCTGGTACCCCAGTGACCCAAAAGACGATTTTTGATGTGTTCGGGCTTTAGTGGTTCTCGCAACAGGGGGTTATCTTGCAGATAAATCATCCCAGCCGCTAGGTAGTTACAAGCACGCCAAAAGCCGTGAAGTTGATACAATTCTGTGGGGTTCAGTACATTCATAGGACTAGGGTTTTTGAACGTAAAAGGTTTGTTACAGAAAACTGAGGAGTTCCTAAATATTTTGATAATATCTATACCAAAATTGCTAATTCTTAGCTGTTCAACAGCTTCTTACTTACCTTTACAGTAGCCTTTTTTTTATTGCTGTCAACCCCTGGGACATGAATCATTGCAGATGAATATTTTAGTGCTAAATGGTGGATCAAGTAGTCTGAAATCGAGTTTGTATAAATTAACCACAGAAGATTTACCATCAGATCCCAAAATACCAATATGGACTGGGCAGATCGATTGGAATGCTGATCAGACAGTAGTTTTAAGAGCAAAGACTGCCACAGGTAGATCGGTGCAAGTAGATCGATCGAACACAGAGCGATCTACTGATATTCAAGATCTCTTGAATTGTCTTTGGCAGGGGGAAACTCAGGTCATCAAGGATATAAAGGCCATTGATATAGTAGGGCATCGAGTCGTACATGGTGGAACTAAATATCACCAGCCAATATTGATTGATGAGCAAGTGCAAGCAGAAATCGATCGCTTAGCTATATTAGCACCACTACATAACCCAGTAAATTTATTGGGGATTAAGGTAATGGCATCAATGTCAGCAACCTTACCCCAAGTAGCGGTGTTTGATACAGGCTTTTATGGGGATTTACCCGAGATAGCTTACGTGTATCCCTTGCCCTATCAGTGGTTAGAGCAAGGAATCAGAAAATATGGTTTCCATGGCATCAGTCACCAATATTGTACTCAACGGGCAGCAGAGTTATTAGAAAGAAATCCGCAAGAGCTACGATTAATTAGTTGTCATTTGGGCAATGGGTGTTCATTGGCCGCGATTAAAAATGGTCGTTGTATTGATACCACCATGGGCTTTACGCCTCTAGATGGTTTGATGATGGGAACTCGCTGCGGTTCGATCGATCCGGGCATTATTTTGCATCTGTTGCGCCGGGGTAACTATACAGTGGAGCAACTCGACCATATATTGAATTTTGAGTCGGGATTATTGGGAGTTTCAGGAATATCTAATGATTTACGAGAGATCGATCGGGCAATAAGTGCTGGAAATACTCGGGCAAAGTTAGCCATTGATCTCTATGTGCATATTCTCGCGGCTAAAATCGCGGCACTCTTACCAGAATTAGGGGGTGTGGATGCCATAGTTTTTACGGCAGGGGTAGGCGAAAATCATGCAGGCATCCGGGCTGCGGTGGCAGCAAAGTTAGCTTTTATCGGGGTGAAGCTTGATCCAGGTTTAAATTGTTTGCCAATTTTGTTCGATCGGGACATATCAACTTCCCAGTCTTTAGTGAAATTGTTGGTGATTCATACTCAAGAAGAGTGGCAAATCGCCATGAGTTGCTGGCAATATTTAAAGTCAAAGGTGCCTGGATGTTGATGGTTTGACGTTACGGATAGCTCGCTCGAATATCTTTATCAGCAAAATTTACAGTTTTGAATGTAGTTTTGTTGTTTCTAACAGTCTTGGTGGTGCTGACTGCATAGAATGAAGAGCAAGCACCCATTTAAAAATTACCTTCGATCGAAAGTTATGTCTAAAATTCTGAAATTACCGCTCTACACCCAAATTATCATTGCCCTGGTGATCGCTGTCGTATTAGGTATTATGTTGGGGCAGGGCAAGCCGATCGAACCCACTGCACTGCTGAAATACGAAGAAAACCTGGCTCATCTGGCTCTGCCTTCGACCTTGGTGCTTCGTGCTCTTGGAATGCTGGCGACACCATTGATTTTTTTGTCGATCGTCAATACCCTGATGACTGCCGACTTGCCCGGTGGGGCGGCGAAGCGCTTAGGTTTCTTGTTGACCAGTAATACCCTGGTGGCAATTATCGTGGGTTTATTTGTGGCCAATGTGGTACGGCCTGGTCGTTGGAGTAATTTACCTAAACCCAGTGTTGCTGATGCTGAGAAAATAGCTGAGAAAGCTAAAGGCTTTGATCCGGTGCAGTTATTGGATAGCTTTGTGCCCGATTCGATTATTAAACCCTTTGCTGATAAAAACAGTGTAATTTCTTTGGTATTGCTAGGATTAGCTATGGGTGTGGCTTTAAGATTACTCAAGCAGCAGCAAATTACCAACCGTCAACAAGATTATCAGCCAGTCACCGAAGATGGAAGCAAAGCTATCGAACAAGTGGTGAGTGCTTTGTTCAACACTGTCATCAAAATGCTGCATTGGGTAATTATGTTAGTGCCTTTGGCAGTCTTGGGAATTGTGGCCAAGACGATCGCCCTGAAAGGATTTGAACCTTTTAAATCATTGCTATTTTTTGTTGTAGCAGTAATTTTGGGATTGGCGATTCAAGCTTGCTATTACTTGCTCCGCATCCAATTTGGTTCATGGGTCACCGCCAAACATTTATTGACTACCGGGCTTGATCCGCTGATTGCTGCATTTTCCACTGCTTCTTCGACAGCAACCATGCCCATTACTTACGAAACCCTGATCGAAAAAGTGGGCTTACGTAAATCTTCGGCTTCATTGGGGGCACTGGTGGGCAGTAATTTTAATAATGATGGGACTGCCTTGTATGAGGCAATGTCGGCACTGTTTATTTCTCAATCTTTGGTTGCGCAAGGATTGGGGGTAGATCTAAATATTTGGCAGCAGATTTTAGTCATTCTTACTTCGATCTTTGCCTCGGTAGGAGCCGCTGGTATTCCTGAAGCTGGATTAGTCACCATGACTTTGGTGTTTAACTCGGTGGGGTTGCCCCTGCAATACATCGCCATTTTGTTAACAGTAGATTGGTTCCTCGATCGAGTCCGCACCGCCATCAACGTCATGGGCGATATGACGGTCAGTTGCTTAGTAGATGGCAAACAACCCAAGCTACCCGAACTAGTAGAAGAAGATAATTATTTAGCTTGATTTTAAAAAGTAGGGTGGGCACTGCCCACAGACTAGGATCTAGGCGATCCACCAGATATTTATTGCCGACTCAAAAATATCAATTCTAGATGGTGGGCATTGCCCACCCTACTTTTGATTTACTAGAATCTAGTTCCGCTTATCTCAATAGACGACAAGTACTGCGGATACTATCCGAGGCGGGTTCTTGCCAGGAGTAAGAAAAGTGGCTGAGGGCGGTTAACTGAGGAGACGATCGATGAATGCCATCCATTTGAATTTCTAAAGAAGGGCGATTTTCAAAGCTTTTGCCCCAGGTACCGGCCAAAACTGGCATCACGGCAGTACCGGTGGGCGCGGCAGCATTCAGCATCTTGGTAACTTGATCTTCAATGCATTTGCTTTGGCCACAGATCGCATAGGCCATCGGATGCCATTCAATGTTGCGCGGGAAGCGATTCCAGCGCTGGAGACGAGAATCGTAACCCCTGCCTACGGCGTTGTTGCCCTCTGGGAAAAATACCGCTCCGGCGGGAACTCCGTAGCTTTGAGCCAGACTGGTAGCATTGCTTACAAACTTCACCACCCCATCACCCGCATAGCCCACCGCTAATTGCCAGAGTTCTCGATTGTAGATTTCGGCTCTTTTCTTGGGAGGTAGTTTGATTTCATTTGGTTGGGGCGATCGACCAATCCAGCGGGGTTCTTGCTCAGCAGGAAAAGCGGCATCCATGGCCGCGATTTCCTCGGGCTGCACATCACCATTTGCCAAAAAGATCTTAATTAATTCGCTGGCCTTGCTATTTTGAGCCATAGCTTCAAAACCCTTGCGGGCATCAGGTCCATAGATCCACAGGTCTTTAACAGTAGAAATCACCGACTGGGCACCCTGACCACGGGGATAGCGAATATAGTCAAACAAAATACCATCAGGGCGACGTTTAAGGATTTCGATTAGGGCCTGATTGAAATCCCGCTTGGCTTGTGTACTATAAGGATTCACAAACAAAATTGAATTGGGTCCGCCAACATTGGGAGACTGCTCACCTTCCTTGCCCACAAACCAGCTTTTTTCATTCCGACCATTGATATTTAACGCCTCATCATGATTGGGATACAAGCCATAGTTAGAGCCAAAATTTAGGCCATACATCCAAGCATAAACTTTCAAGCCCCGCTCTCGCCCTTTGCGAATTACTTCAGCTAATAGATCGGTGTTGCGGACGCTGGCATTTTCGAGCACCGATGGCCAAGCAGTGGTGTTACTAGCTTGAGGTAAAAGCACCCGACCAGCATAGAAAGTAGCCAAGTAAACCTGGTTGTAGCCTTTTTCGACCATTCGATCGAGCAGTTCATCCACAGCCCCTGGTTTAGTATCGCAAGGGTACATCCGAATCCAAATTGCCTGGGTCTTGAGCCAGCTTCTCTGACGGCAGGCAGCTAGTTCTTGACCACTGCTATAGATGGCCTGACGATAACGTTGTTTAGCAGCGGGATCGGTGCTTAAGGCTGCTGCCCGCAACCGATTTTTTTCGACGACTTGAGTGGAGTTAGCAAAGCAATAGTCTTGAGTAGAGGTGGTGGTTTGAGTAGTAGTTTGAGGGGTAGCTGCTGCCCCCAAAGTCAGAAAGTTTATTGTGGTCAATGCTCCCGCCATAGATATCTTGAGCTGAGGCAGAGAGGAAATATGGAGAAAAGACATTGATTTGGGGCAGTTGTTGAGGTTAATAAATCTATTTGATGGCTAATTTTACCAAATTGTTTCAATTTGTCCACAAAAATAGCCGCTCTCGTTGAGGCGGCTAGCATGAGAAATGTTTTGTGGCTTAGGCTCCCCGTTCCAGAGCAGATTCTACCTGTTTGAACTTCATGGCCAGGTTTTCTTTCAGTTTGTCTGGTACCGGGCGGTTGGGATAGGCGGCATAATGAGCGGCCAAGGAGTTGAGGGCTGTCCGCATGGTGGTGTAGGAGCTGCGCTTAGTGAGAGCTGGGTCGGTGCGGTAGCGAGAAGCAAAGTCATTGATATTTTGTTTGGCGATCGACTGGGCAGCAGCTTTTTCGGGGCTGTCTTCGCCACTTTCTAGGGCAGTGCGCAGACTACTGATCACGGTGAGGCTATCTTTCTGATAGTTGCCGACTAGGCCGCCGGAAGTCTCGGCTGCACACCCGGAGAGACCAATTACTATTACTAATACTAGGGCGATCGCTTGGGACCACAGACGTTGGATAGACATGGCTAGAAGGAAACATAAAAATATTTCCTTATCCTACCGTGAATTTCGATCGATAGCTGCTCGCCCTCAAACCTGGGCTATCTAAAGCGGCTGAAAATATAGTTATTAGCCTCAGAGACAGTTAACTAGAAGAGCCATTTGCTCTCTGGCAATCTTGATAATATTTCAGTTATCTTGAATGAACTACTCAACCCACCCATTAACCATGTTTGGAATATTCTCAGATAAAAAATCCACCATTCCCAGTGCTAGCGAAGCCTTGCCAGGTCGATCGGAAGCCATTACCCCTCCTGCCAAACACTATGTCAACGGCAACCCCATGAGTCCCCCCTATCCAGCGGGTATGGAAGTGGCTATGTTTGGTTTCGGCTGCTTTTGGGGCGCAGAGCGCAAATTCTGGCAGCAAGCCGGAGTCTATATCTCTGCGGTTGGCTACGCTGCTGGCCCGACCCCTAACCCCACCTATCAAGAAGTCTGTACCGGCATGACTGGCCACAACGAAGTAGTCTTGGTAGTTTTCGATCCCCAAGTGGTCAGTTACGATCAACTCCTACAAATCTTTTGGGAAAGCCATAATCCCACTCAAGGTATGCGCCAAGGTAATGATAAAGGCACCCAATATCGATCGGGTATTTATTGCTATGACAATCAGCAAGCTACTGCCTTAGCTAGCCAAGCCAAATACCAAGCAGCCTTGTCTGCCGCCGGGATGGGCACTATCACCACCGAGATTTTGCCCGCACCGACTTTTTATTACGCCGAAGAATATCACCAACAGTATCTAGCCAAAAATCCCAACGGTTACTGCGGTTTGGGCGGTACCAAGGTCTGTTATCCTGCAACATAGATTTATCAAAAGCTTGAACCGTTCAAACGGTTCAAGTGGCTTCGTTATCGCCTTCTTCCGTCCGGCCTTCGAGATACATCAAACGCTGATTCAGCCTCCGAACTTTCCGCGCGGTATCTTCTGCCCTCTGCTCAACTTTGGCTAGGTCAGCATCAATGTCATTCACTGTGCTACGCAAATTAATAAAACCACCTCGCATAGTCGCAGAAAGAGTAGTTTCTAAGACTACCATGCGATCTTCGACACCGGCTAGGCGCTGGTTTAGATCAGTTAATCCCTGTGCTATCAAAGCTTCAATTCGATCGAATCTTTCTTCTGACATTATTTTCCTTCAATTACTCTACTTAATTCTAGTATGCCATCAGCAACAAGTAATCTGCCATAATCTCACCAAACCAATAGCGTTGATAGATTTGAAGCTTAAGCCATATTCAAGCAATGAGGCTAATCCGACAAAAGGCTTACTAATGTTCTAAGTTCTGCTAAGATTCACTGTGTCAAACTGTGATATCGAGATAAAAAATTGGTCAGTCACCAGCCTCAATCTCCCGACAGCTTAGCTTTAGAGACTACTGCCGCCACTCTCCTGCACACCTATTTTGAAAAAACAGCCTATAACCATCCCGATCGCTTAGCTCTAGTCTGTGACCAGCAGCAGATGACTTATAGTGAGCTAGAAGTACGTTCCAACCAACTAGCTCACTATTTAAGGTCGCGGGGAATCACGGTTGGGTCACGGGTGGGGCTGCTGTTAGAAAGATCGATCGAAGTTTATATCGCAGTCCTGGGAATTTTAAAAGCCGGTGCCGCTTATGTACCAATGGACCCAGATTATCCAGCCGATCGAGTGCAATATATTCTCAGCGATAGCGAAGTGCTACTATTGCTAACGTCTGAGTCGATGCTTACCAAGCATCCAGCCATACCTTGTCCCAGTTTTTGCCTCGATTTGCAGTTAATTGCTCAGCAACCTATTACTCCAATCAGAGTAGAAATCGATAGCAGTGAACTCTGCTACATTATCTATACTTCTGGCTCCACTGGTCGTCCCAAAGGGGTAATGCTAGAACACCGGAATGCTGCTAACTTTGTCTGGGCGGCGCAGGATGTGTACAGAGTCCGGTCAGATGACCGTTTTTATCAGGGTTTTTCGATCGCTTTTGATGCTTCGATCGAAGAAATTTGGCTGACTTTTGCGGCTGGAGCCACCTTGGTGGTAGGTACTGCCCAGATGGTCAGAGCGGGCAGTGAGCTAGCAGGAATTTTGACTCGTTTGCAGGTCACGGTTTTTTCTTGTGTGCCGACGTTGTTATCGATGTTGCAATCAGACTTGCCCACTGTGCGCTTGTTGATTTTGGGGGGCGAAGCCTGTCAGCCGGAGCTAATTCAGCGTTGGTTTAGATCTGATCGGCGAATTTTAAATACCTATGGCCCAACAGAAGCAACGGTCGTGGCAACTTATTTGGAGTGCGATCCCCATCAGCCAGTGACGATCGGCCAGCCTTTACCTAGCTATGTAGTCTATATTTTGGATGACAACCTGGAAGAAGTGGCCACTGGCGAAACTGGGCAGATCTTTATCGGCGGTGACTGTCTGGCGCGAGGATATGTGAATCGCCCAGAGTTAACCGCAGAAAAATTCATCCAGCATCCTACTCTGCACCGCAGGCTATATGCCAGTGGCGATTTGGGAGCTTGGGTCAACAACGAAATTCAGTTTCTGGGTCGTGCCGATGATCAGGTAAAACTGCGAGGTTTCCGGGTAGAGTTAGCCGAAATCGAATCGGTGCTGATGCAATGCCCTGGTATTCAGATCGCAGTGGTGGCAATCAAGCCAGGAGCCGATGCCGTCGAGGCATTGGTGGCCTATTTGGTTCTAGGTGATGAAGCCATAGATTTGGCAGCTACTCGTGATCATCTGCGCCAGCGTTTGCCAGGATTCATGATGCCCACTTGCTTTCATCAGCTCCAGGCCGATGATGTGCCTCGGCTGGCCAGTGGTAAAGTCGATCGCAAACGATTGCCCGATCCTATCCCCATGGCGGAAGCAGCTAGAACTGACTTGCGTACACCCAGTACTCCTTTGGAGGCCAAGTTAGTTACCATTTGGTCAAAGTTATTTAATACCCCAGTTTCGATCGACGATGATTTTTTTGATTTGGGTGGTCACTCTTTATTAGTGGCAGCAATGGTATCAGAACTGCGTACTGATCTCGACCTGCAACACGCCGCTGTGGGAGATGTTTATCATTGCCCTTCGATCGCCGCTTTAGCAGAGCATTTATCTACCACTACTGCACCGCAAGTCCAACCAATTTTGCCTCATCCTCAAGTGGGTTGGCAATTCTGGCTAACGGCAGTTTGCCAGTTAGGTGGAGTTTATATAGTACAACTGATTTTCTCAGTGAATTTGGTATTGCCGCTGTTAGGATATCGTTTCTTTGATGAAGTAGGAATTCTGGTCTTCTTTGGGACAATTGCTGCTCTTTATCCCATGATGCTAGCGATTGCTGTAGTTAGTAAATGGATTTTAATTGGCAAATATCGGGCAGGCAGTTATCCACTGTGGGGTTGGTATTACTGCCGCTGGTGGTTGGCAAGATCCATGCAGCAACTTGCACCGCTGTGGCCGCTCATTGGAACCCCATTTTTGAGTTGGCACTACCGCTTACTGGGCGCTAAGATTGGCAAAAATTGTTATTTTGGCACCGATGATGTGGGAACTTTCGATCTGTTCACTATGGGTAACGATAGTAGTCTGGGTGCAGAGTCTCGTCTGTTAGGCTACGCGGTCAAAGATGGTTATTTGCATCTGGGTGCGATTAATATTGGCGATCGCTGTTTTGTGGGGGTAAGGGCGACCCTAGAACCAAATAGCAAAATGGATCACGACAGCCACTTAGAAGATCTATCTTTGTTGCTCAATAACACTACTATTCCTCCACAGCAACGCTGGCATGGTTCTCCAGCTCGTCTCCAAGAAATGGTAGCACCACAAGTGCCGGTTTATGGCAGTAACCGAGGCCGAATTTTTAGGGGAACCATCCAGTGTTTCGGGGTAATTTTACTCAGTGTTTTACCTACTGTTGCTGTTTTACCAGGGGTGCTATTAATGCTGGAGGCGCTAGACCTCTGGCATTGGTGGGGATTGTTAGTAGCTCCACTGGCTGGTTCGATCGGGATTTTGCTCATTGTAGTGCAAGTATTGGCCTTCAAAAAAATCTTTTTGCCTCGGGTACGACCAGGAACTTACTCCTTACGCACCAGCTTTTATATTCGTAAATGGTGGATCGATCGCCTAATGGATCTGAGCCTAGAGTGGCTAGGCATGGTTTATGGCACGGTGTATTCTACGCCCTGGCTAAGATTGTTGGGTACTAAAATTGGTAAGCAAACCGAGATTTCTACGGCAGCTAACTTTTCACCAGAATTAGTTTCGATCGGTGCTAATGCTTTTGTCGCTGATGACGTATCTTTGGGCGCGCCTCGGGTGTATCTTGGCCAGATGAATTTGCAGCAAGTTCATATTGGTGATGAGAGTTTTCTAGGAAATAGTTCTCTAGTGCCAGCAGGTAGCAAAATGGCTGGAAATAATTTGCTGGGCTGTCTCTCGGTTCCGCCCCAACTAGCGCCTGAAAATACTGACTGGATTGGTAATCCACCATTTATCCTACCTCAACGCTACAAAGAAGATAAATTCGATACTAATCTTACTTTCAAACCTTCCATTTGGTTGGTTTTGCAACGCTTTGGCATTGAATCTCTGCGAGTTATTATGCCCCTCACCTTTTCTGCAGGGGCAATTAGTAGTTTAATTTATTTGGTAGAAGACAATCTAGATGAGATTGGCGATGATCTACCGATCGAAGAATTAGTAGCTGTGTTACCAGTATGGTCGATCGGCATTGGATTTTTAGCCTGTGCCTTAGTGTTTTGCTGCAAATGGTTACTGGTCGGACGCTATAAATCCCAGTCTCTGCCCCTATGGAATAACTATGTTTGGCGTAGTGAGTTGGTTACTGGTCTGAACGAAAATATTGCGGCTCCTTGGCTGACAGATTATTTTTTGGGCACACCATTCTTGGCCTGGTACTGGCGCTGTATGGGGGCACGAATTGGTAAGCGGGTATATATCGATTCTTCTGATATCACGGAGTTTGATCTAATTCGGGTGGATGATCAGGCGGCGCTAAATAATGGCTGTATTTTGCAAACTCATTTGTTTGAAGATCGGGTGATGAAGATGTCTCATGTCCACATCGGCAAAAGCTGTGTGGTTGGCCATGGTTCGATCATCCTTTATGACACCCAAATGGAACCAGGCTCACAGCTTCATGGTCTATCTTTGCTAATGAAGGGTGAAATTTTGCCTGCCGGTACTCACTGGCAAGGGATTCCGGCACAGCCACTAGCAGGAAAGAAAAATACTTGACTATCGCGATATCGATCGTGTGATGTTGGTGCCGCAGATCTTTCGCCAGGTAGAGATCGAAGGACAGATTATCCGGTAATCTGCGATCGCATTCATCAATCGTGCTAGTAATATGTCGTACTTCATGCTACAGTAGTGTTGATCTTTGCTATTTTGGTTATTAAGATGATTAATATGCCTTCACAAGATAATGCTGCCGACCAAGAATATCAGTATAGTTACGATGCCTTTGTTCATCTAGCTCAAAACTCCACCAATGCTCAGCAGTTAAAATACCCCATGACTCCCTTGGTATTTTACGCAGACAACTCCTTAACCAAAAGGAATTGGACTAAAAATGTGCTTTCTACTCTGTTGCGGATTCGATCTAATCAAACAATGTATGATGTGGCCATCAACAAATACATGTGTTCTACACTAAAATTTGTTTTTGACTTTAGATTTTTGATATTTCTAGACGATCCGGATAACTCTCAACTTATAGGTAAAATCTACAGTTTGCTGTTGTGGATTCTTAAATCCACATACAAATCACCCGATAATACTCGTCAGCCAGTAGATGACCAACAGAAAAATACTTACGCTAAAAGTTTTATATTAGAAAAGGCGATTACTTCACAGGTTAAAAGTATTCAGCGCAAAGAGATGCAGCCCAAAAAAGCAGATGATCATATTTCGCTGACAGACTATAAAAATTTATTTCAAATAATTTACCTACCTACTATTGCCAACCAAACACAGTTGGATAAAGCCTTTGCTGCACAGCGAGTTGCCGGAGTAAATCCTTTAGTAATAGAACTCTTGACAAGTTTCAACGAAAAATTTCCGATTACTGATCCTCAATATCAAGCAGTGATGGGTAATGGTGATTCACTCCAACAAGCTCTCGCCGAAAATAGGTTGTATGTCACAGATTACCAAGTATTAGCAGATATTCAGCCCGGAACAGTGGAACTAAATAATGGGGTTGTACAAAAATTTATCTATCAGCCGATCGCTTTGTTTGCAGTTGAACCAGGAACTTGCCCCAATCGCAGATTAGTGCCAGTGGCCATTCAATGTTACCAGCAACCCGCCCCCGATAATCCAATTTTTGTCGCCCCATCGCTACAATCTTCCGAATCAGAAAAATGGGCTTGGCAAATGGCCAAGCTAACCGTCCAAATTGCTGATGGCAACTATCATGAGTTTATTTCTCATTTGGGTGGCACTCATTTATGGATGGAACCGATCGCCCTCTCTATTTATCGTACTTTACCCTCAGATCACCCTTTAGGAGCTTTATTAAGACCACATATTGAGGGCACTCTATTTATTAACGACTCAGCAGTAAAAGGCTTGGTTAACTTAGGTGGTACCGTTGATAAAGTAGCCGCAGGTACTTTAGAATCATCCTTATTATTGAGTATTAAAGGTGCCAAGGGTTATCCATTTATTTTTAATGAGTCATCTTTGCCCCAAGAGTTACAGCGGCGAGGAGTAGCTGATCCTAACTTGTTGCCCGACTATCCATATCGAGATGATGCCTTGTTGATTTGGCAGGCAATCAATGATTGGGTAACTAGCTATTTAACCATATTTTATCCCAATGACAGTGCGGTAGAAAATGATTACAGAATTCAAAATTGGATTCAAGATTTAACTGCTCCCAATGGTGGCCAAATGACCGGCATTGGTGAAGCAATCAAAGATGGTGATGCTACTCCCCAGATCAAAACATTGGCATACTTAATTGAAGCCGTCACTCGCATTATCTTTACTGGTAGCGCTCAACATGCTGCGGTCAATTTTCCCCAGTCATCTTATATGACCTATATGCCCAATATGCCTTTGGCTGGTTATCGAGAAGCCCCCAGCAGCAGTAGTGGCATTACTGAGCAAGATTATTTTGCCTTGCTACCCTCCCTGCAACAGGCCGAGACACAACTAAATATGACTCATTTATTGGGTTCCATTTATTACACACAACTAGGTGAATACAATGATGCGTTTGCCGAACTAAATAACGATCGAATTAACCAGCCCTTGGAAGATTTCCAAAAGAAGCTTAGCTTCATTGAGCTACAAATTCAGGCTAGAAACGAAGTTCGTTCTACCTATTATGATGTTTTACGACCTTCTAAAATTCCTCAAAGTATTAATATTTAGAGATTTTTAGCCGATCGACCTACGAGCCTCTCCCACCACTCGGATTACATCGATCAACATATCGAGGGCAATATCCTTGCCGGGACAAATTCTCCCGGCACTGCGATCGCCCACCGAGTTAAAGCCCATATGAAATGGACAGAGATTTTCCCGATTGGCATCAAATTCATAATTTCCCATAAAAATAGTCCAGGTAGATTTATGCAAGAATCAAGTACGAATCCTGTGCGCCAAGCGACTTAGCCTAGCAAAATACCCCAATAAAATCAAGAGAGCTAGAACCCCTGAAACCCCTGCTACAGGTGTACCTCCCACCCCTGTCACCCACTCGGGAACTCGATTTGTGTATTTTATAATCTGGCCGACATCTTTCAGGTAAATGACCCCGATCAAGCCAGCATGTAAACCAATAGAGATCCCCAGCCTATTTCCTTGGCTGCGCTTCGCGACCACCAACAGCAAACCCAAGGCGATCAAGCCTAAAAATCGTGGCCATCCCAAAATTAGATGTGCCGGATTGCCGAAGTGCGATGCAGCAAAAATCACCGCATTCGCCCACAAAGCAATGGGCTGGGAATAGTCCCGCTCTAGCTCATCCAAGATCCAGCCGCGAAAGACCAGCTCCTCAATGATACCGACCCCCAAAGAACTCAACAAACCACCGCCAATTAAAGCAAGCCATGGAACAGCAGTGGACTGCCAAGCCAGCCAGCCCAGCCATCCTTGCACTAGGAGCAACAGCATCAGGCTCAATAAACCAATGCACCATCCTTGCCCAAATCTATACAAACTATGCCGATCGGCCTCCCATCCTAAGTGGTGAAATACTCTTGTTTGCTGATGAATCGTTTTGCCCCACCAAGGTAGCAGGAAAAGAAACGGTAAACCCAAGCCTCCCATCACAAAAATATTTAGTAGATTGACAATCTCTGGACTGTTGACGTTGCTCGTTAAGCTAAAGTAGCTATAAATCAGGAGGGCAAAAGGAGACCAGCAAACTACTATGATCAACAAAAAAGAGATAATCCTTACCGGTGCAGGCCAGCTATAAATTCGTCGGATGTAATGCAAAATATGTTTTCCAAATATATTCAATGATTGCCTAGACTTGCTATAGATTTACCAATAGCAACCTCCTTCTACTTTCAAGGCTCCTGGAGGATATTCCTGGGGTGAAGGTCTAGTCCAGTATTCATTATACAAGGCCGCCGTTGGCGGATTATTATCCCAGCGTTTTCCTTTTATTCCAAATAAAAGCTGTGTGGCTCCGCCTAGGTGAATCACCTGCTTTCCTGCCACTTTTAGCTTGGAGGCTAAGGGAAATCCATAAGCCCCACAACCCAAAATAATAATCTCTGCATCTGTGACAACTGCTTGCTCGTACATATCATCCAAAGCCATAAACCAATTTGGATATTTTGGCGGTCTATTGCCAGCAATAGATTGGACGGCAGGTAAAGTCCTCAACTGGAATTCGGGCAAGACTAAAGGATCTTGAAATATCTGTTCTCGATGCATTTCATACTGCTTTTGAATTGAATTGGCAAATGGATGAATGACTAAGACTTTTTTGCCTTTGAGGTGTTGCGACCAGGGATTCTCTTGCCGAAAGGGATCTATAGCTGTAAGGTCACAAACCTGTGCTTGATGGAGTTCATCATTAAAATATGCTTCTCCAGGCACCCAAGACCCCAGCAGATCCACATTATGCATAGATTCAATCATAATCTGAGAAAAGCGGTCTAGATTTCGAGGATTCACTGGGAAAAATCCTGCATTCCGTTCAATTTGCTTGATAGACCCGCCTAGCCATCCATAACTCCATTCCCAAGTCAAAAAGAAATCCATGAACTTTTCACGGTGGGATAGGGTTTTGATCTTGCGATATTTTTTCACAATACTCAGTTCAACCGAGCCAAACCTGGCCACCATAAAAGGTTTTTGAGATTTGATCAGATTTCCAATATGTTCATTAGCCTGCTGCGCAGAGAGAGATTCTCTAAAGCATTGCAAGCTTAATTCTCTCGGAGTCAAGGGATTAGTGAATTTCCCAAAAAGCATAGATTAAGGTAGCTCTGATACTGTTGATCGAATTTACACAAGCAGGTGAGCTTTTATTGAGTCGGATGAACGAGATCTGATACTCAGTCTGCAAAAGTTGTTGAAACCAAGTATACCCCTAGGTGACATCTATCTGAATGACAATACCTATGAGGTGATTGGCTCTCCGCTGAAATACAGTATGATCTGAAATAACATTACTTCTGACAATCATGCCCAGATGGTTCAATACTGCCGGTCCCTGTCGCCCTGATAAGCACTATATGCTTCCGCCTTTGGTCAGGCTACCCAGAGTATTCAGGTTGATCGATCAAGAAAGCTATTTCGTAATTCACGCCCCTCGGCAAATTGGCAAAACCACTACCATGTTGAGTTTAGCTGAACAACTTACTACTAGTGGTGAATATGTAGCGGCGATGGTATCAGCCGAAGCAGCTCAAGCTTATGGTCAAGATATCAACGGAGCAGAATTGGCACTACTCAATGCTTGGCAGACTGCTCTGCGCTACTGGCTACCAGCAGAATTTCGGCCACCCGACTGGTCGCAACTAACTACTGGTAGTAGAATTTCCCAAGCTTTAAGTATTTGGGCAGAAATCTGTCCCCGCCCGATCGTGCTGTTAATTGACGAAATTGATGCCCTGCAAGATGACACATTGATCTCGGTACTACGTCAACTTCGCGATGGCTACCCCCGCCGCCCCAAAGGATTTCCGAGTTCGATCGGCCTCATTGGGCTTAGGGATGTACGTGACTACAAAGTAGCCTCTGGTGGTAGTGATAGACTATATACCGCCAGCCCCTTTAATATCAAAGTAGAATCCTTGACTTTGCGGAATTTCAATGAATTAGAAGTAGCAGAGCTATATCAACAACACACCACAGATACTGGTCAAGTTTTTGTCCCAGAAGCAATTCATCTAGCCTTTGAACTCACCCAAGGCCAGCCCTGGCTGGTGAATGCCCTGGCTCGCCAACTCACCGAGGAAATTGCCCCAGCACCAGCCATAACTATTACTCCAATTATGGTGGAGGAAGCCAAGGAAATCTTAATTCGCCGTCAAGATACCCATTTAGATAGTCTGGCCGAACGCTTGCGCGAAGATCGGGTGCAAGCCATTATTGAGCCAATGTTGGCTGGTTTAGAATTAGGTAATATCCCCAATGAGGATATTCAATTTGTCCAAGATTTAGGGCTTTGTCGGATAGACCCCTTGGGCGGATTGGCGATCGCTAATCCGATTTATCGAGAAGTGTTGCCTCGGGTGTTGACAGTGACTCCCATGGCTTCTTTACCGCAGATTGCTCCCAGTTGGCTAACCACTACTGGCGATTTAGATACTGAACGATTGCTCCATACTTTCTTGGACTTTTGGTTACAACATGGCGAGGCTTTATTAAAAAGTGCTTCTTATCCAGAGATTGCTCCCCACCTAGTGTTGATGGCTTTTCTCCATCGGGTAATTAACGGCGGGGGGACTTTAGAAAGAGAATATGCCATTGGGCGCGATCGAATGGATCTTTGTTTACGCTATGGCTCGGTAATTCTGGGCATCGAATTAAAAGTGTGGCGCACTGGTCGCCCCGATCCGCTCACCAAGGGATTGGAGCAGTTGGAGGGTTATCTCGATAGCTCCGCTTGCGCCGAAGGCGATCGCCTGAAACAAAGCACTGGCTGGTTGGTAATCTTTGATAAACGCACTAACGCTTTACCCTTGGAAGAACGACTACAAACGTCACTAGCCCAGACAGCGAATGGCCAACAGGTAGTCGTGATTCGACTTTAATTCAGATTGATTTACCGGAGGAAAGCATGATGAACCAACCCATTTCTTGTCT
>JANNEH010000058.1:0-1826 GCA_031378405.1 Synechococcales cyanobacterium OTE_75_metabat_409
GTGCCGGACTGGTATGACAAAAGGTCAACTCCGGAAACTCGGCTTGTAAAGATAAGACAGAATTGAAGGTGCGATCGGCCACATCCCAGGTTTCAGCTACTTCCCACAACCAAGCCATATCTAAGTGAGCATGGCCAATCAGCGAGATCTGTGCGGTAGTTTTATCGAAGCGGCTAGCCAGTTGCTGGCGGATAGTTTGGAGCTGTTGTTGAAATTGAGCTACATCGATTGCTAATAGACCCCAATCTAAAGTTGCTAAGACGGCTACGGCCCCAGTCAATCCGTAGGCGGTAGCTACCATAATCTCATCGGCAATAAATCCCGGCTCGGGGGCGAGGGGATCTGATGATTCATAAACAGCGATAGACTGCATTAAAGCCCCACGGTCGTGACCAGGACTCACTAACCTAATGCGGATATCCCAGGCATCACCGGCGGTGACTGCGGTACTCAGTAAGACCCGCGCTCGGGCATCAAACAAGTCACCGGCCTGGACTAACTGACCATTGACATATATTTGGGTATCGATCGACCACCACACCAAAGACAACCGCAGACTCTGGCCGATCACCGGATATCCCTGCAAATCATCAGGTACCACAATGTTGGTCGCCAACCAACGCACTTCTCCGGCAGGCCAACTAATATATTGTTTGCTGTCTAACTCTGCGGGTAGCCAATGCTCGAAGCTTTCTGTCAATGCGGTGGCTGAGTCGGTGGCCAGAGCTTGCCAATTAATAATTGGCTGCTGACTGAGTTGGCGTAATCGATCGGTAAATACCTTCAGTGAAGAATCGAGAGCATTAACAGCAGATGTAGTCATGGGTTTTGGCAAATCTCTACGGCTGCCATTTTAGTTGATATTCGGCGATATAAAGATTTTGACAATGTTAATGAAATAGCGAAATTGGCTTTTCTATTATGGGATCGATCGAATCTGAAATAAATTCAGAAGTCAGATAGAAGTCAGGCTTGAAGTCAGTTAAAGATAGAGTTTGATGCAAGTGGGTAGCAACATAAAACATGACGATCTAAATTATCTGAAATAGCTAGTAATTTACTGTCTCAAACCCTTATTCTATGGACTGTCCGGTCTTAGGTTGTTACGCAATTAGATATCTTGGTAGTTCCGGCTGGAATGAATACCAATGATAGAATGTAGTTTCAATTGTGGTGTAAAGTTATGCATTCGTTTTCCCCATCGCCAAACTTTTTTGTAGACAAACCAGATCGCTCTGAAGAAATCTTAGCAGCAGCTAATGAGCTATTTTTGTCTAAAGGATACGATGCAACTTCGATCGATGATATTCGGAAGGCCAGTGGTTTTCGTTCCAAAGCCAGTATTTATTCTCACTTCAAAAGCAAAGAAGATGTGGCCGAAGCCCTAGTCCAAAAAACGGCGATCGAGCTAAAAAACTTTATTTATCGCGAAATGCAGGCAATGCAAACGACCGAACCTCTAGAGCAATTCTTGATTGTTGGTCGAGCCTATATTGAGTGGGCACTGTGCCATCCCCAACAATATTGCTTTCGGTTTTTGCGCTCCCAACAAAAGCGCCTACTTACCGGTTTTTATGACTGCCAAGAAGATGTGCTGGCACCGCTATATTCGCAAATTGTGGCGATGATCGGCAATTTACGTGAGTTTCATCCAGTGAGAAAGTTACCTAGCGAAGCATTATTTACTATTATGCTGGGAATTGTAGGGCGAGCAATTATCGATCGAGATGAGTTTGGCGATCTAGAAATACCCGAAAAAGTCGAACAAATCCTCAGTATGTCGGTAGCAGTTCTGATGGATAGCCCACCATTACCAAAATAGACCT
>JANNEH010000063.1:0-2393 GCA_031378405.1 Synechococcales cyanobacterium OTE_75_metabat_409
GCAAGGTTAGTGAAACTTTTCATATTTTCTCCTCCATTAGAAAGTAAAACCACCAGCAACACAGGAAAAACTAGATCATTAATAGCAGGTCTTAAACCACCTTCATCCAAAGTTTTATAAAACTTTACACACCAAAACCCAACCGCCACAACCGCAATAAATAGCCCTAACCGGCAAGTTATTTGGAACATCACGCCATTCATGGCAATATTCCATAATGTATCTAAAGCCCCCGGCACTGAATCTGGGCTGACATTTGGTTTGGAAAACAATACTTTAGTGATACCGTCTATGGTTTTTGTGCCAGTAGGGGTAGCAGCTTGGGCTAATAAGATTTGATGATAAGCAAACATAAATTTCTCTGGAGGTTAGTTATTGTTAGTAATTGAAGTTGTTGTTATTCGTAATTGCGCCTATTGTTGGCAATAATTCCCATGGACTTAGTGTATTTCTGAATCTGTTCTTCTTGAGCTTTTCCTTCTTGCCGTTTTTCAAAACTAGAGTTTGCTTGATTTGATGCGGCCAATTGTGTTTTGATTTCTTGAAGATTACTATTTTGAAAAGCTGCTATCCTAACTTGGGCAGCCGTCATAGCAGATTGATTACCAGCTTGTCTAGACAATACTTTTAAGACATCTTGAGATGAACTAAGATACTGTGCTTCATCGGCACTACTAGTAGAGTCAAATGCTGTGGCTTCTGAGTCATCAACCAGACCAGAAACTTCTTCTGAAACTTTTTTATTAGCTTCTTGAGCTTCTTTACTTAATCCTTGTTGCGCCGCTGTTGTAGTAGTGGCAGTAGAAACTTTACTATCTGTTGAGGTGTTTGTTGTTGTGCTCGGTTGTTGTTTGGCTTGGTTATCTACTGCCTGTGTTGCTTCTTTTGGAGTTAATTGCCCTAAGACTCCTCTAATTTTATCGGCATCGGCATTAGAAAGATTGGTGATTTTTTGTATTTCAGGCATGTACAGTGTTGAAATATCATTGAGTTTTGTCACAATACTGGCAACAGCCGGATTGTTTTTGAATTCTTCAATTAATGAATTGGCACCTTTCTTCAGATCATTAATAGTTTGCAGGATGTTGATCGCATGAGCATTAGCTGAAAATCCTCCAATCATCAATGTTGTAATAATTCCGATTACCCAAAGACGAGATTTTTTAGCCGATCGATTGCTCTTCTTAACTTTTTTCATGATCATTTATCCAAATTTATTATTCAACATTGACTAAAGTAGATTCATTGATTGTGGTAGGCGATCGAAATGGCCGACTCTCCCTCAGCGCTGATGTCAGCTCTTCAGAAAAAGCCATCAACCCCTGATAAGGATCACCGTAATGATCCATAAATGCCTGTCGAGCTGCTGCCTCATGCGGATTATTCGCCACCACTGCCAATAAGATCGGCGGGCTATAGTAGCGCACAAAAGTCTGAGTACCAGCCTCGTCCAGTAGCCATTTGGAGTACATTTCTTCCTTTGCGGGATAGAAATTCTTCCCAGCATTCCTGGCCACAATATCTGGCTCTAGCTGCAAAATATCTACAAAACTTTTTTGTGCTACTGGCTGAATGCGGCCAATTAAGCGGGTTGATAAGTTTTGTAGAATCTTTGGTCCTGCCTTAGATGTGGCTAAAGTGTTGGGATCTTGGGCTGCTAAAAGCACCCGAATCCCGGCTTTCGCACCGTTAGCCGTTAACCTGGCGACTAACTGACCAATTTCTGGCCACTCCAGCAAGATCGAGAATTCGTCAATAAAGAAAATGCTCTCAGGATAGCTTAAAGTTCGTCGCAGCGCCGCCGAATAAGCGGCCAGCGCCAGGACTGCGGCATCATCACCATCACTCAAACCGCGTAAGGCAAAGACTAAGAGTTTATTATCAGTATCAAAAGTTGAGGGTCTGGCGATCGATTTACCCACCCGTGAACTGATCCAAAACTGCAACTGTCGCTTGATCTGATTAATCGCCAGCTCAGTATTAGTATCCTCCAACACCTGACGGGGCAAACCATCTAAGCCGTGCTGCTCAAAAAACTCTAGGAAAGTTATCAGCGTTGGAGTCGCCTCCCAAGCTGTGGTGTTCTGACCAGCCAATCTGGCCAACTCATAACGAGCAAGGATTTCTGGCTTATCGAAGAATCGATCGATCACTGGTACCAACACCGATCGAATCGCCTGCTTTAACATCCTGTCCGAAGTCGTCTGTGCTTCTCCCGCCCCAAACACCATCATCATCAACGCCGTCGCCAAAAACTCCTTATAGTCCACCATCCGCTCATTCCGCTCCTTCTCAGAAAAAGCCGATAGATCCGGCAGCTCTAATAAATTATTGGATTCCTTCCCAATATCAAAATAAGCCCCACCCACATAATTAGTAAAATCCTTAAAAGT
>JANNEH010000096.1:0-3972 GCA_031378405.1 Synechococcales cyanobacterium OTE_75_metabat_409
ACTTCTGAGTTACCTAGTTTGGTCTTAGTCTGACCCTCAAACTCCGGATTCGGCACCTTCACCGAAACAATTGCCGTCAAACCTTCCCGAATATTTTCCCCACCCAAATTGGCATCGCCATCTTTGAGCTTTTTGCGTTTACGCCCGATCGAATTAATCGTCCGGGTCAATACTGCTTTCAGACCCTCTAAGTGAGTACCGCCTTCCTTGGTCTTAATATTGTTGGCAAACCCCAACAAGTTATCAGTGTAAGCATCAGAACACCATTGGAGAGCCACTTCTACCTGGACTTTATTTTTCTCGCCCTGGACATAAATAATTTCTTCGTGCAGGGGCTGTTTGTCTTCATTGATGTGGCTAATATACTCTTTGATTCCACCTTCATATAAATAGGTTTCACTCCGAGGCGTAAAGCCTTCACCAGTGCGCAGATCGGCAAAGGAAATCTTAATGCCTGCATTCAGATAAGCCAATTCCCGAAAGCGAATAGTTAAAATATCGTAATCAAACTCAATACCATGGGTGAAGATGGTGGTATCGGGCATGAAAGTTACTGAAGTACCGGTGCGATCGGCTGTTTCAGTGGGCACTGTAACTAATCCACCTACAGCAATACCCTTGGCAAACTTCTGGGTATACATATTCTGTTCGCGCCAGACATTCACTTCTAAGTCCGAAGAAAGAGCATTTACCACCGAAACCCCCACCCCGTGGAGACCACCAGATACAGAGTAACCACCATCGCCAAACTTCCCTCCGGCGTGCAAAACGGTCAATACCGTTTCTAGGGTAGACTTGCCAGTTTGAGGGTGAGTTTCGGTGGGAATACCGCGTCCATCATCGATTACTGTGATCGAACCATCGGCATTGATGGAAGCTTCAATATTTTTACAATATCCCGCTAGGGCTTCATCGATCGAGTTGTCCACAACCTCGTATACTAGGTGGTGTAGACCCAACGATGTGGTGTTACCAATGTACATGCCCGGTCGCACGCGCACCGCTTCGAGTCCTTCTAGAACTCTAATTTGGCTACTTCCGTATTCGCCGGTCATTACATCAAAATCTTCGGACATGAGACTAACTCTCCAATAATGAACTTTCAGCCGCGCTGAGACAGCAAAAGGTAATATCTCACCAAAATTATATCACAGAAGGGTCACAGACGCATTTAGACTGCTTAGAGAATATTTTTAAATCTGCATAGGAATATAGATTTTGGTTTCCGATCCTGCTCTGATTGTGATCTGTGGTGCTACGGCTACTGGTAAAACTGGATTGGCAATCAAGCTAGCCCAGCATTTGAACAGTGTGATCTTGAGTGCCGATTCTCGCCAGGTTTACCGAGAAATGGATATTGCTACGGCTAAGCCTACGGCAGCGGAGCAAAAGGTAGTACCACATCACTTTATCAATACGCATGAACCATCCAGTATCCTCACTGTAGCAGAATACCAGACCAATGTGCAAAATTCAATCTTGTCTTGGCATCAGCAAGGAATTTCGCCCATCTTAGTAGGTGGTACTGGCTTATATATCAAATCGATCGTGCGGGGGATGAAAATTCCTCGGGTGGCACCCCAGCCGTTGCTGCGGCAGCAGTTGGAGACGATCGAGCTACCGATATTATCTCAGATGCTGCAACAGGTCGATCCAGATACCAAGATTCATGGCAACGATCGCAACCGCACCCTGCGGGCATTAGAGGTTTTTTATGTGACTGGTCGATCGATCACCAGTCAACAGGGTGAAGCACCACCCAGTTATCGCATTATGCAAATTGGTCTAGATTGCCCTAGTTTAGAACAGCGCATTCAGCAGCGTGCCAGACAGATGGTTGAGCTGGGTTGGGAGCAAGAGGTGCGAAATTTAATTACCAAGTATGGTTGGGATCTACCTAATTTAGCTACTTTGGGTTATGCCGAAATGCGTCAGCATTTACGAGGAGAAATTAGTTTAGAGGAGGCGATCGAGCTAACTATTCTGCATACTCGCCAGTTTGCTAAACGCCAGCGCACTTGGTTTCGGGGGATTTCTGAAATTATTTGGTTGAATAGCGAAGATGTGAATTTGGTGGAAAAGGCGATCGATCTGATTTCTCAATATCACCACTATTAGTCGTAGCATACAGAGAAACAGAGTTGTGGCCCATTAAAATTGATATTATATCGATTTAGGATGTTGCGGCCAATTATCACTTCTCCTTGCATGATGTCGTCTGGGATAGCAATAACTTTCGCGCCCTGAAAGTTTTCGCCTACCAAATTAACTTCTAACCGGTAGGCGAGACCTTGAGCAGTTCGACCCAATCCACGAAAAGGAACCTGTTGTTTTCGATCGATCGCCGTAGCCTGAAGTTGTGAAATTATTTGATATGGTACCAGAGTTAGATCAGAACCTGTATCAAGAATCGAATCAAATGCTACTGCATTGATTTCACGATTATCAATATTTCTGAACCTAACAAGTAGGATAGGAATCGGTGATGCAGCCCCTATTTTTGTATAAGGAATATCATTCATTACTATCGAGACGGTTTGGTACAAAATGACAAAAAATGGCTTGATACTTATCAATGCGTTCCCGCACGAAATCAGTTTTCCAGATTCGATCTAGCAAGACATCTTCATCTACATCAGCGTCAATAACTACTCCATCTTCAAACAAAACATGCATTGCTGGATATTGCTTAAGGAGCTGTGGAAGTGCAAAATTAAAAAGGCTGCTTTGATGGTTAATGTATGCGTGAGCAGCGTTACTCCAAAATAATTGATCGTTACCGTCCCCATTATCTGACTGGAGTTGAAGGTATTGTTCTTCGATAGCCTGATTAAATAATGATTCAACTTCAACATGCTCTTGCTGATGAATATATTTTAGTTGTTCAGAGTGCTGTTGATCTAATTGAAGATTGATGTTCATAAACTTAGTGGGTTGCTATGGACAAAGCTTAAAGCCATTATAACTCAATACTTTATTTCTGAGGTATTCGGGCGAACGGCAATATTCACAAAGCGATTTTGCTCGTTGGCGAATTAGTTTTCTGGTTGCGTTGGACACCATTTGGCTTGGACTGCGAGCTGGGCGTTAATTAAGGTAAATATTCTAGACAGATCAGAGATCCCCGCTAGTTCGGCTTGTTCTTCAGGAGTAAGACTTTGCTGTTTTTTTTGCTGCTGGAGATCCTCAAATCTAGATTGCAGCTCGTCGTTGAATTTAAACAGATAGACTTCTCCCCTCTGGCTCATGGTGATGCCAGAACGCATGAGGGAGGAGGGTTGAACCATGAATTGAGCAACCATTGTTTTAGCCCAGGATAAATAAGGAGGTTGTGTGTTCAATGATAGACGATCAGCGAGTATTAAATGATACTGCTTACCGACTTAGCCTGTTTGGCTAGCTAGTTGATTCAACTGAAGATAGTAAGTATCTTCTACCCACTGCTGAGGATTGGACTGAATGTAGTTAGCGATGTTTTGATAGGCTCGTTGGTCTCGAATGATGTGTTCATAGTAGTTGCGTTGCCAAACAGCAATTCCTTCATAATCTGGCAAGCTATTGATTCTTTTTGTGACCGCTGATTTGTATCCTCGTAATACTTTCCCTAATGTCGTTTTTACAGTATTTTGGATATTATTGGTTGGTGGGCGATCAGTATCATCCTGAGAGCGCAAAGGTCGTGCGTCTAGGGAAGTGATTTCGATGATGCCGTGGATGTGGTTGGGCATGACGATAAATTCATGTAGCTGAATTTCGGGACGGATTTGAGTAGTCTTGAACCATTCTTGATAGGCAATTTGCCCGCTGGGGCTAAGGGTTATGTCACCGTTGGCGATCGCACCGAATAGGGGTAGTCGATCATGGGTACAAATGGTCACAAAGTACAAACCATTCTGAGAATAGTCGTATCCCCGCAAGCGAATCGATCGACGATGATGAATTTTTGGATTATATGCCACAGCCCAATTAGAC
>JANNEH010000102.1:0-3168 GCA_031378405.1 Synechococcales cyanobacterium OTE_75_metabat_409
CCTAGCTTTAGTTTCAACGGCCAAAACCACGGAGGTCAGTTTTTAGCCTTAAAAACAGAGTCAAAACCTAAAAATCGCTCAAAAATGGAGTCTAAGATCCATACTGAATAAGCGATCCACGGAGGTCAACGGAATAATGCGGTTTTCAAGGTGCGGGGAGATATCCGTGGAATGTATCAACATCTGATACCAAATTTCCATTAAACCTCATTAGAGCAGAGAAACCTAAAAAAAGGCGAGCTAACTTCAGATAATGTAATAATTGGGGGGTGGTTCTGGGGGTGGACTACCGATCGATCTCACCCGAGACACCGCATCACTAGGAATCCAATAGAACCGCAGATTATCTTCTGCTTCTACTACCAGCTTTTTAGCTCGATCGAACAATCCGGGCATTTGCTCCAATGTCACGAAGCACTCAAAGACACTCTCCTGTACCCGGCGACCATGGCCTTCTAAAAAATTGGAGAGCTGCGATCGGCGATGGTTATCGGCAATATCGTAGACTATTAACAGCATAACTGCCTTCATTCTTTAATTTCTTGTACCAAGCTTGGGAGAAGGGGGATCGGAGCTTTCATTTGATTTTATTACAGGAGTATTAACTGTTATAGTTTGAATGATTTCTGCTAATACTAATTCAGTCTGGTAAATAACCATCTCGTTCTGAAAACGTAAAACCGTATAACCATAAGATTCCAATTGAGCGGTTCTGGCTGCATCATAATCTACTTGAGTCTCGTGAATTTCTCCATCTACCTCAATGACTAGTTTATGGGTTGGACAATAAAAATCTAAAATGAAATTTCCTACAGGATGCTGACGACGGAATTTTAGGCCAGCCAATTTAGTGCCTTTTAGTTCTTGCCAAAGATGTTTTTCCGCCGGAGTCAAAGATTTTCGTAATTGTTTAGCAGCATTTTCGATCGGGGTACTAGTGCCCCGAATTCTGGAAGATTTTTTGGGCATAAATTCAAGAAATGAAGGTATTTATTTAAGGTTGCCCAGGGTAGCAATTTAAAATGCGATAAAACAGCAGAAACATTGCACTTGCCCTCATCCCCTAACCCCTTCTCCCAAATTTGGGAGAAGGGGAACCGGAGTGATAAATGAAGTCTCTTGCTCCCTCTCCCAAATTTGGGAGAGGGCTGGGGAGAGGGCAAGTGTAACAATTCCCTAAGTCGATCGGCGAAAAGATTCATAACTAAATTCGCCCAAAACTGCTTTTTTGTAGCACTGCACCTGTAATTGAATAATACGGCGATAGGAAACCGATTGACCAACAGGTTGGTGCCAAGCTGTCGCCGAAATTCTTTCTTCAAAGTATTTGAGAAACATCTTTCTGGGCGTATCTTCTAGATAAATACCACCCTCATGATCAGGGAAAGTAAAATCTGTGGGACGTAAAATTTTTTGATTGATTAGCTTCAACACCAGAGTATCGACGATCGGCGACCGAAATTCTTCCATCAGGTCTGAGACTAAATGAGGATGCTTACGACTCGATCGATGCAGATTACCCAGATAAGGCTGAAGCCCTTCGGCTAATAATAGGCTCATGACATTGTTGAACAACAGCGTATAACCAAAACTCAATAGTGAATTCACCGGATCTTTGGGGGGGCGACGATTGCGATTGGTAAAGCTAAAGCCGGGATTGGTGATTAATTGACCTAAAGCTTTGAAATAGCGATTGGCACTACTGCCTTCAAAGCCGCGCAGAGTATCAATATTAGTAGTATTTGGGGCAGAGCGCACTGCTGAAAAATCTCGATCGATGCCTTCGATCGCTGTTCTTAATTCTGGGGAGTCCCGCTGTCGCCCTAGCTTTAGCAACAATTGCTTAGAATTCCAGAGCTTGCCTGCAATTAAACTCTGTGCCATTTGAAATTGAAATTCTGCATTCTCGAACTGACGAAATTGAGCTGCTTCTAGTGATAGATCACCATGTTCAGCGCTCCATAGATGGCCTTTGTATTCTCCTACTTGGGAAAGAAAAACTACGGGGATTTGCTCAGATAAACAGGTGCCTATAGCGGTGGTGCTGAGTTGGATGCTGCCAAATACCAACACTCTTTCTACTTCCGCGATCGGAATCTCGCTTACTTCAATCGCCTGGTTTTTGGCTGGAGCCTTAATGATAAAACGACCTTGCTTTTTGCGTAAGGTCGCTCCTTGTTGTACTAAATATAATGTAGTCATACCTGCTGTCCATGGCGTTTCGGTAGATTCGATTTTTACGGGGACTGGTTCGCGTACCTGATAGCCCAGTAAAACGAAGAGCGGTGGGGGAATGGGCAGACTGCTAGTTTGTAATGATTCCAGCAGGGCTTTTTCTAAGGCCGTAGGCTTGGCGGGGGGTGAAGTAGATCTTTCCAGGACGGTGGGGACGGCTCGATCGGCATTAAAATTAATAACTACCCGGCGCTGGCTGGCTTCTTGGCGCGGACTTTTGATTTTGTCGGGGATGGTGATTTTGCCTACAAAGGTATGCCCCAAAAACCGAAAACCCCGATCGAAGTTCACGATCTGGGTTTTTTGGGAATTAATTTGTAGTTCCATCGTGGTTAAGATGTTAACTACTAATTCATAAGCGGTAAAAATTTGGCTTTCTTGTCTGGCCATGATGGTGAAATCGTCAGCATAACGGACTAGCTGGTATTCGGTGATGGCCAATAATTCATCAAAGTCATCGAGGTAGACGTTGGCTAATATTGGTGAGATGCCAGAGCCGATCGGGATGCCTTTACTGGGAATTAGCACTCCAGATTTGGTTAAAATCCCAGCTTTCAGCCACATTTCGATGAGCTTAAGAAATTCTGGCTGGGGTAGACGTTCTTGGACTTCGGTGAGTAATCGATCGTGTTGAACGTTGTCAAAATATGAAACTAAGTCGGCATCTAAAACCCAGTGATAGCCTCGATCTCGCCATTTTGATACTTGACGCACGGCCATAAGGTGCGATCGACCGGGGCGATAGGCGTAGCTGCTAGAAGAAAATTGGGGTTCGAGGGCGGGGTGCAGGATCATGGCACCAGCCCTTTGTGGTTTTGACATCAGGTTTCTACTAGTCAAGATGCCCAAAATAACTGATATAGTACCAATTTTTCTAGAAAATAACCCCCTTGCGGGGATGGGTCTTTGGTCTATTTCTGGCATCCAATCGGG
>JANNEH010000111.1:0-6845 GCA_031378405.1 Synechococcales cyanobacterium OTE_75_metabat_409
AGCAAGTCTGGGTACAAGACGATACTGGCACCCTCATCCAGATTCACTGGCCTTATGCCTACTACGAAATTGCCGAACGCCATCAGATCAAAAACTCAGCGGGTGACTCGGTGCTATTTGCTGGATTCCTGAGCGCTCAAGCCCAACAATTGTTTGAAATGACTCGCCGGTGAACTTAATTGCTGAGAGATACGTTTACTTTTGTGAATTCTCAGGGGGGAAAAGTCCTGGGCAGGTCAAGACAAACACATCTCGCACACCAAGTTCTGCCGCCAGGGCATTGAGTATAGATGTAAAATGGAAAAATTGTTTGTCATTGAAGACGAGTAATTCGCCAGGATTTAAAATTTTGGTAAAAATGGGGGCTTCTTCCTTAGATTTGTAGAGAGATGTCAGACCTCCTGTCATATTCTTGCGGGCGACGCAAAAGATGCCGACTAGATCCACACCATCCTGATGAATCCCTTCTGGTGCGGGATGTCCTACGGCCTGAGGCACGGCCACAATCCGGATTTGATGGACATCGATTTCGTTAAAAGAGGTGCATAGCTGGCAGAAGTCAAAAAACTCCAAACAGATTTTTTGAAAATCATCCAGTGCCATGAGTTCTGGCTCTATTCCAGCAAATTTGCGGACAACATCACCGGCTAATGGATTGTAGGCTTTGGTTTGAAAGAGTGGAGTATCAGATAGTTGGGTGACGCATTTGCCGATGATCTGAAAGCGAGATAAACGACGAAATCGATAGTTGCCAGCAAGATAGGGATCAACCGGTAGATTTTCAAAAAAGGTTTCGAGGGTATCTAGATTCACGGAGTTCAGCGTTTCCAGAGCATAGTCCGTTTGACAGTTAAACGTTTGGGTTGGCATGTACATATAATCTCCTCAGCTTCAAACCTTATCTTCACCTTATTCCACCGACTAAATTGAAAATGACAATTCACAATTGAGGAAGATTATTGGTTCTAGCTGTTATTCTGAATAACTTCTGATCAGACGTTTGGTCGGAGCAGGTGATCACAAAAGAAGTGCAGTAGGCGCTGCAATCGTCTGGAGCGTATTGAGAAAATAGTTCACCTCCTCTGGGGTATTGTAGTGTACCAAGCCGATGCGCAGCAAACCACCTGTCGATTCCACCCCCAGCCGTTCGGTAAGGTGGATGGCGTAGAAGTTGCCATGCCAGGCATAAATCTGGCGATCGCCTAGAGCTATTGCAGTTTCCTCGGCAGTTTGTCCCCGCAGTTGCAGGGCTATGGTGGGTGTGCGCTGGTGTAGTTGCGCTGGCTCGGTGATGCCATATATTTTTACTCCTGAAATATCTAGAAGGTTAGCAATGAGCTGGCTGGCTAGGTGTTGCTCGTACTCTTGAATGGCAGTCATGGCCGTGACGAGGGCATCTCGCTGACTAGCAATGTTGGGTAGTAGATGCCGCCCTAGTTGGGCAAGGTATTGGATTGTAGCAATCGTTCCAGCCAAGGCTTCAAAATTGAGTGTTCCTGTTTCCCATCGTCCAGGATCTTCATTGAGAGCTGGTTTAACTTTGTAGGGCGAGAGTTGAGCCAGCAGATCTCGCTTACCATACAAAATTCCCAGGTGTGGCCCAAAAAATTTATAAGCAGAACAGGTAAGGAAATCGCAGTCCAATGCCCGAACATCTAACAGACCATGGGGCGCAAAATGCACGGCATCCACAAACACCCATGCGCCAACGGCATGAGCGAGTTGCACAATCTGAGCAATGTCATTGATGGTACCCACCGCATTGGAGGCATAACACACTGCCACAATTTTGGTTTTTTCATGTAGGAGGGTGGCTAAATGATCTATATCTAAGGTGCAGTCCTGAGTATGTACGTCCACCATCCGTACCACTACCGCTTGTTCGGTCAAAGCCATCCAAGGAGCAACATTAGCATCGTGGTCTAACCGAGTAACTATAATCTCATCGCCCGGTTTCAGCATCCGACCTATTGCCCGACTCAAAGCAAAGGTCAAGGTGGTCATATTAGCTCCAAACACCACTTCTTGCGGATCACACCCCAAAAAATCGGCGATCGACTGTCTGGCTTCTATCACCATGGCATCGGTGCAGCGGCTGGTGGCAAAGGCTCCATGAAGGTTGGCGTTAGAGGTGGTCAAATAATGAAACATCGCATCCATCACACTGCCTGGAACCTGTGTACCACCAGGGCTATCTAGATACAATACCGGCTGTTCGCCTCTTCGCGGACGAGATAGTGCTGGAAAATGGCCGCGAATCCACTCCAAATCGAGGGATGCCATGATGTCCTCCTTCTACCTTAAAATTGCACAGCTTACAACTACATGACAGATCCCACTATACAACTCTTAACCAAATCACGAACAATGTTATCTTTGACGAGCATTAACCGCACGATTTGCATCAGCATATCTTGCAACTGTTCTCGGCTCATGTTCTGCATCGATTGTTCAATGAGTCTCATCTGGAACTGTTGTTCCAAAGATAGTTGAAATGACGACGTATTCATAACCAACCTCCTGATTGTTTGAGATGTCAGGTAGAAGATGACGCGACCACAATACCTTTGTCCTAATCCCATTATAATCGGTAATTTTCATTTAGTGCCATGTTGTCAAATAAAGGCTATCACAACGTTTACAGCCTTAAAATCCTTTAACATATCAAAAGTCATGTTATTCAAGTAAATCTGGTTCTTGATGCACAATCATGTCATACAGAGACTGAAAACTAAACCACCCTTTAAAATGAGATCCAATCTGGCTGTAAGCTAAAAGAGCTGTTTCATGGTCAATTAGCACTGGTTTTCCGGCTGCTTCAGCCATCAGTTGTGCATGACAACAGCGATTCATCGAAATAAACCACCAGACAGCTTCATCTACTGTTTGACCAACGGTTAATAAACCATGATTCCGCAATATCAAGGCTTTTTTGTCTCCTAAAGTGGTAGCAATCCGCTGGCCTTCTGAGGTATCTAGAACTACCCCGGTGTAGTCTTTAAACACAGCATGATCCTCATAAAAAGCACAAGCATCCTGAGTTATCGGGTCGAGCAATCTTCCTAGTGTTGACCAAGCTTTGCCATAGAGCGAGTGAGAATGAGCCGCCGCATCCATGTTCGGTCTGGCTTGGTGAATTTGGGAATGGATTGCAAAAGCAGCTTTATTGACCGGCCTATTACCTTTGACCACTTCGCCTTGATGGTTGACCAACAATAGGTCTGATACCCGAATATGACCAAAGTACATGCCGATCGGGTTGACCCAAAAGCAGTCTGGATATTCGGGGTCACGCACTGTAATGTGTCCGGCAATGCCTTCATCAAATTCATAGTGGGCAAATAGCCGAAATGCAGCAGCCAAACGCTGTTGACGATGACGGCGGTCTTCTTCTATATTATCAAATGTAGGTGGTGTGGGGAGGCTGAATTGTGACACAAATTTACCTCACAAACAAAAATATCTGTCACCAATTTGAACTAAATACAAGCAATTTTGTGTTTGGACTGGGCGGCTATGAGCTACTCTAAACCTATTATAGATCAATATAACCATATCACTGAAAGCTTGGAATAACCCAAGTTAATTGTCGTCCAATACTACAAAAATCTCAATAATTTCGGGGTGTACTGCTGCTTAAAAACGGCTGTAATAGATCGACTTACCAAAAATATCTGTATTGAATTCAAATCAGTTTAAATACTGCTGACAAAGCTGCCGGAAGTCATCGCCTCGTTCCTCGAAACTACGATATTGATCGAAGCTAGCACAGGCCGGAGAGAGCAATACTACTTTAGCCTCATGCTGTTGAGCCAACTCAGCCGATCGAGGTACTGCCCGAGCCATAGTTTCCACTATCTCAAACTGATCAAACCCCACCTTCTTTAACTGCTCAGCAAATTGCTCTGCTGCTGCTCCAATCAACAAGACCGCTGCTGCTTTTTGTTTAATGACCTTCATCCACCCCTGATTATCCCCCTCTTTCGGATCACCACCGGCAATCAAGATCGCTGGTGCTTCTACCGCATTTAAACCCACTTCTGCCGCATCGTAATTAGTAGCTTTACTATCGTTAATGTATTTCACACCCTGATAAGTGCAGATGTATTCTAGCCGATGACTTACCCCCGAGAAGCTGCTGACTGCCTGCTGGATTGCTGCTACCTCAATCCCTGCCAATCTGGCAGTGGCCACTGCCATCAACAAGTTTTGACGGTTGTGATCTCCAGGCATTTGCAGATCTTTGAGAGGCATAATCTGCTCCCCTTGCCACACCACCCAGCCATCGGCTATCCAAGTTCCCCATTGAGGATTGGCAGGTAGTCGATCGAATCCTGCCACGCTAGTCCAATGTGCCTGCGGCCATTCTGCGGCCACGCTGACTAAGTAAGGATCATCGCCGTTTAAAATCTGGAATTCGGAATTTTTTAACAGCTTGGCTTTGATACCGTAGTAATTTTCTAAGGTTTTGTGGCGAGCCAAGTGATCGGCAGTAAAGGTGGTAAACACCCCAATACGCGGTTTTAAAGTATTGATAGACTCAATTTGGTAACTGCTCATTTCCCCAATAATCCATTGGGGCTTAGGAATTCTGAGGGCGATTTCGCAAGCAGCTAGTCCAATATTGCCGCAGGCGGGCGCATCCAGACCAGCAGCTTGAAAGATCGCGGCAGTGATCGAGGTGACAGTGGTTTTCCCATTAGTGCCAGTGATGCCCACCCAGGGAATATCTTGTAGCTCCCGCCAAGCCAGCTCCAATTCGCCAATGGTTTCGATGCCCATTTCCCGAGCTTTGACCAAGGCCGAAAGATCCCAAGGTACACCAGGGCTGACTACAACTAACTGAGTATCGGGGCTGGGTTGAAAGCTGTCACCCAGTTTGACAGTAATGTTCAAGTCGGAGATTTGTTCTTTGAGCTTGATCAAGTTCTCGTTCTGACCTTGATCGCTAATGGTCACGGCATAGCCCTGTTTCTGTAAAATTTTGGCACCAGCAATGCCCGATCGACCCAGACCAATGATTGTAGAAGCTCGCATACGCACCGCACGAAAAAATACCACAATTTATCATAGCCGAGGATTTGCCTCCGGCAATTATTGGTCAGTCAGTACCCAGCCGAACCTCTACCCCAAAAGAGGCGGTTTCGGCTGGGCATAACTCAGTTCTGGCATTTTTCACCAATTTATCGTTGATATTCTAATGCTCGGCTGCTTTTATTGCTAGCAGAGCTATCGAGAGATTCTTCAGGAGCTTTGAGCACGCCTCCTAGGGGCGGTTCCGGTAAATGTTCAATTTCTAGACGAATGCAGGGAATTCGATCGGCCATCACCGCACTAGCCATAGAACCAGTGTGGATCTCCAGATAAGCATTCATTGGTGCTTCAAAAACTAAATGTTGGCCCGGGAAAGCCACGCGCTCAAAATACCAGTTTTCGACATTAGTGATTCTGGCAATTTGTACTCTGCTACTGGTATTGGTGTAGCAGCAGCAAATAGGATCAGAACGATCGGTCGGAATAGGATCTAATATTTGTGACATGGGGTTACAGGTGAGGGGATACACCTTCATTAGGAGTCAATCAATCTAAACTAACATTCACCGATCCCCGTTCGCTGTAACTTCTAATACGTTCGTCTAAATAGCTCTTTTGCGATCAAGCTTTGCGGTATCATACAAACTCGGCAATATTGGGCAATCAGACATGGGCAACAGTTTCGGGAAGCTTTTTAAAATTTCTACCTTCGGCGAATCACACGGTGGCGGAGTTGGGGTGACGATCGATGGTTGCCCGCCCCAATTGGAAATCAGCGCTGAGGAAATCCAGTTTGAACTAGATCGCCGTCGCCCTGGTCAGAGCAAAATCACCACTCCTCGTAAAGAAAGTGATACCTGCGAAATTCTCTCGGGAGTTTTTGAGGGCAAAACTCTGGGGACTCCGATCGGCATCTTAGTCCGCAACCAAGATGCTCGCTCCCAAGATTATGATGAGATGGCTGGTAAGTACCGTCCTTCCCATGCCGATGCTACTTATGATGCCAAGTATGGGATTCGCAACTGGCAAGGGGGGGGACGCTCCTCGGCGCGGGAAACTATTGGCCGGGTAGCGGCAGGGGCGATCGCCAAGAAGATCCTTAAACAATCTGTTGGGATAGAAATTATTGGCTATGTAAAGCGGATTCAAGATCTAGAAGCGGTGATTGATCCGGCCACTGTCACTATGGAGCAGGTGGAAAGCAATATTGTGCGCTGTCCTGACCCAGCTTGGGCGGAGAAGATGATAGGTCGGATTGAAGAAATTGGCCGCGCCGGAGATTCGATCGGCGGGGTGGTGGAATGTGTGGTGCGGGGAATGCCTAAGGGTTTGGGAGAGCCGGTGTTCGATCGCTTGGAGGCCGATATTGCCAAGGGGGTAATGTCACTGCCAGCTACTAAGGGTTTTGAGATTGGCTCGGGTTTTGCTGGTACTTTGATGACTGGCAGTCAGCACAATGATGAGTTTTGCCTGGATGAGCAGGGTGAAATTAGGACGGTTACCAATCGATCGGGTGGCACCCAAGGTGGCATTAGTAATGGTGAGCACATTATTATTCGGGTGGCTTTTAAACCTACAGCTACAATCCGGAAAGAACAACGCACGGTCAGCGCTGCTGGGGAAGAAACTACTTTAGCGGGTAAGGGTCGCCATGATCCCTGTGTATTACCCAGAGCGGTGCCAATGGTCGAAGCAATGGTGGCTTTAGTACTTTGTGACCACTTGATGCGCCACAATGCTCAATGTAATTTGCCCAATCTTTCAGCCGATCAGTCCGTGAAAAGAAGACTTCCTTAAAATATCTGACAAAT
>JANNEH010000144.1:0-10130 GCA_031378405.1 Synechococcales cyanobacterium OTE_75_metabat_409
GATCGCATCCCCGCTATTCCCAGCCAGTTCTCAGCGAACTTCTCGGTGGTCAACCATTACCAGCGCTTAGCTGGTGGGGTATTAGATGCTGGCAGTATCGCGATTTTGACAAGTTATACTCTGTTGGGGATTTATTTGACGGCGCAGGCGATCGAATTCAGTCGCGGTCATCGATCTTAAAGCCAAAACCTACTTATTAGCCTTTCGATCACTTTGGTCAAAGTCTTGCAAAGTTACCTGATGAGTCCCGCTGGATATATGGGCATTGCGCTGAGTATCAATGATCTACAGCTATCAATTACCGATTAGATCTGAAAAACATGGAATGAAAATAACGATCTAAGCAACTAAAGATCTGATATTCTCTTGAAGATTTGGTGCTATTTTTTGCCAGCTTCTGGCAATATTGAAATCCATATTGATTTGAGAAATTTCTAATAAAATATCATCGATTTCATAGGTTTTGTCTTCTTTTAACCAGATTAAAATTTCTGCCAAATGCCAAATAGATGGGGTGCCCTCATAGACAGGCAAAGGAGAGCTAGAATGATCTTTGAAAATAAGGTTTCTAATGTTTTGACGAGTGCATCCTAAGAATTTTGCAGCATCTGTCAAACCGACAAAATCTGGAGTAGCTTCAATTAACGATGCATTAGGAATGATTCTTTTCACATCAATGATCGCAGTTGATACAGCTTCAAAAGCTGTGGTAGCTTCACGAATAAAATCCATGGCAATATAGCCTTGCTTACCAACTCCAATCAAGGCATCATCACAGCCACCTGTATATAACTGCTCAATAAGTTCTTCAGGGTTAATCTGAGAATCTGATAAATTAAACTTTAAGGTAAAATTATATTCTTTCATCGGTTACTCCTCTTCTTCAGAAGGATTGTTTATATCATTATTAGTTGTGCAGTTATCAACTACCCTTTTGATCTGTCTTGCATGATTTCCTGGACTACGAGGAGTACTCCAAACGCTTGATATACAGAAAACTCCGCCTCTACATCGGTCATCATTGTAAGGACAATAGAGCTTGCCCCAACAATGTCCTCCACCGACATCAACTCGCCAGCCATTTTCCTCAGCATATCTTAGTGCTTCTTCAATTTCTGGACTCGAATGAGAACGCCTTGACATCGCAACCTCCACATATTTAGGTTAGGTTCAGAACAACTGATTGTCAAGTGACAACCAATCATAGCCACCAAAGCATAATACATTAAATCTAGATGGTCATCGATTTGTGCACCAGTTTGGGGTATTGATGGGTTATGATCCGATTATAAAATTTGTACCAACCATCATGGTTACAGCGATTGTCTCCCCAGAAAAGCTCCAGGTGCCAGCAGGTGCCGTGCTGATGATGCAGGCTACCTGGCAAGACTATCAACAACTAATGGCACAGCGCGGTGATGGCTCCAATCCGCGCATTAAGTATCGTTTGGGAGAAGTGCTGCTCATGTCACCAATGGCTGCCCATGGCCGTGATGCCAACCTATTGGCCGACGTAGCCAAAGCCCTTCTAGATCATGGAGGTCGGGAGTACGATTCTTTCACGCCAGTCACCATGGAACTCCCCGAGCAAAGTGGCATTGAGCCAGATTATTGTTTTTATATCGACAACTGGCAAGCCATTTCTGGCAAACATCGTATTAATTGGAAGAATGATCCACCGCCAGATTTAGTCATTGAGGTGGATGTCACTAGCTACTCAGATGTGATGGATTATTTACCTTACAAAGTGCCCGAAATTTGGCTGTGGAAGAAACAGCAGCTCAAAATCTATCAGTTACAAGTTGAAACATATATCCTACAAGAGCGCAGTCGTTTTGTGCCCTCAATCGATCTGGCCGCAGTAATGGAAACTGCTGTAAAAGAGACTTACGATCGAAACTCCAGCTTTGCCATCCGCAATCTCCAACAGCGTTTGATCACTGGGAATCTTTAAACATATGTCCAATCTATTTTGGCAAGCTATACTCTGGTGGGAATCTATTTGACTGCTAAATCGATCGAGTTCAGTCGCGGTCATCGCTCTTAAGCTTATGCAGCCAACTCTCAAATTTATCTTGAAATATCTCTACATTCCCGGTGCCTTTTTGCTTTCCATGGGAGTAATGATGGGCTTCGTGAGCGAACAGTGGTGGCCTTTGCCGGTGGTGACGATCGGCCTGGGGATTTTGGCGATCGGTGGCTGGCTCGGGGGAGTTATTTATCAAAAAGGCTGGTGGCAGTCGATCGATCGACGAATGATTTTGCAGACAATTGGAGTCTGTGGTGCCCTCTTAATTCTGAACACCTTGATTGCCAGCTACTCCTGGCGCTGGGATCTGACCGAAAATCAGCTTTTTACTTTATCCAGCCAAACCCAGCAAATTGTGCGTTCGCTCAAACAGCCCTTAAAAGTATGGGTGTTTACCGAGCAAAAAAATTTGGCTAACCAAGAATTACTCGATGCCTACCAACGGATAAATCCTAAATTTAGCTTTGAGTTTGCCAATTACGAATCAGCACCTGCCCAAAAACTCCAAGTCCAAACCCCTGGTGAAGTCCATTTAACCAGCGGCGATCGACAACAGCTTTTGCCCTTATTGAATCCTGGAGCCAGTATTAGTGAAGTACAGCTTACCGCAGGTATCGAGCGGTTGTTGGCCGATCGCAATTTTCTGTATTGGTTACAGGGACATGGTGAACCAGATCCGCAAACTTTTACCCAGACGGCAAAACTGTTGGGTGAACGCAATTATTCAATCAAGCCCCTGACGTTAGCTCAGGCTATCCCCAAAGACGCAGCGGTGTTGGCGATCGTGGGTAGTCAAAAACCCTTGTTAACTGCCGAAGTGACCGAGATCGATCGATATCTCAGTAATGGTGGCCGAACTTTACTATTAGTAGATGCCAAAGTGCAGATTGGACTAGATGAATTGCTGAAAAAATGGGGTATTACCCTACAGGATCGCATCGTCCACAGTCAGATCAAAAATACCCAGGCTGCTTTGGGAGTCGTTACCAATTATGGAGAACATCCGATTACTCAAAGCTTTGGTCAAAATATTTCCCTCTACCCAGCGGCACGTCCCCTGACTTGGCAAAAAAATCCAGATCTAGAAGGGCAAAGCATTTTAACCACCGATGCTCAGAGCTGGTCAGCGCCCCCAGGTAATCAGCGGCCAAAATTTGATCCACAGGTTGATCAAAAAGGGCCATTAACTCTAGGAGTGGCTGTTAATTCAGCAAAATCTCAAGGACGGTTAGTGGTAATTGGCAGCGCCCAGTTTATCCAAGATGGCCTGATTAATCAATATATAAATAGTGACGTATTGTTGAATAGCTTGGGTTGGCTAGACGATCGCCCAACTTTAGCGATTCGACCCAAAGAAATTACCAATCGGCGCATTAATCTATCTTTTTGGCAGATCCAACTGTTGTTTTGGCTGCCGATCGGAGTCATGCCCTTCGTTAGTTTTACGGGGGCGGGGTGGCTGTGGTGGCGACAGCGCTAGAGTGGCAAGGCGTTGGCGCAAATCGTTGGTTTTATGGGCTAACATCCCAGCCGATCGAGGCAGGGGTAGCTCGGTATTTGGCCAAGTGGGCATATCTTGACATGTACAGCTTTGGTTTTGAGGCAGACCTACTGCTGGTAGGGGAATTGGCATGGTGCAGCGGGCACAATCTCTGAGATCCCACCGATCACTCAACAACTCAGCGATGGTTTGCTCGGTGCCATCTAGATATGCCTCGGGCTGATTGAGTACTTGTTGCCAACATTCTTCAAATTCGATCGTGTATGTATTACCTTGTAAAACTCGGCCAGGAAAAATATTAGAGCCATCGGGCATATTGACCGTTTTTCCGAGCTGGAACCAATGTGCGAGATATTGCCGAACTTCCTGATTTGAAGCCATAGGGAGTTACCTGCGAAGCAGCGCAGCATTTTTTATTATTTCATTATGGCATTGACTTTCCCCACATTTTAAGAAAGCTTAAAATGTTCACAGATAGGAGGATTTCAATCCCGATCTGTGGTCGGACAGAGTACAATCCAGTTTTTTTAGAGGAGATCGGATAAAGATTTCGCGCCCAGAAGCGGGATTAGCTCAAAGAGATCGGCAAATATGCTGAGTGACAGATCTCTACAGGCGATCAAGAAAACTTGTAAAGTATGATATTACTATTATTTTGCTGGATTGCGATCGAATTTTACAGGTATCCACTAAGTCAAAAAACACTCATATGAAATCCAAACTCACCATCAGCATCATCTGCGGTGTGACGATCGCGATCCTCACCCCCACTAGCCTCGATGCTCAAGCTAAAGGAGACCTCGGCACCAGCCGCCAACAGCAGACTTGTCCATCGAGATTGGAACCCAGAAAAGGCCCAATTAGTGCCGCTCAAGCAAAAAAATATGCCACTTGCGAGGCGGAAGCCGATCGGATCGTTAAAAGATCTGGTAGGACTGATTTTATTGATATTTTTAGTCTGGAAGTTAATCCTAAACCTCGCCGGGCTGAATATCTCGATATTAATTATTTCGGAAGAGCCATCGCTAACTCACCTGTCTACGATATTAGAGGCACCGCAGTTGCTTACAGTTGTGCTGCGCTCGACAATCGTGCTGGTGGTGGTCGTCCCGGCAAAAACTGTCTTAATACTCATATGGACGATAGAGGGCCGAATAATAGTGTGGGAGTGTGTTTCAGAGAACCTTCTGGTAACTGGAGATGTCGTCTATCAGTTGGCGGTGGAAAAGGTTTGCAATATGGCCCGCCACCTAAATAGTACCAATGCGTCTGGGTCTTCTCAGACTCAGACCGCCCCTAAAGATAATAGTGGGTCGTACCATAACAGGCAAGATGCATTAACCTCAACTCTTCGGACTTGCCCATCCCAAATAACAGAACCAGCATACATTTCAAATATTTTGATACTGCCATCTCCTAAAATGGCATCTTGTGTACCTCGAAGAGTTAACCCCAACTCATCAACTTGAGCTAATAAAGCCAATCCGATGTACTGCTCGATGTCCGATACGTACAAACCAAATTTGAGCATCTGGATATTGCTCTAGCATTTGGTCGGAAGCGGTAAGGCTATTTTTGGCTATCTCAAAAGCTCCGGTCTCAATGTCGATCGCCACAATATTACCCTCATTTCCGGCTTCAACTTGTTGCTTAATGCTGGACTCATAGAGTTCTAGCCCCCGTCGGGCTAACTCTTCTTTGCTGTAATGTCTTTGGCGAACTGTCATTGGCTTGACTCTTCTGCGACTTAACCACTCCATTGTATCCCTAGCAACCGAACGTTCCGGTTGAGCAGCAGCAAAGATTTTTTGCTTCGCCTCTAATATCATTCTATTGGTCAGCTTCAACCGGTTTGTTAGGCTGCGCTGTTATAGTCTGCGGCATAGACTCAATCAACACCCTTAATAGGCTATTGACCGACTCTGGTGTTGTAAAAACTTGAGCGACATCCTCATCCAAAACTACAACTTTTAATAGTTGTTTTTCAGCACCATCAGTAAAGCGATTGGGTCTTGCTTTGCTGTAATCAAGGTGGTATTCAGATAGGAGATCATCATCTAAACTTTCTGACCCTTCAAAAGACGTTTTGCTCATAATCCTCGCGCTCTCTTCGAGTTGCCAATCGGGCACTGATAATACGAATGGCATTGGGGCTTTCGGTAAAAGAGATAAACAGCAAACGGCTGTTTTGGGAGTGCCCAATAATGATCTCTCGCCTCTCCCACTCTGAGTGATCTTCATCATCAAAAATAACTGCCAATAAGTTGAGAAAGACGGTCTCAGCCTCTTTGAAACTTACACCATGCTTCTCTAGGTTAACCGCTGCTTTTGACTCATTCCACTCAAAATCCATGCCTGCATTGTAGCAGTTTCTTGGCACAATACGCCCTAAATCAGAGGCAGCAATATCCTAGACACCATGACCATCCGCTGCAACTGCTTGTCATGCCTCGCCAAGCCGACTGAAAGCATTTAAAACCTCCATTCTCGAGAGCTGCGTTCGCTTGAGCTGAGCCTCAGCTCGACGTTTACCATGGTAGGCCGTGGTAATAGTGATCTCTAAATCCGCTGCACTCAGATTAGGGAGTGATCGCTCCACAGACTGCCGCCGGGTGCGAACCTCATAAAGCATTGCATCGGCCTCTGTCTGTATGCGCTTCGCTTCACCCAAGAGATGATCACGATGCTGGCCAAAACTACCAACTTCGATCAATGTACCTATCGCGATACACTCATCTCGAACCTGCTCAAGAGTGAACTCTTCATCTGAGAGCAATTGCATTGCGGCTGTTTTCCGCGTTGCCTTACCAAGAGTCTCTTCCTCAAGCCGCTTTCTAACAGCTAGCCAGACGGTCAGAGCTCCGATACAGCCAGAAACGAAGATACCGATTATTGAGATAAGAAGAGACACAATGAACGGCCTGTGATGCCTAACGTTCCCGTTCACCCGCTGCTAGAAGCTTTTTGGGATTATCGACTAAATTTGGTCGGTGTGCAACGGGTTTGTTAGACTGCACCAACTGATATACAGTACAGGATTACATTTCTTCAATCTTGACGATACCGCCCTCAACATTATCAACTTGTAATCGATAACCGTAGAGCATTGCCATTCCTAGTAGGGGTTCTGTTTCTGATGCTGCAATATCGATCGTGCGATATCGCCCATCCCAGATTACAGTTCCAGCGTAAAAGTCAAACAAAGTTTCGCTGCCATCGCCCAAAGTCGCCATGTTGGAGATAGTCCAAGGTAATTCAAGGCGAATGATAATTTCAGAGGGCAAGGATAGAAATCCGTCAAAGCCAGTATCAATAACGGTGTCAATGACTTGCCGTTGTCCAGACGAGTTACCAACCACAAGAGGAAGCGTTGCCTCACGACGCAAATTTACGACTCCATATATCATTGACTTTTTTTCAGGCTCCGTGATCCAAAATGATAAACAGCACGATGCCCAATCCGAATGCCCCAAGGTTGAGCCTCGGGATTGCGCTCGAATAGCCGATCAGTGGCAGCAATGACAGTTTCATCGACTTCAAAAGCTCCGGTTTCGATGTCGATGGCTACAATCTTGCCTTCATTTCCAGCTTCGACTTGCTGCCGAATGCTAGATTCATAGAGCGCTTGCCCACTTTGAGCTAACTCTTCTTTGCTATAACGGCGCTGGCGAACTGTCATAAGTTTAGCCTCGTTGTGACTTTTCCCTTTCATTTTAGCTTAGAGTGACAGATTTGGAGTTTGAGATGAGCTTCACTATGCTACAAGTAAGAAAATACCTCATCCATCAGTTATCCATCATTTCATAAAAAACACTGACTTTTTATTGAAGCAAAGAAGTATATTATCAATAATTCTAACGAGATGACCAGCGATAAGGTGTAAATACAAAAAATCGTGATTGAGATTTACTCGGGTGTCGAAAAGATGAACGAGTTGCAGTAAATTCTCTGTCTGAAACAATTACTCCATAAAGACTTTCACCATAGCCGGGAATAATACCACCGTCACCATCCTGAGCTTCTAAATTAATGCTGATAGTATCTCCAGAGATTGAGTAGCTGCCAAGAGAATTAGCATATCCCACTGTAAGTGAATTCATAACTCTTGATTGTCCAACATTGGTAGTAAACTCCATGACAATAGAACCGTCAGAGTAAAATCTAAGGAATTCTTCATGACGTTCAGATTCATCAGTAGAAGAATAATAACCGTCAAACCGAATCTTTGAGAAAAATCCCATTTCTATCTAAGACCCCATGTTGAATATTTGCACTGCTGTCTAACGATTAAGTTGAGCAGTAGTCATGAACCCGATCGAAGCAAAAAAACCTTTAATACCAGCTCCAAGGACTTGTTAGACTGCCGCCTATTACTGTCGATCGACCCAATACTGCGGTTTGCGCTTATGGTGCGCCACGGCCAAAATACGAATCTGATCATCCAACAGACGGTACAGCAGAGAGTAGGGGAACTTGGGTAAAGTTAGGCGACGAATAGAGCCGCTCACTTTGGAACCGGTTTCGGGGTAGCGCACGAGAAAATTTACTGCGTGTTCTACTTCGCCCAGGTACTCCAAACCAAGCCCAGATTCTTGTTCCTCATAGTAGGAAACGGCATCAAGCAGTTCTTGTTCTGCCAGCGGATGAAATATGACGTTTCTCATTGTAAGGATGTACGAACTCGCTGAAATACTTGTTCGGCAGGAATTCCAGTGGTTTCACCGTTGTCCATTGCTCGATCGCGCATCTCGGCTTCTTCAACCCAAATAGAGGAAACCTCTGGGTCGATTTCATTGCTCTGTCCAAGTCTTTCTAACATTCGAGCTAATAGTGTTACCTGAGATTGCTTCGGAAGTAAAAGTACTTCAGCTTCAAGATTTTCAAGTGTCATGGCTATTTTTAAGTGAACTATGCTTAATTATACTTCAGGCTTCAGCATAAGATGTTAGAGTGAGATCTTTTGCAATAAAGCGATCGACAGCGTGTCATATTGATTGCTAATCGACATGCACCTCTACAATCTTAACACCAGCATCAATCATGTTCTTCACTACCATGTTCGCAAGACTGTCATCTTCAATAATGAGTGCAAAATTATCTATTGAGATTGGTAGATAACCACCAATTTGCTTACTCTCTAATTCCACATTTAAGCCAAGCTCAATTGCTTGAGAATACAAAGCTCTAGATTGTAAATTACCGTAGTTTTCTTGAGTGCGATAAATTGAATGACCCTTTAGTTCTTTGTAAATTGACGTTATCTTTTCAGAGTTCAATTCTGGAACTATTTTACGCAATTTGCTTATTTCCAGATTCGATGGCCCCGTCTCCTCAAAGTGAATTATCAAATGCCATACGACATGATCTATATGCTGTAAATACCAGCCATGATCACTACCATCCCAAAGGTATTTGAATTCCTCAATGCTCATTTAAGGTGGTTCCAACAAAAATAATGTCAGTCTAACGGCAAAGTTGAGCGGACGGCATTGCACTTTCAATCATAACCGATAGCTTAAACCTCTGTTCCGCTCCAACGAAGTGTTAGGTGGCTGGTAACTACTGCCAGACTTTTGCAGAAAAAGTTCATAATGCTTGCTCAAAGCCGCTTGATCTGGTGTTGCTACTTTATCTTTTGGGAAAGACAGTTTTTTACCTGCAAACTCTTTGTAAGAAGTTGTCATCAGTTCAGAGGCAAGAACGATTTCATATGTTTTAGGTTGAATTGATAAAAGATGTAAATCAAAAAGAGTATGTATATCTGCTCTCAATGGCAAACCATTAGTTATATGATTTGTTTCAGATCCTTTATATGGAATGATGTGAGCAGCTTCAAGGGCAGGTTCTGCATTACATCTGGTTATTGGACATTCATAATCGTATGCTCTTAATAACTTACGACGAAACTCAGCTTGTCCTTGTCGTTGCACAATAGAAGCTATTACTCGATGTCTTGCATCTTCAAGGTTAGTTGCATCAAAATAGCCCTGTACCTCAACTTGTTGACGTTGCTTAGAAAGTTCAATCTGCTCATTCTTCGCAGTAACCCATCCTAATGTTTCTAGAGCTTGTGCAACTTCAGGTCTTAAAATCCAGTGCCACTCTCCTTTACGTTTCTCAAATGTAACCAGCGTACCTAGCTTCTCTGGTTCTGGACTGTAACCCAAGCGCTCACCAACTAAACGAGCTAATCGTCCATACATCCTGTTTATCGTTGCATGATGGCTGTAGCCCATAGCCTGAGAAAATTGTTTTGCAGTTATTGTTCGTTCATATGTAAGGTAATGAACTCGGAGCATTTGCAAGTGACTATCTGTCAGGTTATCTATTGCCCGAAAAGCAGCTACATATTGCTGAAATTCTGGAGGATTTGATGAAGCTATAGTTGGCATCTCTCAGCTCTAATATCCTGCTACTAAAGATAACTTGAAAGCACTGTCCCACAGATAGCCTAAGCCACCTAGTCGGGTAAGGAAAGAAGCGTCGCCACTCTCCCCTCCCCTAAGAACCGGACATGAGACTTTCGCACTCATCCGGCTCAAGCCTTACTTCAAGCGGTTTGACTTGGTTTTTGGAGTGTTCCTGTTTGTGACATGCTTT
>JANNEH010000075.1:0-17000 GCA_031378405.1 Synechococcales cyanobacterium OTE_75_metabat_409
ATCACCGCTTCATCTCGGATACTAGTGGTAGCATCTTTGACACCCACAATCACCGGCTTGCCCAAGCGTAGACCCAGAGCCGCCGCATGACAAGTGAGGCTATCTTCCTCCACCACAATGCCGCCCGCCTTACGAATCGCATCTAAATGGCTGGCATCAGTAGACTTGGCCACCAAAATATCACCAGTCCGAAAAGCACTCAGATCCTTCATAGAATGAGCCATGCGAGCAACACCGGTTACAGATTCTTGACCGATGCCCTTACCCTTTCCCAAAACTGCCGTGACAATCTCGACTTTAATTAAATCAGTAGAACCAGCTACCCCTTGAGTGCCAGAACTAAAGACTACAAGGTCTCCTTCTTTTAACAGATTCTTCGATCGAGCCATCTTTACTGCCGATTGAAAAGTCTCACCAGTAGTTGGTAAATCTAGCACCAGCAAAGGCTTCACTCCCCAAACCATCTGCAATCGCCGCGCCACATCCATGTGGGGTGTGACAGCCAAAATCGGCTGATGAGGCCGGAACTTAGAAATACTCCGCGCTGTAGAACCAGTCTTAGTCAAAGTCATAATCGCCGCTGCTTCGAGCTGGGCTGCAATACTCGCTGCTGCCGAACTAATCGCATTGGGCACCGACTTCTTATTATCTTGTGGTGGGCGACCCAAACGCTCTCGCTCAGTACGGATGGCAATTTTGGCCATCATTTTCACTGCTTCTACCGGAAACTCCCCTACCGCAGTTTCGTTAGAAAGCATCACCGCATCGGTGCCATCAATAATCGCATTGGCCACATCCGAGATTTCTGCTCTGGTTGCCCGAGGGTTATTCACCATACTATCTAGCATCTGGGTGGCAGTGATAATCGGAATTCCTAACCGGTTGGCAGTGGTAATTAGTTGTTTTTGTAAAATCGGCACATCTTCTGCTGGTAACTCTACACCCAAGTCACCCCGCGCCACCATTACTCCATCACAGAGTGAGAGAACAGCTTCCATTTGTTCGATCGCCTCATGTTTCTCAATCTTGGCAATTACCGGTACTTCTTTACCAGCATTGCTAATCAATTCCTTAATTTCCAGCACGTCTTCCGGGTTGCGCACAAAGCTCAGTGCCACCCAATCTACGCCCTGATCTAAACCAAACATTAAATCTCGCCGATCCTTATCAGTCATGGCTTTGATTGATAGATAAACCCCAGGGAAATTCACGCCCTTGTTATTGGAGAGCTTCCCGCCGACGACCACCTTACAATGTAAAGATGCAGTGGCTTGATCGATCGACTCTACGATCATTTCTACTTTGCCATCATCTAGCAAAATCGTTGCACCACAAGGCACTTCAGCAGCCAATTTATCGTAGGTTACAGAGCTGGCGGTTTGAGTGCCAGGAATATCGCGACTGGTTAGCTCAAAAGGATCACCGTTTTTCAGGACGATCGGGCCATCAGCAAACTTGCCCAACCGAATTTTAGGGCCTTGTAAATCTTGCAAAATACCCACCGGGCGCTCTAACTCATGTGAAACCTGGCGAATAGTCCGAATGCTGGCTAGGTGGTCATCATGGGTACCATGAGAAAAATTTAGGCGCAGGGTAGTAGCACCAGCCAAAATTAGCTCCTTCAGCACCTCAGGACTGCTAGTGGCTGGTCCAATAGTGGCCACAATTTTAGTACGGCGTTGAAAGTCTGAAGATGGCATAAGGTAAGGGGGCGAGGAAAACTTTTGCTCTGGCAGCTTGGATATTAACATAGAACGCCGCCCCCTCCTCAAAGATGTGCTAGGATGTTCGATCTGGCAAGCCTATTAAGGGTTTGGTACTGTACAAATAGATTCAAAATATCTTCAGTTTTAGGGAGAATGACCGGTGGTGAGAGTTCTGCGGCTGGCAAATTTAACGGCAACTGAATTGAGCAAGCTCAAACGCCGATCGGAGGCCGATATTGGCGATGCTTTAGCGGTGGCGCAAGAGGTCATTGGTCATATTCAACAGCGCGGTGATGAGGCGTTGTTGGAGTATGTGCGTAAATTTGACTGTCCGACGGCTACTTTGGAAACTTTGAAGGTAACAGAAGCTGAGTTCGCCGAGGCACATAAGTCGATCGATCCCACGATCCAAGCCGCGATCCACCAAGCCCACAAAAATATCCGCACTGTCCATGAGCGCCAAATGCCCGAGCAAGTCACCATGGCCGAAGTGGAGCCAGGGGTATTTGCGGGTGAAAAGGTGACGGCGATCGAGAGTGCCGGTCTATATGTGCCACGGGGTAAAGGCGCTTTTCCTTCGGTAATGCTCATGCTGGCTGTCCCGGCCACCGTCGCTGGAGTTAAACGTATTTTGGTCTGTACCCCCCCGGATAAAGAAGGCAACGTAGAACCAGCTTCCTTGGTAGCTGCCCAGTTAGCCGGAGTTAAAGATATTTACAAACTGGGTGGTATCCAAGCTATTACTGCCATGGCGTTGGGTACGCCTACGGTTCCGAAAGTCAGCAAAATCACTGGCCCTTGTAACACCTACGGTTCAGCAGCTAAACGCTTGCTATTTGGCAAAGTAGATGTGGGTTTACCAGCAGGCCCTAGTGAATCGGTAATCTTAGCTGACCAATATACCAATCCCCACATCGCGGCGATGGATTTGTTGATCGAAGCAGAACATGGCCCTGATTCAGCGGCAGTGATGGTGACGCATAGTGCGGAACTAGCTGAGAAAGTAGTGGCATTGATTCCTGAATACCTTAAAGATCTGCCTCAATGGCGACGAGATTTCTGCGAGACTGGCTTGGCTAACTATGGTGGCATTGTGTTGACCGATAGTTTGGAACAGTCGATCGAGTTCGTGAATAACTATGCTCCTGAACACTTAGAGGTGTTAGTAAAAGATCCTTGGAGTGTGTTGGGTGCCCTAGAACATGTGGGTGAAATTCTGTTGGGTGAAAATACGCCAATTACTTTGGGCAACTATTGTTTGGGGGTCAATGCGATTTTACCAACCGGTGGTTTTGCTAAGTCGTTCTCGGCAGTGTCAGTGCATGACTTCTTGAAACGGACAGGGATTGGTTATGTTACCCGCAGTGGGTTCGATCGGCTGAAGCATACTGCTCACACTTTGGCGGAGTATGAGGGCTTCCCGGCTCATGCTCAAGCGGTGAAAAAACGTGAGGCTTTCTTGGACTAGATTTAAGTATCGAGCATCTCATCATATTTATGGATGCTCGGTTTTTCCCGCAAAACAACTAGATCTCATATGGCCAAATTTTACTTGCGATCGTAACGCTGTCCCCAGGCTTGCAGCCAGTTAATCAGCAATAGTAATACTAAAGAAATCAGCAACAGTACAGTACCGATCGCCGTAGCTCCGACAATATCATAGTTCTCTAATCGCTGCCAAATCAGCACTGCTGCAATCAAATCCTGAAAAGGTCGATTGGCCGCTACCATCACGATCGAACCATATTCTCCCACTGATCGAGAAAAGCCCAATGTCACCCCAGTCAAAATTGCGGGCATCAATGGCGGCAAAATCACCTGCCAAAAAGTCTGAGTTGGTGTAGCCCCCAAACTCCAGGCTGCTTCTTCTACTTCTTTTTCCATTTCTTCTAGTACCGGCTGTAGAGTTCTCACCACAAAAGGTAGTGACACAAACAGCATCGCTATCACTACACCCAAGCGAGTAAAGGCGATCTTGATTCCCAAAGGAGCCAACAATCCACCAATTAAACCTTTGGGACTATAGATTGTGGCGAGGGTGAGACCAGCTACTGAAGTGGGCAAAGCAAAGGGTAAATCAATAATGCCATTGATGATCTTTTTACCCGGAAAATCGTAGCGTACTAGTACCCACGCAATCAGGGTACCAAAAACACCATTAACCAGTGCTGTGCCCAAGGCCGTGACAAAAGTTACTTCGTAGGCCGAGAGGGCGATCGGGCTAGTGGTTAACTCCCAGAATTTTTGGGGGTTAATGGCAGCAGCTTTGGTTAATAGTGCCCCGATTGGCAGTAGTAACATCACCACTAAATAGCCCACGGTAATTCGCCAAGGCCAAGATTTATAGAGGCTGGGAGCCTTTTTGCGGTTAACTACAGCAAGCTGGGTCATTTTTTTAAATTGGCCTCAATGCGATCGAACATAGCATGATCAGCAAAAAACTCTGCTTGGGCTTTTGGCCAACCGCCGAGCTGATTGATGTTAATAATGCGTGATAACGGCTGATATTGCTGGGCGAATTCTTGCTGGACAGTAGGCAGGACTGATCGAAACCCCACTTTGGCAAATTCTTGTTGGGCGGTTTGCTCAAATAGATATTTAGTGAAAGCTTCCACTACTAGCCGATTATTATGCTTATCTACATTGGTATCAACTATGGCCACCGGCATATCGATCGAGATATTTACTGCCGGTGATACATAACTTAGCTTCTCGCCTTTTTGACCAATCAAAATTGCTTCGTTTTCATAGGTAAGTAGCACATCACCTTGTCCTTGCTTAAAGAAAACATCGCTGGCTTCTCGGGCATCCTTAGCTAGCACTACGGTGTTTTGATAGATTTCTTGTATCTTGGCCTCGGTTGGATCTTCCAGGCCAGCCCACAGCGCCAAAAAGATCCAGCGCGCTGCTCCAGAGCTTTTGGGGCTGGTGGCAACAATCTTTAAGCCGGGGCGATTTAGGTCGGCCCAAGACTGAATATTTTGAGGATTACCGGGTTGGGTGACGATCGCTACCACCGATTTACTGACGATCGAGTCACTAGGAAATTCTTTTTCCCAGTTGGGTTGAATCAAGCCCGCTTTTTGGATTTTGGCAATATCTGGTTGCAGAGCCAAAGCAACCACATCAGCCTCTAAGCCATCGATGACTGCACGGGTCTGAGCACCAGAACTACCATAGCTTTGGCTAAAGATCACGGTTTGTTTGTGTTCTTTTTGCCATTTCTCGGCAAATTTATCGGTAATTTGTTGGTAGGCGGTTTTGGTGACGCTGTTAGAGACTAGGACAATTTCTACGGTGTTGTGGGCGCAGCTATGCAAACCGAGGAACAGCAGACAGCCTAAGATTATGAAATATTTGCTGAAGTTTAATCTTGGCCAGAGCCTCTGCCACCAATGCATTGCTGATTCCTGTGAGAGTACCGAGCTTTTCATTCTAGTGGAAACCTAGATCTCAAGTAAAGAGCCAATCTGGGTGAAAAAACTTTTTGGGTATGGTCGATCGAACTTGGGTATGATATATTTAGAGAAGTTTGCTGGTGTAGCTCAGTTGGTAGAGCAGCTGATTTGTAATCAGCCGGTCGGGAGTTCGAGTCTGTCCACCAGCTTAGTTTAGTCAAAATCACAGAAGGGTTTAAGATGATGCGTCATCTTAAACCCTTCTGTACAGTGACAAATAATTAGTTACTGTACAAATACTGAGGTTCCTGCCAGCTCTTGTAAACATGTCTCGCTCAACCCTTCTGCAACAATTACTCGATCGACAGTCTTTATCCCAAGCCCAAGCTACTGATTTAATGCAGGGTTGGTTAAATAACGAAATTCCACCGGCAACTTCTGGGGCAATTTTAATAGCCTTGCAGGCCAAGGGCTTAACTGCTGTTGAATTAGTAGGGATGGCACAGGTTCTACAGGCTCCAGCGATCGATCATGCCTTACCAGTGATTGATACCTGCGGCACAGGTGGCGATGGGGCTGAGACATTTAATATTTCGACAGCAGTAGCATTTGTGGCGGCAGCAGCAGGAATAAAAGTAGCCAAGCACGGTAGTCGATCGGTTTCTAGTCGGGTGGGTTCAGCCGATGTGTTGGAATCTTTGGGAGTTAATTTTCACGCTCCGGCAGATCAAGTGAAGGCTGCTTTAGATGAAGTGGGCATTACCTTTCTGTTTGCCCCCGGTTGGCATCCAGCCATGAAGGCGGTGGCTCCATTGCGCGGTGAGCTAAAAGTACGCACAGTGTTCAATTTAATAGGGCCATTGGTAAATCCACTGCGCCCCACTGGTCAGGTTTTAGGGGTCTTTGATCCAAAATTGATTACGGTGGTGGCCGAGGCGTTGGGGCTATTGGGCATTCAACAGGCGATCGTTTTGCATGGGCGAGAGAAGTTGGATGAAGCAGGGTTGGGGGATGCGACAGATTTAGGGATCTTGAGCGGTGGAGTGGTGCGATCGACTGTCCTATCACCCACTGAACTGGGGATTACTCCGGCACCGTTGGCGGCGTTAGTGGGTGGTGATGTGGCTACTAATGCTGAGATTTTGCAGGAGGTTTTGCAGGGGCGTGGTACTCAGGCTCAACAGGATGTGGTGGCCTTGAATGCTGGTTTGGCTTTGCAGGTTGGTGGGTTGGTGCCAATCACCACCGGTCGCGAAGCTATCGAAGATTATCGGTCTGGATTAATGCTGGCGCGAGAAATATTGGCGAGCGGTGCTGCTTGGCAAAAACTAACAGACTTGGTGAAATTTTTGGGTGATTGATCGCTGTCTATTCGCTCATTTTGACTTTTTAAAATAAGTGAATGGGCAGTAGAAATCCTAGATTAAGTCACGATGAGTAAAAGATTTAGGATTTTTACCCGCATAGTCTGCTACCACCTGACCATCACCATGCAATCGATACTTGTATGTCACCAATCCCTCTAGCCCTACCGGGCCACGGGGAGGCATTTTTTGGGTGCTAATGCCAACTTCTGCCCCAAAGCCATAACGGAAACCATCTGCAAAACGCAATGAACAGTTGTGAAACACTCCCGCCGCATCTACATCAGTCATAAAGGTCTGAGCAGCGGCTTGATCATTGGTCAAAATACCTTCAGTGTGGCGCGAGCCATGGGTATTAATATGTTCGATCGCCTTTTCCAAACTGGCTACTAGCTTGATCGATACAATCAAATCACTATATTCGGTATCCCAATCTGCCGCAGTCGCCAAAGTGATTTTGGCATCACCTAAAAGTTGATGACTAGCAGCATCGAGTTTTACAACTACACCGGCATCCTGCAAAGCCGCCACCACTAGGGGCAAAAAGTCAGCGGCCACCGCTTGATGTACCAAAATAGTCTCCACGGCGTTACAAGCCGCTGGATACTGCACCTTGGCATCCACACAAATTTCCACGGCGGAGTTGAAATCTACATGCTCATCTACATACAAATGACAAATCCCTTCGGCATGACCTAATACGGGGATTTTGGTATTATCTTGCACATACTGCACAAAGCTATTAGAACCACGGGGAATAATTAGATCTACATATTTATCTAGCTCCAGCAGCGATCGAATTTCTGCGCGGGTAGTAAGCAACTGAACCACCTCTGGATCGACGGCACTAGCTTGCAGACCGGCCTTGATGGTTTTAACCAACTGAGTACAAGAATGCAGTGCCTCTTGACCACCCTTCAAAATCACCCCATTACCCGATTTAATCGCCAAACTCACAATTTGGATCACCGCATCTGGGCGAGCTTCAAAAATCACCCCCAAAACACCCACCGGACAGGTTACCCGCTCTAAAATCAAATCGGTATCTAGCTCTCGGCGAATTTGTAGTTGTCCGATCGGGTCAGCCAATTTAGCCACATCCCTGACCCCCGCAATCCCCGCCGCCAATTTATCGCCATCCAGCTTTAAACGAGCAAACAAAGCCGCCGGAATATCCGCAGCCTTACAGTCTATTTGGTTGGCCGCCAAGATCGCCTCAGCATCTTGTTCTAGGGTTTGAGCAATGCATTCGATCGCCCGATCGCGCTCCGTCGTACTCAGTCCAGCAAGCTTACGAGCACTGGCTCGGGTTTGTTGACCGATCGACAACAGTGAATTGAGGACAGAATTAGACATACAACAAATTCAGAAGCAGCCCCCCCATTTTATCACCCCACCATCAAACCCACCAAACCCATCGACGTAGGGGCAGGTTTATCCACAATTCATGCGCAGCAACAAAATCCCCAAACAAAAACCTGCCCGCCCCACCAGCAACCATTCGCATCACATCATCGCATTTCACCCATACCCCAAAATCATCGTAATCGCCAAAGCAACGTAAGCTAAGTTTATTGGCTATGTCAGAATGATTATGTATACCATCCCCACAACACCCCAAGATTGGTCTAGTCACATCGATCGAGTCAAGCAAAGATTCGATCGAGAGTTCAAACAAGAAGCCCTGGCACTGCCAGCCGAAGTAGAAGCCATGCCGCTATTTCGTCAGTGGATCAGCCGCGAACTGACTCCCAAAATCACCTCGCCCTTTTGGGAAATTGCCAAATTCCAAAAAAATCAGCGCTGCCTAGATATTGGTTGTGGTGTGAGCTTTTTAGTATATGACTGGTGTACTTGGCAAACCTATTTCTATGGCCAAGAAGTCTGCGCGCTGACCAAAGATGCCCTGAATTCGCGGGCACCACAGCTCAACTCCAAACTGTTTAAGGGAGTTAAGCTGGGTGCAGCCCACCAGTTAGATTACGAAATAGGCATGTTCGATCGAGTCATTGCCACCGGCTTTAGCTGCTACTATCCCCCAGCCTATTGGGACTTGGTATTATCTGCGGTCAAAAGAGTTTTAAAGCCCGATGGATTGTTTATTTTTGATGCGATCAATCCAGATGCCGAAATGGCCGAAAATTGGGCGATTTTAGAAATGTATTTGGGCGCAGAGGTTTATCTTTCGCCGCTAGCGCAGTTCACTGGGCTGATCAAAGATGCTGGTGGCAAGGTGATGGCCACCAAAGCTGGAGAACTGTTTCAGATGTATCAAGTCAAATTCAATACTTAGCTTTCAAGGCGATCGAAGGAGCAGATCGACTATACTAAAATTCAGTCTCTCCAGCGCTTTCTAACATGGTCACAGCATCTCCTAGCGGCAACAAATACGAAGCAGTCATTGGCTTGGAAACCCACTGCCAACTGAGCACCGCCACCAAAATATTTTGCAACTGCTCCACCGAATTCGGCCAGACCCCCAACCATAACGTCTGTCCGATCTGCGTGGGGATGCCCGGAGTCTTGCCGGTGCTGAACGAAAAGGTGCTAGAGTTTGCGGTCAAAGCCGGTCTAGCTCTCAATGCCACCATTGCGCCATACAGTAAGTTCGATCGCAAGCAATATTTTTACCCCGATCTGCCCAAGAATTACCAAATCACCCAGTCTGACTTGCCGATCGGCGAACATGGTTGGTTAGAAATCGCTCCTTTGGATGAATCAGGCCAACCAGTACGCAAACGCATTGGCATCACCCGCCTACATATGGAAGAAGATGCGGGCAAGTTGGTTCATGCGGGTAGCGATCGCTTAGCCGGTTCCACCTATTCTTTGGTAGATTACAACCGCACCGGCGTACCTTTGGTAGAAATAGTTTCTGAGCCAGATCTGCGCAGTGGCCTAGAGGCTGCTGAATATGCTCAAGAACTGCGGCGAATTATTCGCTACCTAGGGGTCGGTGATGGCAACATGCAAGAGGGTTCGCTGCGCTGTGATGTGAATATTTCGGTGCGGCCAGTGGGGCGCAAGGCATTTGGGGTGAAAGTAGAGATCAAAAATATGAACTCCTTCAGCGCTATTGCTAAGGCGATCGACTACGAGATAGATCGACAGATTACCGCTGTAGAAGCTGGGGAGACTATTCTGCAAGAAACTCGCCTTTGGGAAGAAGGTTCGCAGCGCACTATTAGTATGCGCATCAAAGAAGGTGCCAGTGATTATCGCTATTTCCCGGAGCCAGACTTGACGGCGATCGTCTTGGCGGCGGAGCAGTTGGCAGCTTGGAAAAGCAGTTTACCGGAGCTACCCGCCCAAAAGCGCTCGCGCTATGAAACTGAGTTTGGTTTGTCGCCTTACGATGCGCGGGTGTTGACGGACGATCGAGATGTGGCGGTTTATCTAGAACAATCGATCCAAGCAGGGGCAGATGCCAAGCAGGCCGCTAACTGGGTGATGGGAGATATTACTTCTCATTTAAAGACCCAAAAAATCAGCATTAACGATATTCCCTTTAAACCAGAGAACCTCTCAGAACTGGTGGGTTTGATTGAGAAAGGGACTATTAATGGCAAAATTGCCAAGGAAATTTTGCCGGAGTTGCTAGAAAAAGGTGGCTCGGTGCAAGCTTTAGTGGAGAGTAAGGGCATGACTTCACTGGCTGATCCGGCAGCGATCGGGAAGTTGATTGATGAAATCATTGCTGCCAATCCCAAAGAGTTAGAGCAGTATCGGGGCGGTAAAACCAAGTTGCTGGGCTTTTTTGTGGGTCAGGTGATGAAGCAGTCTGGCGGTCGGGCTGAACCGAAGCTTACTAACCAAATTTTGGCTGAGAAGTTAAATGGTTAGACTACAAACCCATGGATGATTTCAAACTACTGGTATTTGACCTAGATGGTGTGATTACCAGTGAGCAAAAATATTGGAACACCGCGCGCTTAACGGTGTGGGAAATGCTTTGTCAACCACAGTATTTAGGGCTGGCTGAGCATTTTGGCAGCGAGATAGCTACACCAGATTTGGTGTTGGCACAGGGAGAGTCGGTAATTAGCACTGCTTTTATTACTGAGCTAAAAAATCGGGCGGTGAATTCCAATTGGGATTTAACTTTTTTTGTAGTGTCGTTACAACTCATCGCTATTTTGGCACAGTTGAATTCAGCAGATTTAGCTGTTTTACAACAGAGTAGTCATAGTCTGGCAGATAATTTGCAAGCGATAGCTTCGCTTGCGCCTTCGCCGATCGGCAACATCTGTAGCCAGCAAATTATCAATACCAATAGCAGCCAACAAATTATTCAAGAATTTTGGCAGGAATCAATAAATCTCAAAGGCACTGCGGTGCAAGATCATATACCAGTTTTTGCGCGGCGGGTTTTGGAGCAAGATTTAGAACTGTTTCGTAGTCATAGTGATTTGTGGCAATTGTGCTACCAAAATTTCCAGGCTTGGTATGAGGGGCGCAAGGGCTATCAGTTGCCAGATGATGAGACTGTCTTGCCGGTAGCGGAGATTCAGCAGGTGTTGGCGGCTTTGGCACGACGTTATAAGTTGGCGATCGCGACGGGTCGTCCGCGCAATGAAACTATTGGGCCGTTGACTAAGTTGGGGTTGATTGAATATTTTGAGGCCGATCGAGTAGTGACTTATGATGAGGTATTGGTAGCAGAGCAGTTGGTGCAGATCAAGCTGGGTAAGCCTCATCCTTTTATTGTGTTGAAGGCGATTTACCCAGATCTGTCGGATGCTGAGTTGATGGGATTAGCTGAGAACTTTCATCCTGGGGTGGCCTATATTGGCGATGCAGCGAGTGATGTGGTGGCGGCGCAAGCAGCGGGTTGTTGTTCGATCGGGGTGCTGACGGGTTTTGGGGTTGATTTGGAGTACAAGCGACAGCTCTTAGGGAAAATTGGCTGTGATTATATTATTGCTAGTGTTGCAGTGCTACCAGATTTGTTAGGATTGTGAGAAGGAAGCATTTCGTTGATATTTGGATTGTAGTTCAAGTGCAGTACAAAAACTGTTGAGGCTATTTAATAAAGCATTATAGTAAGCATAGGCATCATCGCGTTCGTCCTGAAGATGAGCATACAAGACCAGTTCTGGATCTGATAGTAAAGGCTCCTTCGGAATATCCAATCCTGCTTCTGTTAAGCGCACAGATGCGATCGTGATTAATAGTGACCCGATTGTATTATTTTTGCCCTGATGAAGATCTTCCAGTCCAGGCAGGATTAACTCTGCCCCTGGTAATTCATTTAGCTCCATTATTGATCCTGTTCTGAAGTACTTTCACAACGCTTAATAAATTGTTCAATCCTATTTCCCAGAAGATCAGGATCAAGAGAAGGAAATCGGATCAATTCAGGTTCGATCACCTTAAAGCAATCACGCAGTTTTTCTAAAGAAAATAATTTATTTTCATACATGGCTTGAACATCATCGATGTCGCGATTATATCCCCTAGATATCTTAGAAAGGGCTTGGGCTGTGAAATCATAATGATAAAACGATACTTCACCTTTGCGTCCAATGAAAACACTTCTATCACGCCATCCTGGTAGCGGGGGTAAGAAGTCCTGTGGGGAAGCCAGTTCAATATTGATGTCCAATTCTTGTTTGAGTTTGGCGATCGCTTGGAAAATACCTGGAGGCTCAGGATCTAGACGAATATCAATATCCACAGTAGAGCTACGCCAACCTATGAGTAGAGCACTAGCACCACCCGTAAAGTAGATACAGCCTGAACCACGGGCTTCTCGACCCAATGATTTCATTAGTTGTTCAATTTTTTGAGGATCGACATTTGAGCGCATAGTTTTATATCAGCGCAAGTAAGTCTCTCTAATTTAGCAGATTGCGCTTGGCTAAGAAGTGATCAAGAATCAAAAAGACGGTAATACATAGAACCATCAACTTGGTAGAGATCCACCCCATTCTAGCGGATAGGTAAGACTGATTGATTTAGATCGAGCTAGAAACCAAACTGAGGTTTCTTCCTGGTAACATCATTTGGTCACCGTATCTTCCTTGGCGAGATCCTATGAGGTGAAATCTTGATTTCAGCGGCATCAGCAAGTATTGATAACCTTATCGGAGAAACCCCCAATGACAGCTCATTGGATCGCATTAATCTTAGCGGGAATTGCTGAAATCGGTTGGCCAGTGGGGCTAAAGATTTCTCAAATCCCTAATAAAGTCATTCCGGGCATCGCGATCGCCCTCATATTTTTGTCGATCAGCGGTAGCTTACTTTGGTTTGCTCAAAAAGAAATCCCGATCGGCACCTCATACGCAGTTTGGACAGGTATCGGAGCCGCCGGTACATTTCTAGTTGGCGTGTACGCTTTCGGAGATGTCATGAATCCCCTCAGACTACTTGCCGTCAGTTTGATTGTGGCTGGGGTTATATTACTGAAAGCTGCTTAGTACCATAATTTCCAAATATTTTTGGCTGCACCCATGAAATCATTACATCGTCCCGATCTTTACTGTTGGTCTGAATTTAACACCGATCGCAATATTGATTTCCACAGCATCGCCTGGATTCGCCCCCAGGGCAATATCCTCATCGATCCATTGCCTCTTTCTGACCACGATTGGACACATTTAGAGTCTCTGGGCGGTGCGGAGTGGATTGTGATTACTAATTCTGACCATCTGCGGGCTAGCCAAGAAATCGCGGCCAAAACTGGTGCCCAGATTGCTGCGCCTCAAGGAGAACAAGATTCTTTTCCCATTGCAGTCCAGCGCTGGTTAACAAATGGTGACTCGATCGTCCCTGGATTGCAGGTAATCGAACTCCATGGTTCCAAAACCCCTGGTGAATTAGCTTTGCTGCTCGCAGAAAAGACTTTGATTACCGGAGACTTAGTGCGAGCACACCAAGCTGGCTCATTGATGTTATTGCCAGATGTTAAATTGGTCGATCGATCCCAAGCGATCGCCTCAGTCCAACGCCTAGCCGCACTCAGCCACATCGAAACCATCCTAGTCGGCGATGGTTGGCAGGTTTTCCAAGATGGGCATCAACAATTACAAAACCTGTTGAAAACTGCAACACTGCTGATCTAGAGCCACAACTAACTGCGAATTTGCACCGGCATCACCAAATAAATAGTTTTTACCCCACCAACCGGTGAAAATACGACTTGTTCCAGAACCCCATTGAGATTGATGGCTACATCCTGGGCATTGATATTCTTCAATCCATCCAATAAATAGCGCACATTAAAAGCAATCTCAATATCATCACCAGAAACCTGTGCCGTTAAAGACTCACGTCCACTGCCAATATCTTGGGCTTCTACCGATAGATCAAGAGATTGATTTTCGTTACTGATCGTGAACTTCACCAAATTATTGTGCTGGTCGGCCAACACAGCAATCCGCTCCAAAGCCGAGACTAATTGCTTGCGATCGATCGTTACCTGTTTGCCAAAACTGCGGGGAATTAAAGCCCGATAATCGGGGTAATTGCCCTCGATCGTCCGGGTAATAAGCTGCTGCTGACCATGGGCAGTTTCCCAAGCAAACACCGCCTGTCCTTCCCCCAAGCTAAAACTAATTTTGTCGATGGACTGCTTACCACCCAGCATCTTTTCTAGTTCCCGCAAAGCCCGTGCTGGCACCGTCAACTCCAAAGCGCTCTCTACCCCTTGCTCCGCTTCCAGAAAAGTCTCTACCACCCCTAAACGGTGGCCATCAGTGGCTGCAAATTCTAGCTTCTCGGCCTCTAGTTTAAAATTTACCCCAGTCAAAATCGGCTTAGTTTCATCTTGGCTACAAGCAATCAATGCCCCTCGTAAGCCATCAATTAATGCAGCGATCGGCAGATGTTGAATCTCGCCATCTTCTGGCTCTGGTAGCTCCGGAAACTCGGTGGCATCCATACCTCGTACTTGGTAGGTACCGGTCTTAGATTTTACTGTTACTACAATGCCATCACCATTTTGGGAGTCATTTTGCTCGATCGACATTTCTCCACTGGGCAACCGCGAGACAATATCATTCAAAAGTTTTGCAGGCAAAGCAATTTCACCCGCTTCACTCACTTCTGCTCCAAAACTGGTCTGAATGCCCAAACTCAGATCAAATCCGGTCAACTGCACTTGCCCAGCAGTGGCTACTAGCTTAATATTGGTCAAAATTGGCAGACTGGGCTTACCCGAGACTGCCCGGCTGACCAAAGAAAGACTGGAGCTAAGATCGGCTTGCTGACAAAGAAACTTCATGGCAGGAAAAAATGGGAGGGTCGCAAGCTCTATCGTAACCGGGAACAGCATTAATCCGGCAAGCAAAATCGCTGATAATTATTGACCACCCGTGCAGCGACTCAATATGTGCTTTGTCCGCGCTCAAGCCGATGCTCACTTGATGAATCTTCAAAATGTCGATGGTAGAATAAGGATCGTTATGGAATAATTCTCCTGCAAAGATGCTACGCAGTCGAACAAAGTCCTCTAAATTCATGGTTTCTCAAATGATTGCCGTAAGAGATCGCATGCCACAATTGACCCCCGCTGAATATCTTGCTTGGGAAGAACAACAAGAATTTCGTCATGAGTATGTAGATGGTGAAATACTAGCCATGACTGGTGGAACTATTCACCATAGTAGAATTGCTGTTAACCTCAGTACTATTGTCCGAAATCATTTGCGCGGTAGTGGATGTCAGGTTTTAAACTCTGATGCCAAAGTACAAACAATAGGTTCTACCTCTTACTTTTACCCAGATATTAGTGTTACCTGTGATGAACGCGATCACAATGCTGCTCAGTTTATCAGTCACCCTTGTTTAATTATTGAAGTTTTATCTCCTGGTACGGAGGCTTATGACCGGGGCAAGAAGTTTAGGAAGTATCGTCGGTCGGCTAGTTTACAAGAGTATGTTTTAGTAAGCACCAATGAGATGTATTTGGATGTTTATCAGAAAAATGAGCGCGGTAGATGGGAGTTGGTTACTTATGGCGATGGGGAGATAGTGGAGCTTAAGAGCATAAGTTTAACAATCCCGATCGAGCAAATTTATGAAGATATAGTTTTTGTGCCCGAAGATTCGATCACCGAAGGTGCCAGCAACCCTATTTCTTGAAACCGTTCACCTTCTATAATGAAGTCCCAAAGGCAGCTCTAAAAAAAGAATTGAGGTTTCATGCAGATCGATTTTCATCATGGCGTAACTTACTGTGTGGCACGGATTGCCGGTTTCGATCGAGAACAGGCCGCAATAGTTGCCTATGCCTCTCAGTATGTCGATGACGCAGTAGAATCTGGGCCAGTGAAATTCGATAATGGCCTGGTTTTCAACCGTGTGAACTCTGCCCACAAAACCCTGGACTATCGAAATTTCGAGAAACTAGCCAATAAAATGGTGTGGGTGCCCTTCCATTTTTTGCCCGGTAATCATAGCCTACCAGCAGGCCAGTCGCCGCCAGGGATTGATCGATCGATCTGTCGCCCCAATAGCTACGTCGCTCAGGATATGTTGCGAGAATGCATCCGCACCCGAGAAGCTCCCCATGCCCTGCAAAGACTGGGTATTTCTATGCATGTGTATGTAGATACCTGGGCACATCAGGGGTTTACTGGCATTAATCACAAAATCAATCGAGCCAGTGAACTGTTAGATGAACAAGGTCAGCTTGATCCTAGTAAACAAGAGCATATCCGGAAGTTTTACGAAAAGACCCTGGGCGAACAAATCATCGATCGAGTCACCGGTCTGTTTGTCAGCGAAATCTTACCCCTCGGTCATGGAGCGGTGTTGAGTTATCCCGACAAGCCTTTTTTAAAGTGGGGCTACACTAATGGTCTAGGCGAAGTGGTGCAACGCAACAACCCCGCAGACTTTTTGGCGGCGGCTGAACACATGTGTCAGTGGTTGCAACGTTATTTGCTCGGAAACGGTGATGTGGCAGTACCGGGTTTACCAAAGGTCGATCGAGCAACTATTGCAGACTTATTAGAAACCACTCAAGATTGGGAAAGTACGACCAGACACGATCGCTGGTGTCAGGCCATCCAAGATGGCAAGTTTAGCTTTGGGGCTGAAGATTGTAGCTATAGTTCTGTCGGCCCAGGTTCTTGGGTAGCAGAGGCTTTTGGGGTTGACCATCCCACTTTTGCCGATCCGCGCTACAGCCATCCCTATCAATCCAATTTCTTGACTAGTAATTGGAAGTTGTTTCACGATGCTCTATTGGCTCACCAGTCTTTTGTCATGCAGGAGCTTTTGCCTCGGTATCAGATTATTTTAAATTGATGTGTGGGTAGCAACATAAAGCGGGACAAAATAATAAAAATATTGCACTTGCCCTCATCCCCCAACCCCTTCTCCCAAACTTGGGAGAAGGGGAGCCGGAGCACCAAGCGTAGTCTCTTGCTCCCTCTCCCAAACTGGGGTGAGGGCAATCCAGCATGTCCCGCGTTAAGTTGATACCCTAATGTGTAAATCATCGTTTAGGCCATCTGTTTAATTTTTATTAGCTTGGCTATTGCTAAACCAACCTTGTCGCCAAAAGAAAAAAGTCAAGCTGC
>JANNEH010000196.1:0-5079 GCA_031378405.1 Synechococcales cyanobacterium OTE_75_metabat_409
GCAGGCTTATGAAAATGGCGGCCATGCTTATCATGCGACGATGCCAACGGATGCGCTGACTATTTTTCGAGATTTGATCAATGAAACCAGGGAGTTTGGGTTTGCCAAGGCTCATCAGGCGCAGCAGGATCTGGGCGATCGGGTGCGGGCTATTTTGCGTGGCAAGGGGATTAAGAGTGTGGCAGCAGCGGGGTTTGCAGCACCGGGGGTGGTGGTGAGCTATACCGATAATCCTGAGATCCAGTCGGGTAAAAAGTTTATGTTAGCCGGAGTGCAAATTGCTGGTGGGGTACCGTTGCGCTGTGGTGAGCCAGAGCCTTTCCAGACTTTTCGGATTGGGTTGTTTGGCTTGGATAAGTTGAAGAATGTCGATCGGGCGGTGGCAAATCTGGAAGCTGTGTTGAATCAGATTTTTTAGCCTAACAGGTGGGAATCCCCACACCATACCGCATCGGTTGGTGTGGGATAAAAAGCGCGTGAGTTGAGGATTCCACCCCGGACAGCAAGTAAAAAATACTTGTGAGGGAGTGGGTGGATGACGAAGCGAACAAATTCCATGTTTACTAAGTGGGTCGCTCTTGTTCCTCAATATACTGTTTCAACTGTTCAACCGTTATACCACCGCAGGAAGCGACAAAGTAGCCATTTGTCCAGAAGACATCTTGCCAATAAACCTTGTTGACTTCGATTGCAAACTCTTTTCTCAAGTACCGACTGGATACTGTTTTGAGATTATTAATTAACTTACTAGGCTCAGTCTGAGGGTTGTACTGTAGGAGTAAATGTACATGATCAGATTCGCCATTAAACTCTACTAGCCTTCCCTCCCATTTATCCATTAGGGCCATGAAGATTTCCTCCAACCTAGTTAACATGGCATCTGTTAAGATTTTTCGACGATACTTTGTTGTTAACACTAAATGACACTTGAGGTCTGAAACTCCTCTAGCCTTATGAATAAAATCATTTTTCATTTGATTGACACTAAACATTCGTTACTGATACAATAGCACTAGCTGAAACTTCCAGGTCATATCCAATGAAGACAACGTATCAGTACCAGTTTTATCCAGATACGAAGCAAAAGCTAGCTCTAAATCACTGGCTGAGAATTTGTCGATATTGGTATAACCGGCAACTCGGGGATAGATTTGACTGGTGGGAAATGAATCGAACCAGTATTAATGCTTGTTCGCTGGTAAGTAGCAGCATTGCTCCATTGCGAGATAAACCTAACTACTATAACCAAAAAGCTTTACTCCCACTAATTAAAAAAGATTTGGTAAAAGTCTTTCATAGTGGTGAAATACTAGACTTTAAGCAGGTTGATTCAACAGTTCTGCAAGATGTTTCCAAACGAGTAGACAAAGCATTTGAAAGGTTTGTTATTGGTGACATCACAGGAGGTAAATCAGGTAGACCTCGCTTTAAGACTGAAGCTGATTATCGGACAATGACTTTCGCAACTGCTAATGATGATTGGATTAAGCTGGTTCGCAAGAATTGGATGTATGTTCGATTACCAAAACTAGGAGTAGTGAAGGTCAGGATGCACCGGCCAATCCCAGATGGATTTAAGATTAAACAAACTAGTGTCACTCGCAAAGCTGATGGTTGGTTTATCCAATTAATGCTCGAAGATACCTCTGTACCTGATTTTATGTTGGATGAAGTCGTCCCAAATTGGGATAACTCAATTGGTCTAGATGCTGTGCTTCATGAAGATGTCTATCTTGCCGCATCTGATGGTGATAAGCTTCCTTCATTCAAGCCACTACGAAAGAACCAAGCCAAGCTAGACCGCATCTCAACGAGGCGGAATCAGCGAAAGCGAGGTTCTAAATCTAGACGTAAATTGGCGAAGAAAGAAGCGAAACAGCATCAGCGGATAGCTCGTTCCCGCCAAGACTTCCAATATAAGACAGCTCATAAACTAGTAAGAAAAGGAGCTAAATTCTTTTTCTATGAAGATCTTAATCTTAGAGGTTTAACCAAACGAAATAAAGTTAAGCAAGATGATGATGGAACCTACCTTCCAAATGGACAATCAGCTAAGTCAGGATTGAATAAATCCTGGTTGGATGCCGCCTTTGGCAACTTTTTCAAGACACTGGACTACATAGCCGCAAAAGCTGGAGCAGTTGTCATTGCACAAAAACCTGCCTACACCTCAATGGTACTGAGCTATCGGAATGAAATCATTTTCACCGATTGCAGTATTCGGGATTATTGGGATGAGCAAAATTCTTTGATGGTTGACCGCGATATTAATGCCGCAATTAACCTGAAAAGGCTTGGGTTGGACATTTTCCCAAGCATAAAACGCCGTAGTGGGAATCTATCTGTAGTCGGAACTATGGATGACAGTACCACGAAGGAAATCTTGCATACCCTTAATAGGGCTGCAAGAAGCCCACATCATAGCGTACTCGCTTGATGTGTGGAGTATGTCACTTCGGCAATGAAGAAGGCATCTAACCAAAACTTTGGTGCTACTGATGCCGCAGTTGCTTTTCAATGGGCGATCAAAGAGAAGCTGTTTGTAGATGTGTTTTGTTTCTGGACAGATAGTGAGTCTTGGGCTGGCTATCAACATCCTAGTCAAGCTTTGGCGGAATATCGCCGCAAGGTGAACCCCAAAGCCAAAGCAGTCTATTTCACTCTGGCTCCCGGTAACATGACCCTAGTAGATCCTAAAGATCCGCTCTCTTGGGACTTCGGCGGCTTCGACCCCAGTGCGCCCCGCGCAGTGCAAATGATTGCGATGGATCAAGTTTAACTACAATATCCAATCTTGATTTTTCAGGGTTGGATATTTTGTTGCTAGTTATAGTAACATATTGCTAAAGACTCGATATTCTATGATAATGATTTCAGGAAAGACCAATCCAGATGACTTATAATTCGTCATAAAATACAAAAATCTAAGGCGGTATATTTAGTGGCTTATAGCGATTTTACAATTAGGAAAGTGAAGCAAGCTTTCAATATCACCACGATCGAAGGTGGCAGTTTTTTCCCAGTAATTGCCCCGATCGCTCCTAGTCCCATGTTCAGCGCATTTCTGGATGAGAATTTGCCCTTGGCGGTGGCATTACCCAGCGAAAAGGCTAAATCAGAACTATTGAAGTGCGCAAGATTTTACGGCATGAAGTAAGTTTTTTTTCTGGCCAAGAATTTACTGTAGATGCAGAACAAGGACTTTCCGGAGTCTGTGATTTTTTAATGAGTCGATCTAGAGAGCAATTTGAAGTGGAGGCTCCTGTGGTGGTGATTGTCGAGGCCAAAAAAGCCGATCTAAATACAGGGATGGGTCAAATTGCCACTCAAGGCTCTGAGGAAACCTCAGAGCAAAGTGTCGCAAAATGCATGGCTGAGATGATCGCCGCACAGCGGTTTAACAAAGAATCTGGGCTTGAACCATTGACCATCTATGGTTGCATTAGTAGCGGGATGCTCTGGCGCTTTTTGCAGTTAGAAAACCAAAACATCACGATCGACCTGGAAGACTACGCACTGAAGCCACTCGATCGGCTGTTGGGAATTTTGGTGTGGATGACTAGTGGCAAGCTTGTGACCAATGAAAGCTAATAGGTTTTATTTTAGCCTAACATCTCTCTGTTGCCCCAAAAAAGTACGGCCTAGCCGATCACGCAACAATCGCCTTTGGCTCTGGCAGAAAATCTCCATTAGCCTCATAGGCGCTCATTAGAGATTCTAAAGCCTCAACCCCTTGCTCCACGGCTATCTCATAGGTTTCCCCATGAGTCCGCCATTTTTGGCCAGGAAAATCTGGGAAACCAACTAAATAGCAGTCATCCTCTTCAGACCAACAAATCACCATTTCATATTTCATCTTCGTTAAGCTCATTATCTTCCTCCAAAGTTTTAGCCTGTTCGACTTCCTGGATTGCCAAACTTACATCTTTTTCCTGATAACGCTTGGCATCAGCACCATCTTGTCCAGAGACCGTCAGTTTACCAACGTAATAAGGATGAGTCCAGTTAGTATGACTTCCCTTTCCAGTTATCTCAGTAAACCCAGCTTTACGCAATACTTGCTTTAATTCACGAATTTTCTTCGGCATATTGGGATTCTAACTGAATACTGATTTCTATCACTTTAGCTACCCTTAAATATTTTTTAGAGTCGTACTTGAAATCCTAACCTATGAAAGTGAGATAATCAAATTAAGGTTTGTAAATTTTCCCTTTGATTTTAGCTAACTTAGACTGCCACCAGAGAGCCTGAACCCGCCAGCTAGTCAGGGGTGAGATATCGGCATTATGTTTTTCTTGATAATCAAAAAAGCCGTTGATATCCAACAAAATAGATTGCCATCGTTGCACGATCGATGCTGCTTGATAAGGCTGCAAAAATTCTACTGGTAGTGGTGCTGGTGGCTGAGTCAAACTATCTAAAATTCGCTGCATATCGTAGCCAGTATTATAAACACCAATCTTTTGGCAGTTAAAGCCCGGATCTAAATAGTCTGCTAGGGCATGGTTCACACTAGAAAACACCTGACAACCACAGGCGATCGCCTCCAAGGGCGGCAGCCCAAACCCCTCAGTCAAGCCCTGGATCGCCCAATATTCTGCCGAATCGTAGAGATAGATTTTCGATCGATTAAACAGCCCCGCCAAATCTTCCACAAAACCATCCAAAACTTGTAGCTTGCATTGCTCACTCAAAGCTGGAATCAAAGATTTACGCAGATAGCTAGAAGTCTTGCGCACCTGCACCAACACATCAATATCCCGGTCTTGGCGACAATTAACAAACTCTGGGGAGATTTCGTTAGGTAGGTAATACAACGGCGAATGAGGAGCCTGCTGCCCCCAATACCCTAGAGTGTTACGACTCACGGTCACAATGGGAACGTGGCTCTCTAACCGAAAGCCGTAGTTACTGCTGTGGGCATGGTACAGCACATGATGTCCTTGCAGTTGCTTAACGAGCTTGGGTACATCAAAGCCCCAGCTCACCACAAAAATTTGGTTCGTTCGCGACCCTGCTGCCAACAAATCCGGTAAAAACAGATGGTCTGGCTCTCGCTGTCGGTAGGTGACGATCGC
>JANNEH010000228.1:0-5119 GCA_031378405.1 Synechococcales cyanobacterium OTE_75_metabat_409
CCCTCTCCCAAGCTTGGGAGAGGGAGCAAGAAACTACGCTTGGTGCTCCGACTCCCCTTCTCCCAAGCTTGGGAGAAGGGGCTGGGGGATGAGGGCAAGTGCAATATTTTTATTATTTTGTCCCGCTTTATGTTGCTACCCGTAGATAAGCCAAAGAGATCAAGATGCAATGAAACCTATGTCGTGGGCAGTGCCCACCCTACAAAAGATCTACAAACTTAAGATTGAGTCCACTCAGTATGGAAAGACTCTGGCTTCTCAGAGTTAAACGCATTGGGCTTATCAGTCCGCTGATAAGTATGAGCACCAAAGTAATCCCGCTGTGCCTGAGTCAGGTTTTGGGGTAAATTAGCCCGCCGATAGCTGTCGAAGTAATCCAGTGAGGCACTAAAAGCCGGAACAGCAATGCCCAACCGCGCAGCCTGAATCAACACTTCCCGCCAAGCCGACTGCCGATCGAGGATAGTTTGTTTAAATTCGGGAGCCAGCAACAAGTTAGATAGTTGCGCGTTCTGATCGAATGCCTTCTTAATGCTGTCCAGGAAACCCGCCCGAATAATACAGCCACCTTTCCAAATGCGGGCAATTTCACCCAGATTTAGATCATATTTTTCAGCATCGGAAGCCGCTTTGAGCAAAGCCATCCCCTGAGCATAAGAACAAATCTTCGAGCAATATAGGGCATCGCGTACTTGGTTGATAAAAGTGGCTTTATCACCAGTAAACTTATCAGCAGGGCCGCTCAAAATTTCGGCTGCTGCCACCCGATCGTTTTTGTAGCTGGACATAATGCGGGCATTTACGGCAGCAATGATCGTCGGGATCGGTACGCCTAGTTCCAAGGCACTCTGTACTGTCCAACGTCCGGTGCCTTTTTGACCTGCGGCATCCATGATTAGTTCGACTAAAGGCTTTTTAGTCTCAGGATCTATTTGGGTGAAAATATCGGCGGTGATTTCAATCAAGAAAGAATTCAGCTCAGCGGTTTTATTCCAGTCGCTAAATACCTGATGCAGTTCTTCATGATTTAAGCCCAACACGTTTTTTAGCAAATCGTAGGCTTCGGCAATGAGCTGCATATCACCGTACTCAATGCCGTTGTGCACCATTTTCACGTAGTGACCTGCGCCACCAGGGCCAATATAGGTCACACAAGGGCCATCATCCACTTGAGCAGCAATTTTTACTAAGATGGGCTGAAGGTTGTCATAAGCTTCTTTGGTACCACCAGGCATTAAGCTAGGTCCGTTTAAGGCGCCTTCTTCGCCACCGCTGACTCCCATGCCGATAAATGTCAAGCCTACGCTTTCTAGTTCGGTGGCCCGACGAGCGGTGTCGCCAAACAGCGAGTTACCGCCATCGATAATGGTGTCACCTTTGGCCAGGAGGGGTTTGAGCTGTTGAATTACCTTATCTACTGGGTCGCCAGCTTGCACCATTAACAAAATGCGGCGAGGTTGGGCAAGGCTGCTGACAAATTCTTCGATCGTGAATGCCGCGTAGACATTTTTGCCGGGAGCACGGTTGGCCATAAAGGCATCGGTCTTCTCTTTCGAGCGGTTGTAGACAGAAATAGGAAAGCCGTTGCGCTCTACGTTGAGCGCGATATTTTCGCCCATGACGGCGAGGCCGATGACACCAAAGCTTTGTAGAGTCATAAAATCTGGGTGAGTTGAGTTTTGGCTGTTTGCTGTTACACGGTAGCGCGATCCCCACCAAATGGTGATCGATCGACAGCAAACTTAAGATTTATGTTAGACATTTCTCTTCAGCAATAACCCCAAAGAGCCTCTGATTCACGCGATCAGCGGCTCTTTGGGTAGTAATCACGAAGGTCTAGTCGGGCTGTAAGCCCACAAACTTTCTAGTGGGCGTTCAGCCCAAAATCTTTAACTATGGCTAAACTACAGCACTCACCAATTCATAGAACAATTCATCCACAAAGCGGCCTGTAGATTTAGCTCAGGCTAGTTTGACAGGATTCTTGGACGGGTGGGCGAAAGAGTAAGATCGACTCGGCGAGGAGGTTTTTGGCTAGTGGGGTTGCGCCCTATCCAACTCCGCTGCCCTCAATAGCAAGCCCTTTGCTTATCTGCTCTGGGGTGTCGAGGATGAAAGCCACGCCATTATCGGCACCAACTTCAAGCCTTTATCTGCCAAAGTTGGCAATGAGGAAATGGAAAACTGGCTCCTAAAGTTGCTTGAGCCAAAAATTCATTTTAGATTTTATGAAATCCACATGGACGGATTGCCGGTTGTGCTGTTGGAGATTCCTGCTGCATTAAGCAATCCTGTGCTGTTTGAGGGTCAAGCTTACATCCGCGTGGGCAGCTACAAGAAAAAGCTCAAAGACCACCCCGAAAAGGAACGGGAGTTGTGGCGGGCATTCGATCGAATGCCGTTTGAAAAGGGTATTGCGATGGAGCGGGTCAGTAGCGAAGAGGTGTTACGACTGTTGGACTATTCAAGCTATTTTGACCTGTTGGAGCTACCCTTGCCCGATGGCCGTCAGGCGATATTGCAGTGCTTGCAAGAGGATGAACTGATTATTCCTTGTGAGGCTGGAGAGTGGAGTATCACCAACCTTGGAGCTGCACTTTTTGCGAAAAATCTCAAGGAATTTTCGGGACTCAAGCGCAAAACGGTGCGGGTCATTCAATACAAAGGTAAGGGACGTGTCCAAACGAATAAAGAGCATGAAGATGAAAAGGGTTATGCAAATGGCTTTAAGGGGTTAATTGGCTACATTATGGCGCTGATTCCGGGGAACGAGGTTATTGGTCAGGCACTTCGTAAAAATATCCCGATGTTCCCGGAGCTGGCCGTGCGTGAGCTGGTCGCTAATGCTCTGATTCATCAGGATTTTGGCATCTCAGGAGCTGGGCCGATGGTGGAAATCTTTGATGATCGCATCGAGATCACCAACCCTGGAATGCCGTTGGTAGATCTCGAACGGTTTGTCAATACACCCCCAAAGTCTCGTAATGAGTCGCTGGCTTCCCTGATGCGGCGATTTCGTATTTGTGAAGAGCGGGGCAGTGGGATCGACAAGGTGGTGTTCCAGATCGAGCTTTTTCAGCTACCTGCGCCGATGTTTGAGGCACCTGGCGAATTTACGCGCACGGTTTTGTTTTCCCATAAGCCGCTATCAGAGATGGATAAAGCCGATCGGGTGCGGGCTTGTTATCTGCACGCCTGTTTGAAGTGGGCAATGCGGAACTATCTGACCAACAGTTCTTTGCGGGAGCGTTTTGGTGTGGAGGAAAGAAACAAGGCGACCATCTCTCGCTACATTAAAGAGTCCGTCGAAATGGGGCTGATTAAGCCCTATGATGACGATGCAGCACCCAAGCTTCGCAAGTATGTGCCCTACTGGTTGTGATTTTGGTTGATGGGTAGTTGATGCATGGGTGTAAATTTTGGATGGTGACTGTATGAAGTGCGCAATTTTCAAGGGTTTTGGGTCTTGGATTTTAGTTGATGGGTGGTTGATGGAGGAGTTGATTTCGCTGCTGATAAGTATCGATCAGTGCCCTGCTGACTGAACCACGAACCATCAGGCTGATCGACAGCAAACTTAAGATTTTGGCAACAAAAAAGCGGCCAATTGGCCGCTGAAATTCTAATATTTACCGAATTTTAGAAAGTGAAAGTAGTCCGAATTGTGCCTAACAAGCTACCAGAGTCTTTGATTTGGTTGGGGCTAGTCAAGTAAATCAAACCAGGTGTAATCGAAATGTTGTCGTTGAGCTTGTACTTGTAGAAACCTTCGAGGTGGAAGGAATTAGAACTAAGTGGTGATCCAGCTACTCCTAAACTGTTGGCAATACTGTTGGCATTAGTAACAGAAGGTGATTGACCAAAGAAGAAACCCAACAAGTTGCCAGGCTGACCAACATTAGGGAAAGCAGCGCCAACACCATAGGTGAGAATATCTGCATTAACATTGGCACCAGCCACATTGGCATTGGCATTAGTTAGGGTGATGTAGCCATTCAAATTCATAGTGTCGCTAGCTTTGTATGAAGCAGACAAACCGTAGGAGTTACTATTGTTGTATGCCAGAGTTCCGACACCAGGCAAAGTGCCACCATTGGCAAGTGCACTACCAACAAAAGGATTTCCCCCACCCCAGTCAAAAATAGCTCCACCTTTATGCTCGGCACGAACGTAGGTTAGACCAAAGTCAAATTTGTCGCTGGGCTTGAAGTTGACTTGAGCGAGAATGGAGTTACGACCATTAAAGAAACCATTATTATTGGCTGGACTATTAGCAGAGCCGGTACCATTAACCTGACCATTGCCCGCAAAGTAGCTGAGGTTGAAAGAATCGACCAGGCTGTTACCGGGACTACCAAGAGGAACGGTTACACCAATGCCTGTACCACCACCAATCTTATAAATGGGGTTTTCTTCAGCAAGTAAAGAAATCGCACCACTCCCACCACCAAAATCTTGGAAGTATGGGCTATGGGTATCAGCATAGTCGGAGTGAATACCATAATACCCTGCGGCATAAACGCTGGTATTACCCAAGGGGAATTGGTAAGCTAACCAGTCTAGTCCAAAACTATTTGTACCAGGAGTACTGCTGCTTGTGTAGGTTTGAGCGCCTTCAGCCACAAAAGGCAGATTAACATCAGTACCTAACACCTTACCTTTATAGGTTCCATAAGGTGCACCATTCCCAGCAGTTACACGAGTATAAAGACGATCTTTGCCGGTAAAGGTAGATTCTAAAAGTAAGCGAGCACGATTGCTCACAGTCACATTACTATCAGGGCCGGCGTTACTGATTACACTATTTAAACCAACAATTACTTCGCCTTTCAGCTTAGTAGTAGTGGAAAATTGGCTGCTTTGAGCCAAAGCAGTACGTTGCTGTACTTTTTCAATGCGAGTATCAATATTGCTCAGTTCAGCGCGGAACTCCTGAGTTAGACGACGGAGAGAGTCTAACTCTTCAGCAGAAACCTGGCTGGGGTTCTTGGCCATGATTGGCTCTACTGTCTTCAAGCAGGAGTTCAGACCATCTACAAAGCTGTCACGAGAAACTGCTTGACCGCCCAAGGCGTTGCTGCCGCAGTCATACTTGCTAACCAAGCTTTGAAGCGCGCTA
>JANNEH010000268.1:0-3980 GCA_031378405.1 Synechococcales cyanobacterium OTE_75_metabat_409
GACATGAACCGCAACAGGCGGCGAGTTTTTTGATGCGCTGTATTTTTACGATGTTTGCGGAAGATGTGGAGTTGTTGAAGGGTGAGGTCTTTACTAAGGCGCTGCGCGATCGATGGATTCCTAACCCCAAAACTTTTAGAGTAGAGATTGAAAATTTGTGGCAGACGATGAATACCGGTGAAACTTTTGGGTTTGAGCAAATTTTGCGGTTTAATGGCAGTTTTTTTACGGAGGCGACGGCTTTTGATTTGCCCCAGGAGCAGTTAGAGGTGTTGTATGCGGCGGCGGCGAAAGATTGGAGTCAGGTGGAACCGGCGATTTTTGGGACTTTGTTGGAGCGGGCGCTGGAGAAGAAGGAGCGCAGTCGGCTGGGGGCACATTACACGCCTCGATCGTATGTGGAGCGGTTGGTGCGTCCGGTGGTGATGGAGCCGTTGCGGCAGCAGTGGGATGAGGTGGAGCTGGAGGTGCGGCGGTTGTTGGATGCTGGTGAGGGCAAGGAGCCGACGGCGAAGCAGCGGGAGAAGGCGGTGCAAGAGATTCAGGGGTTTTTGGCGGAGTTGCAGCGGGTGAAGATTTTAGATCCGGCTTGTGGGACGGGGAATTTTTTGTATGTGACGTTGGATTTGTTGAAGGGGTTGGAGCAGGAGGCGTTGATGCGGTTGGTGGATGTGGCGGGGAATGTGCAGCTTGGTTTTGAGCAGGTGGATCCTTCGCAGTTTTTGGGGATTGAAATTAATCCGAGGGCGGCGGCGATCGCGGAGTTGGTGATTTGGATTGGGTATTTGCAGTGGTATTTTAAGCGCTATGGTAATGCGGCTTCGCCAGATCCGGTGTTGCAGGCTTTTGGTAATATTGAGTGTCGAGATGCGGTGTTGGCTTATGATGGCCGGGAGCCGGATGTGGATGCTAAGACGGGGGAGGTGAGGACTCGGTGGGGTGGGCGGATGATGAAGCATGTAGTGACGGGTGAAGAGGTGCCAGATCCTAGCGATAAGGTTGTGATTTATCGTTATTTGAATGCTAGGGCTGCGGAGTGGCCGGAGGCGGATTATATAGTTAGTAATCCACCATTTATTGGGAATTCAAGGATGAGAGACGTTCTTGGTGATGGTTATGCAGAAGCGATTAGACAGATACACAAAGAAATTCCTGAAACAGTAGACTATGTCATGTATTGGTGGGAGAAAGCTGCAATTTTATTGAGTATTCAGAAATTGAGTAGATAGTTACCCCGATCGAACAACAAAAATCGCCAACCAATTTACTGGGCGCAATACTCAGAAAAAGCTTGATGCTATTAGCGAAAATCTCGATCGGCTAGAATGGTTCGGCCTTCTCATCCACCGCAAAGAAGCAGGCATTACCTACTGGCATTACGCCGAACTCCAACAAACAGCATAATTCAGCCCAGATCTGAGTTAAAATTGGGTATCTTGAAAAAGGCGATCAATAATATTTCTCTATCAAGTGAGGACACATCATGCTTTACAACGTTCATGAAATTACTGGGCAGTATGCGATTTCATCTGAAGACGGAAAACAGCTATTTGAATCAATTCATCCTAAGCTCAACGAAGAACAACCAGTAGAGCTAGACTTTGCAGGGGTTAACGTCTTTTCTTCGGCATTTTTCAACGTTGCTATTGGACAGCTTTTACAAGATATCTCAACTGAAACAATTGATAGGTGCCTTGTAATTACACATCTATCAGCTAATGGTGCAACAGTTTTAGAACAAGTTATTGAAAATGCTAAGTTCTATTACTCTGACCTTTCTCAGAAGAAAGCAGTTGATACAGTTATGGAAGAATACGCAGCCAGCTTCTAGACTATGATCATCAATCTTAATGTCCAGGCTGAAGTTATTGATATCAGCACAGATCACCCACAACAATCAGATATTTTCCTGATAGATACAAATGTGTGGGTCTGGCAAACATATCCCAATGCTCGAACATCGCCAACCAAAATACGTGAGTATGGAGCTTATCTCAAAAAATCACGACAAAATGGGGCAACTTTGGCCTACTCTGGTTTAGTTCTCGCTGAGTTAGCTCATGTCATTGAAAGAACCGAGTGTGAAATTTACAATGAAAGACGTAGAATTAGAGGCGAAGCTCTTGTACAACCCAAAGAATTTCGCCATAACCTCCCTAATGAACGGGCTAAAGTTGTTAAATTACTTGAAACATCATGGATACAAGTTCAATCTACTGCGGTGCCAGTCAACCTAACCATCGATGATATAGCCACGAATGCTGCATTCGATCGGTTCAAAGCTCAAGCTCTTGATGGCTATGATTTATTGATTCTTGAAGCCATGTTTAATGCCGATCCAGGTCAAGTTAAAGTTATTACTGATGATATGGATTATGCGACTGTTCCAAATATTCAACTATTCACTGGTAATAATCGTGTCATTCAAGCAGCAATCACACAGGGTAAGTTACTACATCGCTAAGTGGGGCTTGCGGTCTATTTGACAATGAAATCCCCATAAGGGACTGAAAGCCTTACTGTGAGACGATCCCTTATTTGACTGGAAAGTCCTGACAGCGGTTTCTAAAATTTGATTTCAATACCAATGAAGTATAAAAAATTGAACGAAAAACCCCGAGCAGGCTAAGAATTTAGTGAAGCCGATCGAACATACAACAACAAATCCCTCGTTTCCACGCCAACTCGCTGCCATCCGTGACCTGCTGCGCACCAGCAGCGGTGAATGGACAGTACTACAAATCGCCAACCAATTTACTGGGCGCAATACTCAGAAAAAGCTTGATGCTATTAGCGAAAATCTCGATCGGCTAGAATGGTTTGGCCTCCTCATCCACCGCGAAGAAATAGGCATTACCTACTGGCATTACGCCGAACTCCAAAAAACTGCATAATTTAGCTCAAATACTAGACAAAATCGGGTAGCTTGAAAGAAGCACTCACGAATATTTTTATACTAACTAGAAAAGATCATGCGTTATAACGTTCACGACATTACTGGATGGCACGCGATCGCTCCTAGCGATGGGGAGCAAATTCATGCCCAGATTTCTCCTGTTCTGATTGCAGGGCAAGATGTTGAGCTAGACTTCAAAGGAGTAGAAGTATTTGCAACAGTTTTTTTTAATGTTGCCATAGGCAGTCTTCTAAAAGATGTATCGATCGAAAAGCTGAGACATCAACTCAAAATCACAAATTTGAATGATGCTGGGCAAAAAATACTTGAAAGAGTTATCGAAAATTCTAATCGTTATTACACTGAGCCAAGTTATCGTAATGCAGTGGACACCGTGATGGAAGAATATATCGCAAATTGTTAATTGAAGCAATCAATCGAGCAGGTGCTGAACAAATCCGAATCATCACCGATGACATGGATTATGCAACGGTTCCAAATATTCAGATGTTCACCTGTAATCTCAATGTAATTCGATCGGCAAGCACACAGGGAAAACTATTACGCCGTTAAAAGGCCAAAAGAGCTTTGGCCACTTTACTCCAATATTTTTATTTATTTACCTAAAGTCAATTCATCTTTGTTACCCAGCAAGCCTTGAGGTCGCCAAAGCATAATCACCATCAAAATCAAACCAATAACCATCACCCGAAAAGAGCCGACCTGTTCAGAAGACAAAGGCAAAGATTTAATCCAGTCCAAACGAGTGACAGTATCATAAGCCCAGAAGACGATCGCCCCCAAAATCACCCCCACATTATTACCCGCACCACCCAAAGACACGATTGTCCAGGCATTGAAAGTCAAAATTGGCTCAAAGTTACTCGGATAAATACTGGTAATTTGCCAAGCATAAAAAGCCCCCGCAATCCCCGCAATCCCGCCGCCCAACATCAAGGCTTGCAACTTATACCAAAAAACATTTTTCCCCAGGGCTTTGGGGACTTCTTCATCTTCACGAATCGCCTTCAGCACTCTACCCCAAGGAGAATTAGCCAATTTTTCCATGCCAGTATAGATGATT
>JANNEH010000269.1:0-2317 GCA_031378405.1 Synechococcales cyanobacterium OTE_75_metabat_409
CCAACAATTACCCCGGAAAAATTTACCAGGCAATATTTTTCAATGCTAGATAAAAAGGATCTAGAAGCAGCTTGGAAAGCTACATCCCAAAATTTTAAAACTAATAAGCGCCTTATGAAAGACGGATACTCTTCCTATGAAAAATGGTGGGGAAAGGATGTAGTAAGATTTACTTTACATCGAGTAGTTGTTCAATCACAAAGCTTTGATTCGGCCAAAGTAGAAGTAATCATTCAATTTAAAACAAAAGATGGCATGGGTCCTGTACAACATTTATTTTTATACCTTACTTGGGAGCCACAATCGGGAAAATGGCTGCTTGATGATTCTCAAAGTTAGTCCAGGCAAAAGGCTGTACGGGCACAATAGTAGTGAATCCAACTATCTATACCCTGTAATCCAGCTCCAAGATCAGTAATAATGAGGATGGCTTAGGTTAGTACCAAGACTTTCATGCAGTTCGAGTGGGATGACGCAAAGAACCAAGAAAACATTCGCAAACACAAAATCGACTTTGCCGATGTTTCACCAATGTTTGCCAGCCCCATGCTAATCGAGCCAGATGATCGTTCCGACTATGGCGAAGATCGCTGGTTTGGTGTTGGATTCCTCCATAACAACATCGCCGTCGTAATTTGGACAGAACGGCAAAACGACATAATCCGTATAATTTCAGTACGAAGAGCAAATCGACATGAACAACAACGACTTGAAGACTACCTCTCAAACTGACTGGGCAGCCCTAGCAGCCATGACAGATGAAGATATCGACTACTCAGATATTCCACCATTAACCGAAGAATTCTTCCAGAACGCCACCTTGCGAATACCAGTCACCCAAGCCCAACAACTCATTCAACTTGACCCAGACATACTTCAATGGTTTCAAGCCCAAGGCGGCGAATATAAATCGCTGATCAACTCTGTTTTACGTCGCCACATCGAACAAGGTAAAACAAGAGCAGCTTCTTGATAGTGTGCTACCCCTCACCCAACCAAGCCACCAAATCCTCCACCCCATGAAAATCTAACAGCGCCTCTCCCAAAGCCTCCACCTGCTCCACCGACAAAGCCTTAATTTTATCGGTTAGCTCGATCGGCACCGACACCCGCATCCGCTTACTCAATAGACGAAGCACTAAATCTTGATGTCCAATAAGATTTCCTTTCTGCTCCGCAGCAGCAATCCGTTCTAAAAACAAAGGCGACAGTTGCATAATCAGATCCCTCTCTTCCTGTTCAGTATCTTGTCTAGCTTCAAGCTCTACTGTATAGGATAGCAGTAGATTCAAGGCATTGTAACGGTAAATATGATTATCAGGTAGCGCCGCGACTTCGGCCATTGCCTGCTGCTGCACCTTCCCCCGACCCATCAACCTAAACCACAAAGTCTCTGGGATCACCGGTAATTTATGAACCACAATAATGCCCATTTGCAAGCCCGCCGTTGCAATGTACACCCCCTTACCCCAAACAGCTTCATCACACACCGCCCCAAACCTATCTAATTTATGTTGAGCTAATGTCGGTGTAACAACCCACATAAAAGCCTGGGGCACCGGCTGAACTTCTAATTTATTCAGCTCCTGCTGAACTTCCAGAATTTTGATAACGCAAGCTTGGATATCATCAATCTCCACCGGATATTAGACGACAATTAACTTGGGTTCTTCCAAGCTTTTGGTGATCCAGCAATAGCGCTGGTAATGGGCACTGTTGTAAATCTTTTACTGGGCAAGTATAAAGCGTTTGCTGAGTAATTCTAGTCCTGCTCGTCCATACATCTGACGTTTCACCATTTTCAGGCGATTGTTTAAACCCTCGACTGGGCCGTTACTCACGTCTAACATCATACTGGCTTTTACAGCAGAATAGTCATCAAAAAGACCTGCTGCAAACGTCTGGAATGGTTTCAGAGCACTGCTAAGAGCTTTCATTAACCAGTCATCAAACAATTCCGCTTTTTGCTGTCGTAGTAGTTGTAAAAACTCATCTGCTAATTCAACCGCCATTGCTAAGCTTGGGTGCTGTGAAACTAACTTTTCAAGTACTTCTAAGTCCTCAGTATCTCGATTTTCAGTCCTTTTCAAAATCAAATAGGCAGCTTTATTTGCAGTTAAAGGAGGGGCTTGAGGATCAATCACTTGAGGCAAACCTTTGACTGGTTGCACCCTTGTAGGTGGTAGACCCTGAGCCTCACGCAGAGAACTTAAGTAACGAGTCAATGTGCGATCACTACCAGTGTATCCTTTCTGTTGTAACAAGGCCATCAGCACTTTTGGCCGTCTGATATCTGCATTCCACCATTCTAAAATTA
>JANNEH010000284.1:0-21670 GCA_031378405.1 Synechococcales cyanobacterium OTE_75_metabat_409
AGTCAGGTAGATTTGTACATTCAGCGAGGGTGGCCGATCATCTCACGTCCTCGTCAATCGGTCGGCGCACATAGTCACAATACTGCCCATATTAGCGCCGTTTATTACATTGCCGTTCCCACATCAGAAACCATTGATCCAGGGAGTTTAGTATTTATTGACACTGCCAGAGTCAACGAAATCTGTCCGGGTTTGGGCAGTGAAAACACCGCGATCATTGATGAAGATAACTACCTCAACCAACTCCAAGTTGCCTATCCACCGGCAGAAGGCAGATTAATGCTATTTCCAGCCATGCAGCGACATGAGGTAACTACAAACGAAACCACCGAACTGCGCGTATCGCTTTCTTTTGATATCGTGATCACCGCAGCGGCAGGTGCGCCCGCCGGGGCTTATGAATTCCTGACCCCACCACCTCAGCAATGGCGAAAATTCGGTTAGTTCAAACTTTTCCTAGGGCTTGAGGACGTTAGGAGCAAATTGCTGGAGATTGTTACCAGCAGGACTGTACTGACAAACCACATAGAATGCGTTGACTTGTCTACCCTGACGAACTACAGTTCCTCTGGCTGCTCCACAGCCCAACATGGTAGTGTTTTTCCAAACAACCTGAGTAAAATGCCCGGTATTATCAGAAAATCCTGGCTTTGCATAATTGTAGTTTGCCACTTCGCTATACCAAAACTTGACCGTATTTTCAGCCAGGGTCTTGGCCTTGAGAGAGGATTCTTGGCCATAGGTAACGTAGATATTTTCGCCAATCTGTGAATTATTGCTATGTTCAAACGTTTTTTTGGTAGCTAAATAGTTTGCCCAGTTTTGAGCACTTTTATTTAGAGAACTACTCCCAGTCAGGGCAGGAGCATGGTGTGTAGATCGATAGGTATTGTGTTCTGCCAAAATACTACGGCGCAAAGTTACCAAATCAAGGGTTGATTCTCCTGATGCTAGTCCATTATTGAAAGTGATCAAAAGGACAGCACCTAGTAATCCGATCGAACTCAGCCTCCTTATTTGCTGTGTCTTCATAATCTATCCTCAGTATAGATGTGTAGTGAATAGACATCAGCATATAATGGTTTTTAACTGTGAGCTGGTTATGTAAGAAAATCTTAAACCTCTGCTGACTTCTGAGCTAAGGCAACCTCATATACAGCCAAAGTCTGTATCGCCAAATCTGGCCAGTAAAAACGCTGACTTAACTCTGAATAAGCATTATCAGTCAGCCATTTAGAATAACTAGGGTTACGCAACACTTCCAAAATCCCCCAAGCCAGAGAATCTGGATTGTTCTTCCAAGTCACAATCCCAGTCTGGGAATGGCGCACCACTTCTGGTAAACCACCAGCATCGGAAACTACCACCGGTACATGAGAAGCAAAACTCTCTAGCGCCACAATGCCAAAGGGTTCATACAGACTGGGGAACACCGCACAGTCGGCCACGGTTTGAAATTTATCTAGGTCTTGATCAGACATAAAACCAGTAAAATAGCATTTTTCACCAACGCCCAACTCCGCCGCCTTATTTTTGAGTGCTTCAATATTGCCATCACCTTTGCCCACAAAGACCAACTTCACAGCACCTTCCATTTCCCAGAGCACGATCGAAGCCGCATCTAGTAATAAGAAAATTCCTTTTTCCGGGGTCATCCGCCCCACATAGTAAATAATTTTTTCGTGATCAGCAGCATAAGTGCGGCGCAGTTGCCAAAAATCGAAGTTTTGGGGTCGCTGTTTCTTCTCGGGGTTGATGCCGTTATAAATAACATGACTGCGATCGCGCCCCAATACCTCTCTGACTTCCCGCTGCATATAACTACTACAGACAATTACCTCGGTGGCTCGATCGGTTAACTGTCGCTCTTGGTGATAAATCTTAGTGCTTTCATCACCGCGAATACCATTATGACGACCAAATTCAGTGGCATGGATGGTGGCTACCAAGGGGATCTGGGTGCTTTCTTGCAAGGCAATTGCCGCTGATGCCACTAGCCAATCGTGAGCATGAATCAGATCAAAGACTGTTTTGATGAGTAATCGATCGCAATACTCTAACAGGTTACTGTTTAAATCGCGTACCCAAGGCAAAAACGGATCTGGCACACCGGGATCATCAACACGATGGATGTGGATACCATCGACTATTTTGTGGATTGGTTCCTTACCAAAAGCCACCGTCACTACATGCACCTCATGCCCCATGCGCACTATCTCTGGGTATAGTTCCGCGCAGTGTCGTGCAATGCCACCCACCAAACGGGGCGGAAACTCCCAAGTTAGTACTAAGATTTTCATGGAACTTTGGTCGTGGAAGAACTAGGCAATAAGACAGGATGGAAACAATATTAAGTGAAATTTTGCAGCATCGATAAGTAATCAAGATAGATTTGGCTAATCTGATTATGAATACCGTTCGACACTATGGTAGATCGCAGTTGCAAAGGTGGTTTTTTCCCTTAGTATTCAAGTAGGGTAGGCACAACCCCAGCTCGCCTAGCTCGAAGCAGCGCCTAGTGCGCATAGCAGATTGCTAGATAGAGCAGTGTCACCACCATACTTCATTATCAATGCATTACTGCATTTTGAATTGGTGGAATTTTGAAGAATAAATTTTCGCATTTTTTTAGAGAGGGATTGAAACATGGCAACCTATAAGGTCACATTAATCAGTGAAGCTGAAGGGCTGAATCAAACTATTGAAGTGGCTGATGACACCTATATTTTAGATGCGGCTGAAGAGCAAGGTCTTGACCTGCCTTACTCCTGTCGTGCTGGAGCTTGCTCCACCTGCGCAGGTAAAATCACCAGCGGTGATATTGACCAGTCAGATCAGTCCTTCTTGGATGATGATCAAATTGAAGCGGGCTTTGTATTGACCTGTGTGGCTTATCCTAAGTCGGACTGTACGATCGAAACCCATCAAGAAGAACAGTTGTATTAATTCAACATCTAATTATAAAGTTGTGTGGAGTCGAGATCCCGATTCCACGCAACTTTTTGTATACTTATGTTGCCCGGAGCGGGCTTAAATTCCCACTAAGTAACTGTCTGAGCTATTACCCCTACCAATGTCCGACCAAAATCCTGATTCCATCCGCCATCAGCAACAGCTCTTGATTCGCCAACTGGCCGACTCGATCGAACGAGTGTGGAGTGAATTTTTGGATCTATCTCCTTACTATTTACCAGCGGACTTGGGTTATGTGGAGGGCAAACTAGAAGGCCAAAAGCTGATCATCGAAAATCGCTGTTTTCAGACCCCACAGTTTCGCAAACTACATTTAGAATTAGCCCAGGTGGGCAGTAATTTAGATATTTTGCACTGTGTGATGTTTCCTCGGCCAGAATATGCTCTACCGATGTTTGGAGCCGATATCGTGGGCGGCAAGAATGGTATTAGTGCGGCTATTGCCGATCTTTCGCCTTTAAACGAGCAGCGAGTGCTCCCCGATACCTACAGTCAAGCTCTAGCTGCCCTACCAACCTACGAGTTCAGCCAACCGCGCGATCTTCCCGACTGGGCGGATATTTTTTCGGATTTTTGCTTTTTTGTCCGCCCGGGTAACCCCGAAGAAGAGCAGTGGTTCTTAGAGCGGGTTACGGGCTTTTTGACTGTTCATTGCCAGTTGGCAGTGCAAGCCCAGCCGGTTACACCTCAAGAAAAAGAGGAAATTGTGGCTGCTCAAGACTATTACTGTGATAAACAGCAGCAAAACGACAAAACCCGGCGGGTACTAGAAAAGGCTTTTGGTAACGAGTGGGCAGAGCGCTATATGACGACGGTGTTGTTCGATTCACCCACCGAGCCAGCGGCTCTAAGTTGATATTGAGCCAGCGGCTCTGAGTTGATATGAGCAGCGGCTCTAATTTGATACCCAGCCAGCGGCTCTGGGTTAATTTGGCGGTCGATTCATCATCCAACGCAACCATTGCAACCCAGAATAAAATCCATTTAATTTCTTTAAACCGGGGGCACCCCGATCGGTTAAGTCACAAACTGCGGCCAAGGCTCCATACTGCAAACCCAAAAAGCTATCAACTGGGCCATAACTGTTGCCCGCCGTGGTAATCCCGGCTCCATAAACTCGTCCTGAGTTGCCATTGTTTAAGCTGTCGATCGCGAACTCTGGGCTGACCACAAACTGGCCTCGGGTATTGAGCACTACTTGATACTGCTGGACTAGATCTGCCAACAATTGACTATCCATCACCGAACCAGCTAAACCAGTGGCATCAATCACATAATCTGCCTTGAGGGGAGCAGTTTCTCCTTGCAAAAAAATCGACAATCCGGGGGCATTGGCTTCCACTACCTCTACCTGACCAATAGTTTGCCTATACCAGCCTTTGCTGATGCCACCCACCAACATTTTTTGCCAGTCTCGCCGTTGGGGAATCGTCGCGCCCTCCCAGCCCTGTAAAAACTGCTGTTGCTGCTCCATGGTGGCTGCCGCCAAGCGCATTTTGTATTCTCCACCCCAGCAGGCTTTCGGCCATTCTAAGACCTGGACTTCGTAATTCAAATTCACTGGCCGCTGGGCAATACCGATCGATCGATCGGCTTCTTTGGCGGCAGGCCAGAGATGAATTACTTTAATTTGCTGCTGAGCATGACTGCGGCGCACCTGATAAATCCGTTGCAATACTCGGCAAGCGATCGTGCCATCGCCGCGCAGCAATACGGTGCCGCCGTTTTTGCCCAACTGTTCATAGATATGATCATGGGGTTCGTAGGCATTAACTACCAGTTGAAAATCTTTGGTGCGCTGACGATAGGCTTGCAGATCGGGCAAAAACTCCACAGCCGGGTAGCCAGTAGCCACATGCACATAGCTAGCGATCGTAATGGCATAATTTCCACCTTGACTATATAGCAGGGCATAGCGACCGTCGGTGGTCTGGCGGATAGTTTGGACCATGGCATAGCGCAGCATTCGCTGCCAGCCAATCCGGGCGGCTTCTCGATCGACGGCATGTAGTACCTGTTCATCGATCGGGCCATAGGAATTATCTAGCAGTGGTTCGGCGAGCAATTGCCACAGAATTTTTACCCCGGTTAAAAACTGTCCTCGCCCAATCTTACGCAGAGCTTCCCGGCCACCATAGCTGGGAAAACCCCAAATATTATCGGGGCAACCATCAGACTGCGATCGCAATCGTTCTCGGTCAGAGACATGGGCGTTCAAGCAAAGCTGGCGATAGCGGCCATATACCGATTTTTCCGGGCTGAGCACGGCAATTTGGGCGGCTTTGACTCCGGCTATCCGCAGTAAATCTACCCAGGCAAAACTGCCAAAGCCACCACCAATCGTGGCGTAATCTACGGTTTCTATTTTTAGGCCGGTGGCATGTAGCTCATCAATGCTCAGTTGCTGCTGCTGAAAAACCTGGGGCAGAAAAGCCTGCTGCGGATTACTGTTGTTGGTACTGGGTCGGGTGATGTATGGATCGGGAACGTTGGTAACTGGGTTGAACTGAATTTTGGAGCTGCTGGTGGGTACGCCGATTTCCTGTATCGTCAGCACATATCCACTAATTTTGAGCCGATCGCCAGCATTCAAATAGCCGCGCAGTTGGCGATTGCCGTTTATTTCAATACCATTACTGCTGTTGTGATCGATCGCTACCAACAGGCCATTTTCTTCGTCTAGCAACACATGAAAGCGCGAAACTTGCCCATCGTCGAGCTGAATTCGTGACACTCGCCTGCCCCCAATTTCGCTGGGGAGCTGCACAAATTCTCGCCCGATGGCGATCGGGGTATTGAGTACCGGGCTACGACGCTCTCCGGTAGCTGGATTTTCCCAGGTAAGGCTGATTTGCATGAGTTTGCTGACACCACCGCCACCAAGTATACCCTACTTGTTTATTGGCCTTAAAATTCAGCCTATAAAATATCCTTTCTTTTTTGTAACCAGGCAGTGATCGCTAAGTACACGCCAGTGTGAACCAGTAAAATCAACCAATTAGCAGCCAAGTTCTTAAAAGTTTGATTATAGGTAATTCCGGTGGGAAACGGCATGTCTTTAATTGCATTGGTCTGGAGTGCTTCAGGCAACAGTTGGTTGATGTTAATCGCAGTACCATAAGCCCCGATCGACCAGCGACTGAGCATCAACCACGAGATCCAGGTACCTACGTTTTGCAGTTTGAACATTACCCCCGAAAAAATAATTTGGGGCAAAAGAATCAAGGGAAAAGTGCTGTTGGCCTGACTAGCGTTCTGCACCGAAGCTGATACCAACAGCCCCAAAGAAAAACTGGCCATCAGGGTCAAAAAAGTGGTGACACTCAGGCCGATCGCCCAATTAACTAAATCGGTGGAATTTAGCTTAAAGTTCAGGCCAATAGTTCCCACGATCAAAATGGTCTGGACGATCGCCAAACCCAAGAGGATGGAAACTTTAGAACCAATATAAGAAACAATTCGCAAGTTCACTAGTCTTTCGCGCAAGTAAATCGCTGATTCTTTGACGATTTCTTGCAGAGAGCTAGAAAGACCCACCCAGAGAGAAGCACAGGTGAAAATTAACAATACCTGTAAGGCTAATCCTGGTAATGAGGCATCGGCTTTACTGCCAAAGACAAAAGGATCTCGATCGCGCAGTGCCAGGTTAACCATCCCAATTCCCACCGGAGCGGTAACTAAGGCCAAGGCCAGACTGACTCGATCCCGGATCACTAAATCAAAGTAGCGTTGTGCCAAAATCAACCATTGGCTAACCAGGTTCGCGCGTTTAGCGGTAGGTGGGGCATGGTGATTAGCGGTAAAGACTGGACTGACGCTATTGGCGATGTATTTTTGGTAATAGGGCGATTGGCGATATTTCACGACACAGGCATCGATCGCGGTGGTTTCTTCTAGCTTGATATAAATCTCGGCAAAGTTTTTGGCGGCAAAAAAAGTCAAAGAATCTGGAGGTGAGCCAAAATAACAAAGTTTACCCCCGGCTCCCAAAAAGACAATTCGATCGCATTCGGTAATATTATCGGTGGCATGAGTCACCAAAATAATCGTTCGACCTCCCTGATGTGCCAGATCCCGCAGTAGCTCCATGAGCTGCTTGTCTAAACCCGGATCAAGACCCGAAGTGGGTTCGTCTAAAAAGAACAGCTTCGGATTGGCCAACAACTCCACGCCAATACTCACCCGCTTGCGCTGACCACCACTGAGTTCGCCAATTAAAGCCTTGCGCCGATGAGTCATTTTAATGTCGGCCAAAGCCTGATCTGTTACCTGCTGGATATCAGCATCGGCAGGCAACCGCAGCTTGGCGGCATAGAACAAGACTTCTTCGACACTTAAGTCTTTATGAATAATGTCATCTTGGGGTACATAGCCAATTTGATTGCGATAAATATTAAAGTTCTGGCGCAGGTTAACGCCATTTAGGTACACAATGCCGTTGGTGGGTGCCTCGATGCCTAATAGAGTACGCATTAAGGTCGATTTACCGGCTCCACTACCACCGACTAGAGCGACAAACTGACCAGGTTCTAAGGAGAAAGATAAATCATCTAACCGGCGTTTATTATTGGTTTCTAAGGTGAGATGATTCACATCCAGGCGAATTTGGTTGCCCTGATCCAATATTTCTAATCTGCCACCGCGAATAGTCAGAATAAACGGGCCGACAGTAATTAGCGCACCTTCACCAATGATCGCCGACTGCTGTACTCGTTGGCCATCTACAAACAGGCCATTACTACTGCGATCGCGCAAAATATAGCGGCCACCGGCATCTCGATCGATAATCGCATGACAACGCGAAATAGTCGGAGCATCTAGCTGCATGTTGGCACTACTATCACGACCAATAATTACCGAGGCACTGCCCAGTTCCACCGATTGGGTTGGCACAATATTGCTAATGTTACTAGCAGCATTGTTTGGATTCACATAAGTAAGTTCGATCGCCGACTTGGGATCAAGACCAACTTTGATTTTGGTGCCGTTGGTTAGTTTATAGCCCGTCGTAGGCGTAATGCGGGTGCGATCCACAAACATGCCGTTACTGCTGGGGTTTTGTCCATCGCCATCAAAAATCCAATAGTCTTCGCCATCTCGCCGTAGAGTGGCTTGTTTCCGCGAGAATACTTGCCAGGTTTCTGGCACTGCCAGGTCTGCTAACTGCCGATCGCGGCCTAGAACATGTTGGGGCATACTGAGTTCTAGCACCGCAACTTGCCCTTGGTTATCAATTTGCAGGAAAGGGTTACCGATCGAAATAGTTTTAACAGACATCTGAAGCTGATGGGTAAAATCTACAAAAATGGCAGATGGATATAAAAATACCCCGTTACCGGGGTGTTTGATCCTAAATTAAATTACAGCTTGACTTCAATATCGACCCCAGCCGGTAAATCTAGTTTCATCAAAGCGTCGATCGTCTTAGAAGAAGGTTGATATATATCGATAATGCGCCGATGGGTACGGGTTTCAAAATGCTCGCGGGAATCTTTGTCTACGTGAGGCGATCGCAAGACGCAGAAAATTTTGCGGCGGGTAGGCAGAGGAATCGGCCCTACAGCAGTAGCATCGGTGCGGCTAGCAGTCTCGACGATCTTGTCGCAAGAGGTGTCTAAGAGGCGACGATCGAAAGCTTTGAGACGGATGCGGATTTTTTGCTGGGTAACAGTAGCCATAATTTTTAGTTGTTGAGGTACAGGAAATAAAACAAGAGAGAAAAAGACAGAGGTGAGCAAGCTCACCCCTGTCTGGGTCGATCGGTTGATCTACTTGATAATTTTAGAAACTACGCCAGATCCGATGGTTCTACCACCTTCCCGAATCGCAAAGCGCATCCCTTGCTCGATCGCTACTGGGCAAATGAGTTCTACGGTCATTTTCACCCGGTCTCCGGGCATGACCATTTCGGCAGCAGAGCCATCATCAGCCGTAAACGCTTTGATGTCGCCAGTTACATCGGTGGTACGCACATAGAACTGTGGACGGTAGCCAGGGAAGAAAGGAGTCTTGCGACCACCTTCTTTGTCGGTCAAGACGTATACTTCACCTTCAAACTCAGTGTGAGGCTTGATGGTACCTGGTTTAGCAATTACCATGCCGCGCTCAATGTCGGTTTTTTGAATACCGCGCATTAGTACACCAGCGTTGTCGCCAGCCATCCCTTGATCAAGAGATTTCTTGAACATTTCAATCCCGGTGATGGTGGTTTTACGGACATCTTTCAGACCGATAATTTCCACTTCGTCCTGAACCTTCACGATGCCGCGTTCGATTCGGCCAGTGGCTACAGTCCCACGACCAGTAATCGAGAACACGTCCTCAATGGCCATCAGGAAAGGCTTATCAATTTCCCGCTCGGGGGTAGGGATATAACTATCTACTGCTGCCATCAAGTCGTAGATTTTGTCTACCCACTCGTTTTCGCCTTTTTTAGTTTTGGGGTTAGCAACCATGTACTCTAAAGCCTTCAAGGCTGAGCCAGCCACGATCGGAATATTGTCGCCGTCGAAGTCGTAAGAAGTCAGCAACTCCCGTACTTCCATTTCGACCAGTTCTAGCAACTCGTCGTCGTCTACCATGTCTTTTTTGTTCAAAAAGATTACTAGGTTAGGTACGCCTACTTGCTTCGCTAACAAGATGTGCTCACGAGTTTGGGGCATCGGGCCATCAGCAGCCGATACTACCAAAATGCCGCCATCCATCTGGGCTGCACCAGTGATCATGTTTTTTACATAGTCGGCGTGTCCAGGACAGTCTACGTGAGCGTAGTGCCGACCATCGGTTTCGTACTCTACGTGGGCGGTGTTGATGGTAATACCACGCGCCTTTTCTTCTGGAGCCGCGTCGATTTCATCATACTTGCGACCCAGTGCCTGACCATTTGCGGCCAGAGACATAGTGATTGCAGCAGTCAAGGTGGTTTTGCCATGGTCTACGTGACCGATGGTACCAATGTTGACGTGCGGTTTGTTCCGTTCAAATTTAGCGCGTGCCATGTAACTAATTCCTTATATTCCTCTGGTTGATATTAGCAGCCAAAGGGTCTTATTGAAGACTCTTTGGCTGGATTCTGCGCTGTCTACTTGCCGCCTTTGCTCTTGGCGACAATAGTTTCAGCAACGTTGCGGGGAACTTCCTCGTAGTGACTAAACTCCATCGAGAAAATGCCGCGACCTTGGGTGTTGGAGCGGATGGTGGTGGCATAGCCAAACATTTCCGCTAGGGGCACCTTGGCCATTACTTTGGCAATGCCTTGACCGGAGTCTTGGCCTTCTACCTGACCGCGTCTGGAGTTGAGGTCACCGATGACGTTACCAATGTAGTCTTCGGGTACTTCCACTTCCACCTTCATGCTGGGTTCCAGCAAGACGGGGTTGGCCTTCATGACGGCATCTTTGATGGCGATCGAACTGGCAATTTTAAAGGCCATTTCGTTGGAGTCTACATCGTGGTAAGAGCCATCAATGAGGGTGACCTTGAGGTCAATCACTGGGTAACCTGCCAAAATGCCCGACTCACAGCTCTCGCGGATACCTTGCTCGATCGGATTGATGTATTGCTTAGGTACCGAACCACCGACGATCTTGGAGACAAACTCTAGACCGCTACCGGGATCGCCAGGAGTGACTTCAATTACTACGTGACCGTAGTTACCGTTACCACCACTCTGTTTGATGTACTTGCCTTCCATCTTGATCGGCTTGCGGATGGTTTCGCGATAGGCCACCTGGGGCGCACCAATATTCGCTTCCACCTTAAATTCCCGCATCATCCGGTCTACCAAGATTTCTAGGTGCAATTCACCCATGCCTGCGATTACGGTCTGGTTGGTTTCAGGATCAGTGTGAACCCGGAAAGTAGGATCTTCTTCCGAGAGAGCTTGGAGTGCTTTGGAAAGCTTTTCCATGTCTTGCTTGGTTTTGGGTTCTACTGCCAGAGAAATTACTGGCTCAGGAATAAACAACGATTCCAGAATTACTGGGTTGTCTTCATCACAGATGGTGTCACCAGTGAAGGTGTCTTTCAGCCCGAGGACTGCACCCAAATCACCAGCCCGTAGCTCATCAACTTCTTCCCGATCGTTAGCCTTCAAGATCACCAGGCGAGAAACTCTCTCCCGCTTGCCTTTGGCGGCGTTCAACACATAGGTGCCGGTCTTCAGTACGCCCGAATAGATGCGGACAAAGGTCAGGCGACCATATTTGTCAGACATGATTTTGAAAGCTAGAGCAGCTAGCGGCTCATCGTCATCAGCATGACGCTCTACCGGAGTGCCATCTAGTAACTGACCTTGGATCGCCGGTACTTCGATCGGGGAAGGTAGGTAATCAATTACCCCATCCAACAACTGTTGTACGCCTTTGTTCTTAAAGGCGGAGCCACAGAACATCGGGACGATCGCGCCGGTTACAGTACCTTTGCGCAGAGCGGTTTTGATTTCTTCTTGAGTGAGTTCGCCGCCGTCTAGGTATTTCTCCATCAGAATGTCGTTGCTTTCAGCGGCTGCTTCTACCAACTTCAGACGGAATTCTGCTGCTTTCTCTTTTAGATCATCAGGGATATCTACTTCTTCTACCACTTCGCCTTTGTCATCTTTGTGGATGAAAGCGCGCATGGTAACTAGATCCACGATGCCTTGGAAGCCGATTTCAGCCCCGATCGGAATCTGGACTGGCACAGCATTAGACTTCAATCGATCGCAAACTTGCTCATAGACTTTATAGAAGTTCGCACCAGTGCGATCCATCTTGTTTACAAACACAATCCGAGGCACGCTGTAGCGATTGGCTTGCCGCCATACCGTCTCCGATTGGGGCTGCACACCGCCCACCGAGCAGAACACTGCAATTACCCCATCGAGTACCCGCATGGAGCGCTCTACCTCAATGGTAAAGTCTACGTGTCCAGGGGTATCAATGATGTTGATTTTGTGGTCTTTCCAGCTAGTACTGATTGCAGCAGCGGTGATCGTGATCCCGCGCTCTTGCTCTTGCGGCATCCAGTCGGTGGTAGCGTTACCATCATGTACTTCACCAATTTTGTGAACTACACCAGAGTAGTAAAGAATCCGCTCGGTAGTGGTGGTTTTACCCGCATCGATGTGGGCTGCAATCCCGATGTTGCGTACTTTTTCAAACGGGACGGTACGTGGCACGATTACCTCCTGAGGTGTTGGTGTCCTTAATTAATGTTGATGTCATTGCAATTGTATACTTTCTGGAAGATCTCGGTTGTCCCAGATGCTTCTGAAGTTTTAGCAATTGCCGATCGTTTAAGTTAGAGAGTCTAAATCAAACAATCTCAAGTAAGGTCAAGGTGAACTTAGCCACCCATTCCTGAATCTTAGTAGCGATAGTGAGCAAATGCTTTGTTAGCATCGGCCATTCTGTGAACTTCTTCCCGCTTGCGAATTGCGCTGCCGGTTTCGTTTGCCGCGTCCATCAGCTCGTTAGCCAACTTGATCGACATACTCTTGCCTGCTCTAGAACGCGAGAAGTTAATTAACCAGCGCATCGCCAAGGCAGTGCCGCGATCGGGTCGTACTTCCATAGGTACTTGATAAGTAGCCCCGCCGACCCGCCGACCTTTGACTTCTACTAATGGAGTGGTGTTACGCACGGCTTTCTCAAAAGTCTCTAGTGGCTCGGTGCCGGTGCGCTCTTCGATCAGCTTCATTGCGTCATACACAATGTTTAAGGCGATCGACTTTTTACCGCTGTACATGATTCTTCTAACCATCATGCTCACGAGACGGCTGTTGTATACGGAGTCTGGGGGAACGGGTCTTTTGGGGACTGTGGTACGACGAGACATAAAAAATTACGATCGATAGGGTTGGGTTGAAGAAGGTCAAATGGCTCCCTAGCGAACAGGTTGGGGGCAATCCGCTGGAAATCTGGAGTTGTTGTGAAAGAAAGTAAAACATTGACGGCACCCTCAGCATGGGTGCTCAAGTCTTACTTGGCAGCAACTTTAGGTCTCTTAGCTCCATACTTGGAGCGACCTTGCTTGCGATCTTTCACACCGGAAGTATCTAAGGTGCCACGAATGATGTGATATCTCACACCGGGTAAATCTTTTACCCGTCCGCCGCGAATCATTACAACCGAGTGCTCTTGCAGGTTGTGGCCGATACCAGGAATGTAAGCTGTCACCTCGAAGCCAGAGGTCAGGCGCACCCGAGCTACTTTGCGCAGAGCAGAGTTAGGCTTCTTGGGGGTGGTGGTATATACACGAGTGCATACGCCACGGCGCTGTGGGCATTGCTTTAATGCCGGAGATTTGGTTTTGACTATATAGTCTTCGCGGGCTTTGCGAATGAGCTGTTGAATGGTTGGCATGGGTTACAAAATTGACAGCTCCAAGGGAGTTTCCAACTGTGGACAAATTACCAAAGTAGCAGACTATGGGTAATCATGTCAAACTTCGATCGACATTTTTTACCGACTGTTCTCTTTTTGATCGACCACCCCGGCAAGCTAAAATATTTGGGAACACTGAAATTTTTCTTGCTGCCCCATGCAACCCGGATACTTGCTGCGGAATCGTTATCGTATTGAGAAAGCCCTGGCAGCCGGGGGCTTTGGGGAAACTTATTTAGCAGTGGATATTGATTACCCTGGTCAGAGGCAGGTGGTAGTCAAGCATTTGAAGCCGCTTAACAATGATTCAAAGACATTGGAGATTGCACGGCGGTTGTTTGAGTCGGAGGCAAAGGTATTGGCAGAGTTGGGGGAAACCAGCGATCGATTACCAGCTCTCTATGCTTATTTTGAAGAGCAGGGAGAGTTCTATTTGGGGCAAGAGTTCATTGCTGGTCAGACTTTGACCGATGAGTTAGGGGGACAGCAATTGTCGGAGGTGCAGACGATTGGGGTTTTGCAGGAGATCTTGGCGGGTTTGAAGTTGGTACATGGTAGAAACAAAATCCATCGCGATCTGAAGCCAGATAATATTATTCGGCGAGCAAAAGATGGCAAGCTGGTGTTGATTGATTTTGGGGCAGTGAAGGAGGTGCGACAGGTGGCGAATTTGGGGATGAAGCATTTGTCGGCTTCGATCGGGATTGGCACTCCGGGCTACATGCCCACCGAACAAGCGATCGGCTTTCCTCGGTTGGCGAGTGATGTGTATGCAGTGGGGGCGATCGGAATTCAATGCTTAACGGGGCAAGCTCCCCACGAGTTGTTTGATGAAGGTGTTTTAGCGTTACGCTGGCAACATTTGTGTCGGGTGAGTGCGGGTTTGGCGATGGTGTTAGAAAAAATGGTGGCGCAGCAACCCCATGAACGGTATGAGAATGGAATGGTGGCAGCAGAGGCGATCGATCAGCTCTTGTTAGCGCAGCCACCCCAATCAGCCGTAATACCATTTCTTACTCAACAATCTCAACCACCACCGATTTCATCATCTTCTGCACCTACTCAAAAAGTTTATGTATCCACAGTGATTCCAGCAGCACAGACGATCAAGGTCAAAGCTCAACCATCAAAGCCCAGTAATAATCCAGATCCTAATACTGCGAGTCGTCGCCAGCTATTAAAGTTTTTGGGATTTGGTGGTGTGGGGGTAATTGGAGCGCTGTTATTAGCTAAATTTTTACCAAAAGAATTTACAAACATCAAAACCTCCCCATTAGATTCTAAAAGTGGCAAAGATCAACAGCCTGGGCTTAGTAAAATCTCTTTTACCTCGGTGAAACTCGATAGCTTAGGGAATATTCTGGCCAGACCTGCTGGTTCAGCTCTGGTTTTTCAGGAAGATTTGGGTAATGGCATATCTATAACGATGGTGAAAATTCCAGCAGGTACATTTACCATCGGTTCACCGGCAAGTGAGAAAGATCGACAGAACGATGAAAGCCCTCAGACCCAGGTAACAGTCCCAGAGTTTTTTATGGGTCAAACTTTGGTCACTCAGGCACAGTGGCAAGCAATCATGGGCAATAATTTCTCTAACTTTCAAGGTAATAGCAAGCTGCCAGTAGATTCGGTGAGTTGGTTAGATGCCATCAATTTTTGTCAAAAACTGAGTCAAAAGACTAGTCTTACCTATCGGCTACCGAGCGAGGCCGAGTGGGAATATGCTTGTCGTGCTGGTACCACAACTCCCTTTGCCTTTGGCGAGAACATTACTCCAGCAGTGGTTAATTATAATGGTAATTATCCTTATACTAGCGCAGCCAAGGGTGATTATCGACAAAAAACTACGCCCGTAGGTATTTTTCCAGCCAATTTATTTGGCCTGTATGATGTACATGGCAATCTTTATGAATGGTGTTTGGACGAGTGGCTGGACAATTATAATGATGCTTTTTCTGACGGTGGTGCTAGAGGTGATATTGATTCACAGGATAGTGATAAAGTTCGCTTATTGCGCAGTGGTTCTTGGGGAGTTGAGGCTTGGGACTGTCGATCTGCTAATCGGTACTATTATGCTGCATCTGATCGTTACAATTTTGTCGGTCTGCGAGTTGCGGCGAGTATTCCTATCAATGCAGAATTCTCAAATAGCAAAATTTCTGGATATGATGGAGTAATATAACTTTACAATCATTAAATTTTATATGGAATCCGCAGCAGTTCTCAGCATTTCCTTAGGAGCAGCGGTCGTAGCCGTCACGGCCTATGGTCTCTACCTTTCTTTTGGCCCGCCAGCCAACCAACTCGATGATCCCTTCGACGATCATGAAGACTAAGTTCGATGACTTCTACTGTATCGCCCTACACTATTGCCCCGGCATTGGTGTAGGCAGCTCAAACTCGATCGATTATGATCGGTAAATTCTCGATCGATTACGATCGGTAAATTGTTGATATACGGTGATTGATATGCACTCTCCGATCAAAAATTATCAAACGGGTCAGATCTGGAGGTATCGAGCAAGAAATGGAGAAGCAACATCACAAGTAGTAATTATCAATTCCACCCTGATTCCAGGGAAAGGAGTGATTTACAGTGTGGCGGTGGAAGGGGTGCAGTTAAAAAATCCTTGGATCGTCGGTGGCATTCAAACCAATTTACCCCATGCACCAGTGTCCGCAGGTGCTTTAGATCTCAGCGTGCTGGAGTTGATCGGTATTAGGCCGAGTCCCCTCGAAGAATATGGGGATGCTTTTCAGGAGTGGAAGAAACCTTTCGATCGAGGTGAAGCTGGTGTGTTTACCATCCCGATCGCAGAAATTCTCAATTGCGTAGAAGAAGCCGTCAACCACGGCACCATCATAGACAACGAAGAATTATAGAATTCAGCGCAGGTTGGCTTCTGCGAAGGCAGACGCTACGCGAACGACTCCGCTCAGCCAACCTTTCAGTCTCAATTGTAGGGTGGGCACTGCCCACCACAAAGGTTCCAGCACTTTAGTCCTTAGAGATCGAAGTAGGATTCACTAAGAAATCTGCGGCCTGTACCGCAGCCGCTACTGATATCTGAATAGGCTTAAGAGTCACCAAACCATCATTCACAAAAAAGTCCCGCACAGTCACTCGATCGCCAGTATTAAACAACGTCTCATAAAACACTTCCTTGATACCCGCAGAAATAATCAACTTTAAGCAGGCCAAGCAGGGTTCTAGTGTCACATAAATAGCTGCACCCTCCGTGCGAATACCATGTTTAGCTGCCTGAGCAATAGCATTGGCCTCAGCATGGATCGATCGAGAGGGCAAGTTATTATCGGTGCATTTTTGCAGTCCTTCATAGCAAAAGCCTTGGGCGGTACAGTGGGGAGAACCAGGAGGAGAGCCATTATAGCCAGTAGCTAAGATCTGGCGATGTTTGACGATGACTGCGCCCACTGGGAAAGCCAAGCAGGTCGATCGCACAGCAGAGAGCTTGGCGATCATCATAAAATATTCATCCCAGGTGGGGCGGGCGTGGATCTCGTTCACCATTGGTTCTTTGCAGGTCGATCGCAATTTTAGTGCAAATCGATCTAATTCCCCCGCTATGGACTAATATTTGCACTGCAAGACATCAAAAAATTCTATGACTAGCGTGCCGATTAAGATTCAATGCCTCGTTTCCTATGCCCGGATACCAGAATATGCCCATCCCGGGGATGCCGGGGCGGATTTGTTTGCGGCGGAAGACTGTGAGATTTTACCTGGTAAGTGGTTGGCTATATCTACTGGGCTGGCAGCAGAGGTGGCGATCGGCTATGAACTTCAAGTCCGTCCCCGCAGTGGTTTGGCCATCAAGCAAGGTGTCACGGTGTTGAATGCGCCAGGGACGATCGATGCGGGTTATCGGGGAGAAATTAAGGTAATTTTAATTAATCATGGAGATAATGTTTTTCCTATTAAAATTGGCGACAAGATTGCACAGATGGTGTTGGCAGCAGTATCGGTCGGAGAATTTACTGTAGTTAAAGAGTTAGCCAATTCAGCACGCGGCATTGGTGGCTTTGGCTCCACCGGTATGTAGATATTTTCTAATTACTCTTTTGCTCCGAGTTTTTGGAGTTCCTCGATCGAGTCTTGCAAATCTTTAGTTTTTCCTTGCTGGCGATAGAGTTGAGCCGATTTCCGGAAGTCGGCAATAGCTCCGTTGCGATCACTCAGATTATCGCGCTTGAGTACCGCTCGATTCCAGTAAACAGTCGCATACTGCGGATCTAGGGCGATCGACTGGTTATAGTCAGCCAATGCTCCCTGAATATCAGTTAATTTTTCCGCCTTCAACACCCCGCGCGTAGAATAAGCCAGCGCAAACTTGGGATTGATCGCAATTGCTTGGTTGTAGTCAGCCAGCGCTCCTTTCACATTATCTTGGGCGTTTTTTAGCATTCCACGATGATAATAAGCTACTGCAAATTTCGGATCGAAGGCAATTGCTTGATTATAGTCGGCTAATGCTCCCGCAAAGTCATTCTTTTCCGCCTTGAGCGCACCACGTCGATTGTAAGCTACCGCAAATTTGGGGTCAAAAATAATTGCTTGATTGTAGTCGGCTAATGCCCCATTGGCATCATTTAATTTGTCTTCTTTTAAAAAGCCTCGATTGACGTAGGCAATACTGAATTTAGGGTTGAGGGTGATTGCCTGGTTGTAATCGATTAATGCCCCATTGGGATCATTTAGATCATCAGCTTTTAATGAGCCGCGACCATTGTAGGCTTCGGCCAGTTTGGGATCGAGAATAATTGCCTGGTTATAATCGGCCAATGATCCCTTGGGGTCATTCAGCTTTTCTGTTTTTAACAGTGCCCGACTGTTATAAGCTGAAGCAAACTTGGGATCGATCGCAATTGCTTGATTGTAGTCAGCCAAGGCTCCCTTGGTATCATTAAGTCTTTGAGCCTTGAGTAAACCACGATTGTTATAAATATTTGCGTCTTTGGAGTCAAGAACAATCGCCTGGTTGTAGTCAGCCAGTGCTCCCTGTAAATCGTTTAATTTATCTTCCTTTAGATAGCCCCGATTATTATAAACCGTAGCAAATTTTGGATCGAGAGCGATCGACTGATTATAATCAGCTAATGCCCCATTGGCATCGTCCAGTCTCAGCGCTTTCAAATAGCCCCGGTTGTTATAGGCTAGGGCATATTTGGGATCGAGAGCAATCACTTTATTGTAGTCTTGCAGTGCGCCTTGATAGTCACCGTTATTATCTTTTTCATTGCCAGATAACAGATAATCGGCAGCTTTTAGATCGGTAGCTACCGGCACTGCGGCAATTCTAGTCTCGGTGCTAGTACCTAATGCTTGGGCTACCGTACCAAAACGCTCGATCGTGATTGCTAAATTAAAGCCGGTTTTTTGCCCGTCGGCTGATCGATCTCCCTGGCCATGAATCGCTACCAGTTTGCCTTCCTCGTTGAATACTGGCCCACCACTCATCCCTGGTAAAGTGACACTGTTGTATATCAGTGAATAACCACTGCGGTTTGGTTTAGAGGCATTTCCGGTCACTTCTCCTCGGGTGAAATTAAACACTCCATCATCGATCGTACTAGTCGCTGCCGGAAAACCCGCTACATAGATCTCTGAGCCAGATTCCAAAGAATTAGATGTGCCAATTTCAGCTACAGAATAGTTTTGGCTACTGCGAAAAGTCACTACTGCTAAATCTAAATTATTAGTGGCTTTGCGCACCGCCAAAGATGTATGTATTTTGCCATCGGGGGTAATGAGCCTAAATGATGAACCTTTAGTTAATACATGTGCAGCGGTGAGCACGGTGTAAACATCACCCTGTTTTTGCAGCAGCACCCCAGAACCTCTATTACTTTCGCCGACTGTCTCGATAATTAAAGTAATACTTTTGGCAATTCTCCCAATTTCTACTTTGGTCTTGGCTTGGGCAATGCTTTGAACTAGGGCAATATTAGTGCCACCAAACACCACAGAGAGTAACAAGGCAGAGCGGTACATGTTGTAGGGGCATCAATGAATAGAGTAGGTCTATTCTAGCCAAAGATCTAACCATTTCACCAAAATTTTTGGATGGTAGACCCAAATTTGTTAGATGATCTTTGTTATTGGCGATCACCCAGATTGCTGATCGGTTACATGTTACGATCGAAGCCATGCTCAGAATCCTGCACCCTAATCGATTGCACCTTACTCAATTGCACAGTATCAAATCCAATAGCTTTTATTAAGATCTATGCTTGGCAACAAGATTCACGCCCAGTATGACATCACCAAATTCTTGGGACTTGGTCGCTTCGGGGAAACCTACCTGGCCAAAAGCAAAGAATTACCCGGTCAGCCCGAATGCGTCCTCAAACGCTTTCGACCCCAACAGACTGACCAACCGTTTTCCTTGGTCAAAAAAAGCTTTGAAGTGCAAGGCGAACTACTCTATCAACTAGGCCAGCACGACCAAATTCCCCGGCTGCTGGCCAAAATTGAAGATGGCGAAAATTTATACCTAGTCCAAGAATATATTGAAGGCCAATTACTCAGCGCAGAAATGTTACCGGAAAAACCTTGGAGTCAAACCCAGGTGGTAAATTTTTTGCAAGATACCTTAGGAATTTTAGAATTTGTCCATCACCAAAACTTCATTCACCAAGACATCAACCCCAAAAACCTGATTAGGCGCTGGCGAGATGGCAAGTTTGTACTGCTGGGTTGCAGCGGAGTCAAAGACGTAGCCGCTATTTGGACTCAGCCGATCGATGGTAGCCCAGTAGAACTCGTCGGTACCCCAGGATATATTTCCTTTGAGCAAGAAGATGGCAATCCCCAGCTCAATACCGACATTTACGCCCTGGGAATAATTGCCATCCAAGCCCTCACTGGCACTGGCGAAATCGAGAAAAACCCGGATACCTACCAACTTACTTGGAAACATCTCACCACCGCTAACTTAAAACTAGTGAACATCATCGATCGCATGGTGCGCCCAGATTACCGTAATCGCTACCAGCTTGCCCGCGAAGTATCCGATGATTTGCGTGACTTTATGCAGAGCCAGATTCAACCCAGCCCTTGGGATAACCTGCGCCCTCATCTAATTTTTGGTGCAGCCGCTGCCGCTTTATTAGTAGGCTTAGCCATTCCCAAATTGGTGCCGGTGGGTAACGAATCATCCAACAGCTCACCGGTAAATCCAGTTACCAATAAACCGACCCAGTCTACTCCTAGCTCAGAACCCGATCCATATTCCGATACCGCACCTTCGCCGATCGCCAGTAAACCTACTAGTAGTGACCAGACAACTTACAAAAATAATCAAATCCAAATTAACTACGATCCCCAATGGCAAAAAGAAGAATCAGCAGATCCCAGTAGTGGAGAAATAGTCACTTTTTGGAGTCCCCAAAATAATAGCAAAGTGCGACCAAATCTCACTGTGACTGTCAATTCTCTCCCCGATGCCAAGATAGATCTAGCCAAATATACCGAAGAATCGATCGCCGAAATCAAAAAATCTCTAGCCGGGGCAAAAATACTTGAATCAAAAGCTACCAAACTATCTGGACAACCCGCCCAGTTGTTGCGCTACTCTGGTCAGCCAGAAGGTTTGAGCGAATTGCAAAATTTAGAAATTTGGACAATTGTGAATAGCAAAGTCTATTTATTGCGCTACAGTGCTCAGCCGCAAGACTATCAAGCTTTCTTGGCCCGTGCCATGCAGAGCATAAATAGTTTCAAGATACAGTGATGACTCAGGATCTCATTCTCAAACGCCAAGAACAGCGCCAGTAGCCATGAATGATCAGTTACAGCCACAATTCACCGAGATTCTTGACCTGATCAAGAACACCCAAAACTATGTCATTGCCACCAGCAACCAAGAGCTGATCAAGCTGTATTGGAGCATTGGCAAGTATATCGACGATCGATTGAAGGCCACTGAGTGGGGGAAAAAAACAGTCCAGCAACTCGCCGACTTCATTCAAGCCCAAGAACCCGGCATCAAAGGCTTTGAAAAGCGCAATCGGAACGGATGCGCCAATTTTATGAAACATACCCCGAAATTACGACCGCGCTGCGGTCGCAATTGAGCTGGACTCACCACCGCATCATTATGTCGCGCTGCAAGACTGAAGCAGAGCGGACGTTTTACCTCCAAATCACCAATGCCGAGCGCTACACAACCCGCGAATTAGAAAGGCAAATCAACAGCGGTATTTTTGAGCGCACCATGCTAGCCGATACCAAATTTTCGTTATCAGCTCAATCCTTTCCCCAGCAAATATCTGGAGTCTTTCGAGATCCCTACGTCCTCGATTTTTTGAAT
>JANNEH010000293.1:0-8200 GCA_031378405.1 Synechococcales cyanobacterium OTE_75_metabat_409
TCGATCGCGGTGGGGGTGGGTATTCTAAAACTGCCATAACCGCTGAATCGCGTTCTTCTTCCGATAACCGTGATGGCCAGTATGAAGCAGATCCTATCTCAACCACGAAACCCCATGAAATGCCATTGTCAGCTTCTAATCCTTCTGTCTATCGCCTTGCTCAGTGGCTGCGTCGCTTCTAACCAAGCAGTTACTCCTAGCCCTAAACCCAGCCCTACCTTTACCGCCACTACTGTTGCTCCCGGTATTACAATGTGGGCAAACTCTGCGAGTAAAGGCAATACTCATGTCATTGAGATAGATCTCAGCAAAGCCGATCTGCGCAGTCTGAGTGGCAAACCTACCACCAATGGCAAAGTCGGCCAAATGACCTTCGCTGAGTTTGCTGCTCCCAACAAAAACAAAGAAGTGCCTAAGGTGATGATCAACGGCACATTTTTTCAAGAATACAACAAACCTACTGGCATTGCTTTTGGATTAAAACAAAATAGACAACTTATCACCTATGGTTATGGACTGAACGAATTCCCCGACAAAACCATGACTGTCTCTTGGTCACAGGGAAGAATTTCGATCGATCCCTATAGCCGCCGCACCTTCGATGGGGCTATGCCCAATGTCGTGGGCGCACTCGCAGCCACTGCTGGTAAAAACGCCGATAAATCCTTGGCTCGTACTTTCATCGGAGTCAAAGATCTGCGCGAAGACAGCGCCTACAAAACAGTCTTATTCTTCAGCAGTTTGAGTGCGTCACAAAGTGAAGCCGAACAGATTTTGAAAAAATATGGTGCCGAAGAAGTCGCCATGTTAGATGGAGGGCAAAGCACCGGTTTAATGGTTAATGGCAAAATCATTATGCAGCCCAAAACCAAATTGCCCCAGACGATCGGCGCTTTCCCCAAATAACCCCAAATGTATCCGTAGAGGCGGGTTGATCCGTGTTGATTTATGCGACGGCCATGACTACTCGATCGCGGCCTTGGGCTTTGGCTTCATACAATGCTCGATCGGAGGCATCGATCGCTTTGGCAATTTCTGCGCCCGGGGTGGGAATTACGGTGGCAACTCCTAGGCTCATGCTTACATAAGTGCCCACCGTCGAGGTATTGTGATCGATGTGTAAATCTTTTACTGCCGATCGAATATTTTCGGCTACATATACTGCCCCCATGGCATCGGTATTGGGCAATACCACCACAAATTCTTCACCGCCATAGCGCGCTACCAAATCACTGCTGCGGCGTACAGCATTGCGCATTGCTGCGCTGACTTTAATTAGACATCGATCGCCTGCTGGATGGCCATAGGTATCGTTGTAATTCTTGAAAAAATCGATATCACACATAATGATCGACAGGGGAGCACAAACTCGCTGCATCCGTTCCCATTCTTGTTGCAAATACTGCTCAAAACCTCGCCGATTGTGCAGTTTGGTCAGACTATCTAGATTGGCCAAAATCTTTAAGTTTTGGTTATCTTGCTGCAATTCTTCGGCAATCTTAAATTTATCTTTGAGCTGTTGAGACTGCTGCACCATATTTTTCACCCGCTGGCGCAAAATCGACAGATTCACTGGTTTCGTAATGTAGTCGTTGGCTCCAGCCGCAAAAGCCTTTTCTACCGAATCGTCGTCATCCAAAGACGTAATCATCAAAATTGGGGTGAGGCGATTAGATTCCAGTTCTTTCAGCTTTTCACAAAATTCAAACCCATCCAAATCGGGCATCACCCCATCTACTAGCACAATATCGGGATGGTGTTTTAAATAAGCTTCAATACCGGCATTACCATTTTCAGCCAAAATTAACTGAAAGCCATCCAAAGCAAGTGCTTCACCAATTTTGGTGCGCACTACTAGGTCATCATCTACCAGTAATATTCTGATGGGAGTTGGTGGATCAAGAACCATACTGGCGCTACTATGCTGAGGTGGTGGCTACAGACTGGGGACTGGCAAAAATTAAAATGGCCGCTGGTTACGCCACATGCCCGCCCGCCAAGAAAAATTGTCGAGCCAGATTATCTCTCTCGGTTCACAGTGTACCCCGATCGAATGTCAGAATGCTCATTACCCGCGATTAAATTTTATTGATCCTCAGTTCATGCTCCCAAAATCCTTTTTTCTGCTGCTGGTCTCAACTTTACTTACTCCCAACTGCGCTTTTGCCCAGGTGCGGTCACAATCTCAAATCACCCGGTCTTTGGCTCAAAATGATTCTGCGGTCTGTCCGGCTAATCTCGGTGTTACGGTGGCCTCGATCGCCAGTCGTTACAACCTGCAACGCCACCACTGGGGCTACTACGTTCAGCCTTTAGCCACCAATACCCCATTGGCCAGCTATCAGGGTAGCAGTTTGTTTATCCCGGCTTCTAGTAACAAGTTGTTGACCACAGCGGCAGTATTACGTCAACTGGGTACTCAATATCGACTCCGCACTTCCATTTATCAAGATCCCAATAGTAATCTTCAGCAACCATCACTCACCATCGTGGGTCGCGGTGACCCGACCATCACTACTGTCAAAATTCAAGAGCTAGCGACTCAGCTTCAACAAAAAGGCATTCGCCAAATTTCGCGTCTCACTGCCAATGGTGGTTATTTTAAGGGTTCACCGATGAATCCCGATTGGGAATGGGGCGATTTATATACCGATTATGGGGTACCGACTACCAGCCTAATTGTGCAACAGAATGCGGTAGATTTAGTGCTTAGTCCCCAGCAAGTCGGTCAGGCTCCTAGCTACCGCTGGCGTAATTCTGTGGCTGGTATTCCTTGGCAAATCGAAAACCGGGCTTTGACGGGGGTGGCGAAAACCGAAAATTCGATCGAAGTCCAGGGCTTACAAGGCAAGCCCACATTATTGTTGACTGGCAGTCTGCCAGCAGGTGGCGGTGGCATGACCATTAATTTGGCGATGTTAAACCCCACTGCCACTTGGCTCAGTCAACTGCAATTTAATTTGGCCCAAAAGCAAATTGGGGTGGGTCAAATCCAGACGATCGATCAAGAACCGGTTGTGGGCGTAGAAGTGGCGGCGCTGGAGTCTCCAACCCTAGGAGAGCTGGTCAAAGAAACCAACCGCACCAGTAATAATTTGTTTGCTGAGGTGTTATTGCGTACTTTGGGACGCAGTAACACTGAAGCTGGTAACAATACTGCCGATTTGGGCTTACGGATGGTCAAGGCTAAGTTGAACGAAATTGGTGTGACTCCTAGTATCTATCGGCAGGCTGATGGCTCGGGGCTGTCGCGCAAAAATTTAATTTCGCCTCTCACCTTGGTGCAAACTCTGGTGGGGATGTCTAAAACTCCAGAAGCTGCGGTTTATCGCGATTCTCTGCCGGTCAGTGGGGTGAGTGGTACTTTGGCCAGCCGATTTAAGAACTACCCCAGTCGCATCCAGGCCAAAACCGGTACTCTCACTGGCACAGTGGCTTTGGCGGGCTATGCTAACCCGGTGCAGTATCAGCCCTTGGCTTTTGGAATTATTGTGAACAACCACGATCGATCGGCCAGTGAAATTCGATCGGCAGTAGATGAAATAGCGACGGCTTTTTTGCGCTTACGAAGTTGCCCTTAGTTATCTCTAGCGAATAGCTTGAAACCTAGATGGTAAGCAATGCCCATGAATTTCAAATTTTCGATGACTATATCGATAGATTCATTGGGGATAATGTCACCGTAGTGGGCGGGCACAAGGCCACGCCCCTACGATGGCGTGGCCTTGGATTTCATTAGAGTTTACCGAGCCAACCAGCGCTTAGAACCACCGTCAAGGATAAGAAAATCACTGCTAGCGACCAAGTAATGCGGTTGAGAGTATTCTCAGCACTTTTGTTGCTGGTAAATAACTGCGCCTGACCACCAATCCCGCCAATACCCACATCACCCTTGGGACTATGGAGCATGACCAAAGCTGTCAATGCCACTGCCGAGACTGCCCAAACTATTTGCAAAACAACTACGGCTGACATTAGAACCTCTAAATAAATCTTGATACCCTACACACCGATTTTGGCACGGTCGATCGAAAAAAGCAATTACACACCTACCCGCACTGGAGTTGGGCTAGGCTTGACCTCTATTTCCACCGGTAAAATCATCGAAACACCAGTCATTTCTGGCGGCTGGGGCAAACGCAAAATCTGCAAAACTGTGGGGGCAATATCAGCCAACTTGCCATCTTCTCGCAGCACCACGTCATTGCCATAACCAGGAATGATCAGCTTTTCCCCTTCAATTAAAATAAACGGCACCTTATTGGTGGTGTGCGCTGTCCAAGGGTTGCCTTGCTCATCACTCATATATTCGGCGTTGCCATGGTCGGCAGTAATAATCGCCGTAGCTCCGACACGACCAATGCCTTCGACCAATCGACCCAAACAGCGATCGACAGTTTCTACGGCCTGAATAGTTTCAGCCATTTTGCCGGTGTGACCAACCATATCGGGGTTGGCATAGTTCACCACAATTAGGGAGTATTCCCGTGACTTCAGGGCATCTAATACCGCTGTGGTGACTGCATCTGCTGCCATTGCTGGGGCTTTATCGTAGGTCATAACCGGTGGGCTAGCAATCATTTGGCGCACTTCTCCCGGAAACTCAGTTTCTTCCCCACCATTAAAGAAGTAAGTCACATGGGCATACTTTTCGGTTTCAGCAGTGCGAAACTGTTTCCAGCCCTGGTTAGAGATGATTTCTCCCAACAGGTTGGTGGGTACCGTTGGCTCAAAGGCCACCAATACCGGTAGATCGGCTTCGTATTGAGTGAAGGTGGCAAAGCTCAGAGCCAAAAGAGATCGATCGAACCCATGAAATTTAGCAGTCACAAAGGCATGAGTAAGTTGGCGAGATCGATCGGGGCGGAAATTAAAGAAAATCACGCCATCGCCGTCTTCGATCGCTCCGGGCTGTAAGCGAGTGGGAGTGATAAATTCATCGGTGACACCCGCCTCATAAGAAGCACTCAATAAGTCAATGGCCGATTGACCGCTGCCTGCATCTTTACTAGTCATTACTTCATAGGCTGCCCGGACGCGATCCCAACGGTTATCTCGATCCATCGCATAATATCTGCCGCTGACTGTGACAATTTTGCCGATCCCCACCTGATCTAAGTGGTCTTGGATCTGTTGTAGAGACTTCAGACCATCTTTGGGATTGGTATCTCGTCCATCAGTGATGGCATGGATACATAGTTCTTTAATGCCTTTGGCCTGGGCTAAGTCAATGACCCCCAACAGGTGACTGAGGTGAGAATGAACACCGCCTTCCGAACAGAGTCCCATTAAATGAAGTTTGCCACCGGTCTCTAATACCTTGGCACAGACTTGGTTTAACGCTTTGTTTTCTAACAAACTGCCATCTTGAACCGCATCACCAATCCGCACCAATTCTTGGGGCACGATCCTTCCGGCACCAATATTAATGTGGCCGACTTCTGAGTTGCCCATTTGACCATCGGGTAAACCTACTGCACGGCCAGACGTACCAATCAGAGTATGAGGATAAACAGCCCAAAGGCTGTCCATTATTGGCGTATTTGCGGCTTCGATCGCATTGCCAGATTTTTCGGGGCGATATCCCCAACCATCTAAAATCACCAGTACCACGGGAGCTATCGGCGCTTGTGTCATGTCTTTGACTACCTGAGAGCGGATATTTTGAGCACATCATATCACAGCATAAATACTGTATTGTGGGCTGCTGATTTTCTGGGTTGGTGATCTTCATCGCAGCGATCGATCTCTTAAATTGTCAATTCCTTGATGGGTTGGTGATCCCGGCTAGTACAAAGTCTGTCTATTGACTGAAATGAGAATATCAGTGAATTTTTTGGACAGCGTTAATGTCACGAAAGATTCCGGTAAACTATGAAGGGAAATTTAACTCAAATATAAAAACTCATAATGGAAATCGGGCAAAAGGTAAAGGTATATCGTTTGAGAGACCGAGTCTCGGACAAAATCGTTGGTAAGCTAGGACAAGTTGGCACCATCACAGAATTTAAAATGACCGATGGCAGTGGCGTAGGTGCGGTGGTCGAGTTTGGCGACAAATCGGCCACCTGGTTTTTTGAAGACGAAATTAAGGTAGAAGCTTAAAATGCCTCAAATTATCACCTTCTTAGGTAAAGGCGGCAGTGGCCGCACCACTATGTCGATCGCTGCTGCAAAGCAGTTGGCAACTAGTGGTCAACGGGTACTATGGGTCGGTCAGAGTGCTTATTATCTGGCAGATCTATGGGGCGGGGTGGCTCTGAGCAGTCAGCCTCAGTCGATTGCCGCCAACCTATCGGTGGTAAATTTGTCGGCGACCCAGTTGCTAGAAAAAGCCTGGGAAATTGTCAAGCAGGCTGAAAACAAGTTTTTGCGCACGCCTTTGCTGCAAAATGTCTATGGCCAAGAGCTGAGTGTAGTACCAGGTATTGATGGAGCCGTGGCACTCTATACTCTGCAAGAATATTTTGTCAGCGGCAAATACGACGCAATTATTTACGACAACCCCAGCAGTTTAGATGCCTTGCGGGCTTTTGCCATGCCAGATACTTTGAGCTGGTACATTCGTCGCTTCCGCCAGGTAATTGAAACTTCTGATCTGTGGCGGAATGCCATGCCGATTTTGCAGCCGGTAGCGGCCACAGTGTTGAGTATGGCTTGGACAGGGGAAAATTTGAATATGCCTGCGGTGCAAGAAGCGACAGAGCTGCTCGATCGCGGCCAAAAAGCCCTATCAGACCCCACCCAAGTCGCAGCTTACCTAGTAATCAGCGATGATCCTGCCGAAATTCAAGCCGCTACCTGGATGTGGGGCAGTGCTCAACAAGCTAGTTTGGCAGTTGCGGGAGTATTGGTAAATCGGGCTAGCACGGTTAATGCTGATCTCCAGACAACTTTTGCACCGCTACCAGTGGTGGCAGTGGCTGATCCTCGTAGTGAGATGCCGAGTTTAAAACCTACTCGGGATGTGCCAAAGCCGATCGAAGTAGATATCACCGCTCGTCAGGTCAGGCTGTTTTTACCGGGTTTCACGAAACAACAAGTCAAACTAAGTCAATCAGGACCCGAGATTACGATCGAAGCCGGTGAACAGCGCCGGAATATTTTGCTACCATCTGGCTTACGTGGTGCCGATGTCACTGGTGCTAAGTTCCAAGATAACTATTTGATCATTTCCCTATAAAATTTCCATGACCAATCAACCAACTCCCGAAGAATCGACTAAAGGCTCTGCCGCCAGACAAGCATTAGGCATGAAAGGTGCTGCCGCTGGTGGCTCAATTTGGGCAATTCGTCGCCAGTTAATGAAGCCAATTACTTGGATTCCGCTGATTTGGGGGGTTGTTTGTGGGGCCGCTTCGTCGGGGAACTATACTTGGTCACTAGAAAATGTGCTGAAGGCCGCGCTCTGTATGCTGATGTCTGGGCCATTTTTGACCGGCTATACCCAGACAGTGAATGAGTATTACGATCGAGAAATTGATGCGGTAAATGAACCCTATCGCCCAATTCCCTCGGGCGCTATTTCGCTACCCCAAGTAATTGTGCAGGTATGGGTCTTGTTTCTAGGCGGCATCGGTATTGCCTATATTTTGGATCTTTGGGCGGGTCACGAGTTTCCGATAATGACTTGTTTGGCTTTGGGTGGCTCTTTGGTGGCCTATATTTATTCGGCACCACCGCTGAAGCTGAAACAGAATGGCTGGTTGGGTAATTATGCTTTAGGGGCTAGTTATATTGCGCTGCCTTGGTGGGCAGGACATGCTTTGTTTGGTACTTTGAACTGGACGATTATGGTGTTGACTTTGTTCTATAGTTTGGCAGGTTTGGGAATTGCGGTAGTCAATGACTTTAAGAGTGTAGAGGGCGATGCCAAGTTTGGGATGAAGTCGATTCCAGTGATGTTTGGGATTGATAAGGCTGCTTGGGTCTGTGTGATTATGATCGATACTTTCCAAGCTGGGATTGGTTTGTATTTAATGTCGATCGGCCAACATTTATATGGGGCGATCGTCCTGCTTTTGGTTGTTCCTCAGATTACGTTCCAGGATATGTATTTCCTCCGTGATCCGTTGCAGAACGATGTAAAGTATCAGGCCAGTGCCCAGCCTTTCTTGGTCTTAGGAATGTTGATGGCTGGGTTGGCATTGGGTAGTGGAATATAATACGTGATCGATCGAACTGGTTAGAAGGTACTTTG
>JANNEH010000100.1:0-9993 GCA_031378405.1 Synechococcales cyanobacterium OTE_75_metabat_409
CTGGGGTTCTTGGCCATGATTGGCTCTACTGTCTTCAAGCAGGAGTTCAGACCATCTACAAAGCTGTCACGAGAAACTGCTTGACCGCCCAAGGCGTTGCTGCCGCAGTCATACTTGCTAACCAAGCTTTGAAGCGCGCTATATTGCCAGTCGCTAGGTTTAATTTCAGTAGCATCGGGGCTGAGAGGTTCGCTTTTTGCTACCAAAGGTGTATTTGTTGTAACAGGCGTAACCGTAGCAGCTTCCGGAATATCTAAGGCACCGAGTTTTGCGGTAGTCGCAGTTACTTGGTTATCGACAGGCTTAGTTGCAGCCACTTGGCTATCAACAGATTTGGTGGTGGCTGTAGGTGCAGCGAACGCACCAGCCGAAACGAACAGGCTAGCAGCATAAGCAGCGGGCAAAGCAAACAGAATTCTTTGGGCGATACGTGACATGTTGGATTGTTCTCCTCAAGCAAACTTTTTTTGGTGCTCTTACGAGCGGGGTGCTCTACAGAAACGGTACGAGCCGGTCTGTGTGAGCCAATATGTTAATCGACTGGTCACAAAAACCTTTGTTCCCGATCGAGAGGCATAAATTGTAGAGGTAAATCTTTGATGACTTATCCTACTCCTAAATAATAAGCTATTTTGTATAAAACAACACCCAGTGAAAGTACTTGTAGTATGCTTTGCTGGCTGCATACCCACCAAAACTATCCGCTCCCACTGTTGGTTTACAAATTAAAACCAAAAATGGGAGCGGTCTAGCGAGTTTTTTTCTCTGGAACCTGACTGCCGGGGGAACCCCAAGCAATGGCAGGTGCAAACTATTAAAATAGATTAACCTGTCGGAGGCTTAGAGAGCGGCCCCGGCACACAGCCGGCTAGCTCCAGTTGAAAAACCCTGAAAATTACTACTACCTGTCATGGGCAACACCTCCATAGAATATTGAAAGGACAATTGGAACTTCAAAGCTCCAAGCTTAACGCTAGCATTGGTATTAGGTTTTGGCAATGATTTATGAGCAAGATTTCGGTAATCGGTTTGGATGTAGGCAGTAAACGGATCGGCGTAGCAGGTTGTGATGGCACCGGATTGATTGCTACTGGGCTATTTACGATCGATCGCAGTTCTTTTGCGCAAGATGTCGAAATATTACGATCATTAATAGTTGAGCGATCGGCAACTCTCTTGGTCGTAGGTTTGCCCTACACCCTCGATGGCGAATTGGGTAAGCAAGCGCAGCGAGTGCAGAAGTTCGCCAATCGGCTGGGGCGAGCTTTGGGTTTACCGATCGAATACACCGATGAACGCTTAACCTCGGTCGCTGCCGAAGAAATGATCATCGCGGGTGGCCGATCGCCTCGTGACCATAAGGGAGAGGTCGATCGCCGCGCCGCTGCAATTATTCTGCAACAGTGGTTAGATTTACGGCGTACCAGGCTTTGATCTAAGCTGTCTTGCTCTGCATAAAGTTCTCGGTCACATAGTCACCAATCTCTTGGCCACATTGCAGGCCATTGGTGTTAGCAAACATAAAGTGAATACCACCATAGATACGGCTGATGCCCGCTTCTTGGGCTGCTTGCTCAAAGCTAGTAAAACTGCGGGTTACTCCAGGTAAGCCGATCGAAGAAGTGGTAAAGCTCACATTGTCGCCCATTAAATTACTCAAGACTGTGGCAGCAGTAGCACTAAAGGTACTGTGACCGGAAGTGTATTCAGGGAAAGGTGGAGTGTTAATTAACGATTGCCAAGTAGCATCGACAACAGTCGCATCATTGCCATCCAAATCGGCTTTGCGAATAGCAGTTACTGGTCGCCAAGCATCGTAAGTATATTTGGCATCCCAGCAAGCGATCGCCGCATCGGCTAAGGCAATACTCAACAAACCTAAGGTATGAGCACTTTCCACCAAAGTGGCATTGTTTTGGATTAGGAGCTGGTCAGCAATGCTATTCCAATGACCGGGCGGTGTATAAGTACCGCCACCATCCGCCCAGAACTTAGCAATTTCAGTTTGGTCAGCGGTGCGAGTAGTGCTATTCACGCTACCCAGATTTTTAGTCAGGTTAAAATCTTGAGCATACTCGGCACTAGTTAGAGCCGGTGGCGCATCAGGTCGGAACTGGCTGCCACTTTCTAGGGCAAAAGGAGTGACCTTGCCCCACTGTGGCAACAAAGGAGCAGTGGCTGGGCCAGTAGGCTGCCACTTGCCAATTTCGCTGCTGACGGTGTAGGGCACCACAGTTTTAGAGCCATCATTAGCGCGGGAGGCCAGAGTAGCTTCGGCGACAGCCTTACCATAAGCTAAGCCTTTATCGACAAACTCGCCCGCCGGTAAATCTTTGAGAAAATCATTTAAAATACCATCGAAAGTGGCTTTTTGGGTTGGGTATAGCTCCGTGAGCACCCGGTAAGCAGCTTCCGAGGCAGCGGCTTCGACCGAAGCGCCAGCATCAGTGCCTTTATCTATTTTATAAGCATCATAAAAAGCGGTGAGTCCATTGACTGCATCGTAGACAGCAGTCTCTAAAATTGCCAGATTACGGGAGGCGATCGGCGGATTGGTTTTATCGGTTTTGATTGCTTCTAGGGCAGCTTTATTCCAACCCACTACCGCATCAGATTTATTAGAGAAATCCATAATTTGCTGAGAAAACTGGCTCTGTTGCCAATTCCGATCGGCATTGATCACTTGACTCAAGTCAGCTACTTGGCTACTAGCCCCAGTTACTTTAATGATTAAATCATTGTAATCTTTGTCGCTGAAAGATTTGCCGCCGATATCTTCCCAACCAAAGGTGTTGGTGCTGATCTTGGCCAATTGAGTGGCTTCATCGGGGTTTGCAGTAGCGATCGAAAACAACGGACGGAATGCACCAAATAAGTTACCATCAGCAACATTTTGCAGACTGCCATTCGGCACCAAAATTAGTGCTACTTTTTCCCCAGCAGCAAAACTAACGGTTTTGGCACCACTGTAACTACCCCCATTGCAATCAGCTTCCCCTAAGCTGCCGCCAAACCTGGCCCCTTGGGTGGCATCATCAAACATCAAGTACCCATCACCATCCCCAGCCAGTGCCCGGTGAGCGGCTTCGATCATAAAGTCGGCGGAGCCAACTTGGAAATTTTCCATGCCAGTGAGGCTAAAAACCCCGATTTGGCCTTGATAAGCGCCATTATCGGCTAGCACATCGATCGACAACAAACCACCATTGCCAACGGTAAACACGCCGTTCATTGAGGCAAAAGGATTCACGACCCCAGTGCTACCACTAATATCACCACTACCAGTGCTCTCTGCCGACAAGGGTGCTGCAAATACACTACCAACTGGAGTGCTACTAACTAAACTTCCAATCTCAGCTTGGTCTACTAACGCCGCCCCGACTGAACTTTTGCCCAGATCTTTAACAGTAGTCCCCCACCCACCCAGGCTATCGATAGCTTGCAGAGAATCTAGAACAGGATTGGAGAAATTGCTGGAGTTGAAAAGACTGTCGTTCATGGGAGTTAAGGTCAGTGACAAATTGAGTGGGGGTGCTTGTTTTAGCTACCTTCAATCTTAGGTGACACCTACTTGCCCTGATATCCGCCAAAAGCATCGTTCACTAATACCAAAATCTGTTCCGAGAGAAGATCTAGTCGAAAGCGTCAATTTTGGACTGGGCATGAATAATTTGATATTCAGCAAAATTTTTGGCACCTCAATTCCAGGTATCCTACAAATCAGGAAAAATATCTTTGTACCGTCATTCGGCTGAGACGCTAGAGAAATTAGCTTCAAGCAAGAATCTCTTTCCCCACGGCCACATATTGCTGCCAGCCAAAATTTGCCTTTGGATCGCTGTAGTTTTGTACAGTCACACCACGACTAGGCGATCGCTCAAAAGCTACCAACCGATGAATATCGGTTGTAAACAGCGGCATCTGGGCTTCATGCAAAAACTCCCGTCCACTACGCCCATTTCTGGTACGGGAATCTACTTGGGTTAAAAGCACCTTGAATTTGGCTCCCCACGAATTCAACAATTCAGCAGCTTTGATGGTGGCATCCATATCTAGATGGTTAGGAGTAGTCGGCAAAATAATCAAATCACTGCTACTGGTGAGATCTTTGAGTTCTTCTGGCTCAGGGCGAGCCTGAGTATCGACAATAATGTGCTGGAATTTTTGAATAATGGCAGTAGCTGAAGCCTGGGAGGCTACCGTAAAAGGCAATTTATCTTCCCGTGACCAGACTAAAGCCGATCGATTTTTGTCGGCATCAACCAACAAAGTTGGCGCTTTCTCTTGAAAATAAGCAGAGAGGTGAATGGCAGTAGTTGTCTTGCCCACACCGCCTTTGAGGGCTGTAATAGTAATAATCATCACTGAAACACTTCAGAAGTTTTCAGCAGTTTAACCATTAATTGTTCCCTCTCCTAACAACCTTAATTAAACATCACCATTCCCGCCCCTGCATATCAATATAGCCTTGGCCACGCAACAGCCCACTACTAGCTCCGGGTAATAGATAACGCACGCGGGGAAACAGCTTTTGCAATTTAGCAACACTGCGTTGTTGACGTGGCCAGTGAAAAGTTTTGGCTGTCTGTAAAGGCTGAGGATTCATTTGTCGATCTGGTAACAGATGCCTGCCAGTAAACAACATGCTCTGAGATTCTGCATCAGAACCTGTATGGTAAAGACAAGCCGAACCGGGGGAATGACCAGGAGTCCAAATGGCCTGTAGATCTTTAGTAATTTGCAATTCTTGATGATAAGATTTGGTGGGCGTTTCTGGTAATAGATAGGCTTCTTGTTCTTGGATAATTACCTCCACAGCTAAGTCTTTGGCAATAAGTGCCATTTGGCCTAAGCCACCCCGATGAGTTACGATCGAGTACTGAGCACCGCCATGATTAGCAATAAAATCACGGTTGGTATTACTCCAAGCCGGTGCATCGATCAAAATATTGCCAGTGGTGCTTACAATATAGTAAGCAGTGCCTCCTAAAGTATCGCGGTTGGGGGCGAAGGCAAAAACATTTGGTAGTACTGAATGCGGAGCTTTTTCTGGGGACTGCTGGTTCGACATATTATCAAATAAAAAGTTGTTTTCCACTGCCTGCCAGTAACCTGCTTGCCGGTAATCTGGCACCAGTGGAGACACAAACTGAGGAATTAATTAGTTCATGGAACAGTGGTTCGTCCTAATTTTATCAGGCATTATTGCCTACTGGCTACTGGGTCGGCATGTCCGACGACCAGCTAATGTATCGCGTTGGCTATTGTGGGCAATTTTAATGGCTCCCCCCACCATTACTTTTGCCAGTATGCAGATCACCAAAACAGTGCTGTCACCAGTGATCATGCTAATGCTGTGGGTGATTAGTGCCCTGCTGTATTGGCGTTTGACCCAGCCCCTCACTCCTCCTCCCGACCCCATAGTTTCCAAGACCGGCAAGGATCTAGAACCGGAGACTGATCAACCCCTACCAGAAACCACACCATTGCGAGGGGAATCGATCTCAGCGGCAGATGAGGTGTTGCTACGAGAGTGTTTTCCTTGGTCGGTATATTTTTTGGAATCGATCGAATACCGTCCTCAAGGAGTAGTCTGTCGGGGCAAACTGCGCACGGATGCTGCGGCTGCTTACCAAACAGTAAAAGATAATATTTCTGAGCGCTTTGCCGATAAGTTTTTTGTGTTATTCCAGTCTGGGCTAAGCGATCGACCTTTTTTCGTGTTGGTACCAGATGCGATCGGTCAAGACAAACATCAGCGACCACGGTTTATTAATTATTTGATGGCTGCCAGTAGCTGGGCCTTGGCTTGGGTCACCACCAGTCAAATGGGAGCACTTTTAAGTGGTGTGAAGCTGCCTCAGCTCCAACAAGATCCAGCGTTGGCCCAGCGGGGCTGGCTCTATGCCTTGGTGGTACTGGCGGTCTTGGGTAGCAAAGACACAATTAAGTTTTGGATCTGTCGTTGGCGGCGGATTGCCACTGGGTTGTTGTACTTTATCCCTTTGCCGTTTTTTCCCGGCACCTGCGGTACTCTGCTACAGTTACGCTCGCCGATTCCCGATCGGCGGATATTATTTGATTTGGGTTTTGGTTCCTTGGTAGTCAATCTGACGATCGCCACTAGTGCGCTTTTTTGGGGTTTGCAACATTCCACAGTAGTGTCTTTGACCGAGAAGTCTGGGCTGTTGAATTTTGCTTCTTGCAATCCCCGCTTTTCGTTGTTTTTGACTGGTCTGAGTAAGCTGGCATTGGGCAAAGACTTTGTGGCGAATACCGCGATCGATTTACACCCAGTGGCGATCGCCGCCTATTTGGGGTTTTTGATGATGGCCATTAATATGTTGCCCTTTAAACGCTTTGATGGTGGCTATGTGGTACATGCCATGTATGGGGTGCGGGGCAGCATCGCCATTGGCCAAATTACCAAGCTCTTGCTAATTGTGCTGGGTCTGGTGCAACAGCGGGCAACAGGTCAGTCGGGCAGTTTGATTTTTGCGGCCCTACTCATGCTGTTCCCAACTATTTCTGATCCCACTTTAAATGACGTGGCCGAGATCGATAGTCGGCGCGACTGGTTGGGCATGGGCTTGTTGGCAGTCATGGTCTTAATCTTTTTACCGGTGGCCGGGATCTGGGGCAAGTCCATGGGGGTTTAAGATTGTCAAGAATTCCTGACATAGATCCCCGTCGATCGACCATAACTCGTAAATCCCCCATATCTCAACGGTCTGGGGGATTGTTTTATCTATTGCTGTCCAGTTATAAATAAAAGGTGCCAAGAAAATTAACATTTAAATTAATATTTCTGGACAAACCCACCATAAGCCAAGATTACAGATTGCAGATGCTTCTGTTTTCTCTGGAGGAAAAATCTCACTATGTCTACAGACAATACCCCGTTAGAGGAGATGACGCTCAGGCAACTTCGGAGAGTAGCCAGTGCCTATGGTATTTCTCGGTATAGCCGGATGCGCAAATCCCAATTGCTAGAAGAAATCTGCAAAATTGAGCGCAGCCAAGAAACATCTTCACCATTAAACAATCTAAATAACAACGTATTACAACCGGAGGCATCATTAACAGTGGAAGCAGGAAAATTTGAGCTAGATGCCCCAATCCCCAGTAACACAATGGAAGAGTTGGCCACAGCCGACAACAGCCTGGGTGAAATTCCTGGTGGTTACGCCGAAAGCAAGATAGTTCTTCTGCCTCGCGATCCACAATGGGCTTATGCCTATTGGGATATTACCAATGAGCACAAGCAAGAGCTGCGCTCCCAGGGCGGTCAAAGTTTGGCTTTGCGCCTGTATGATGTCACCGACATCAACATGGCCAGCCAAAGCCCGCACAGCATTCAAGAATATCCGTTAGACGAAATGGCGCGGGAATGGTACTTGTCAATTCCGGTCAGCGATCGAGAATACTTATTGGATATCGGCTACCGTTGTGCTGATGGCCGGTGGTTAGTCTTAGCCCGATCAGCTGAAATCCGCATTCCTCCCGTATATCCTTCAGATTGGATCGAAGATCACTTCGTAACAATCAACTGGCAAGAAGACTTGCGGGGCAAGACTTTTGCTACTTTGGTACCTCCCAGCAAGAAACCTGCTGGTACTGCGGGAGTCACAATGGATGCTGCTGGCAACCCCATTTATGAGCAAATCTTTGGTTTGGCAGAGTCGGTAGAAGCAATGCGGATTGCTGGTTCGCTGTATGGTTCCATGCAGCAAGCACCCGTGGAGTCTCTCAGCTCGTTCGTTTTTCCTTCGGGAATCGGCGCTTGGGCAATGCCTACTACCTCTGGCGTAAATATGTCGGGCGTAGGAATGTCTGGTTATGGTATCGAGCAACATCAACCCCGCCAATTTTGGTTGGTTGCTGATGCTGAGTTGATTGTCTATGGTGCTACCGAGCCTGATGCGGCGGTGTTTATTGGCAACCGACAAATTCAGTTAAATCCAGATGGCACTTTCCGTTTCCATATGTCGTTCCAGGATGGTTTGATTGATTATCCGATCGTGGCAGTGGCTAAGGATGGTGAACAACAGCGCTCAGTTCACATGAAGTTTGAGCGGGAAACTCCTTCGCGCAATACCAATACGAAGGAAGAAGCTGTGCAGGAATGGTTTGCTTAGAGATTTATCTCTGATTGAATAATTGGTAGTGGGTTGATACCTTAATTGGTCTCAGCCCATTTTTTTCTTTTTAGCTGGCAACTGTGGTGATACGATCGATCCCGACCCATTCGGCGCAAACTCATGAGCAAAGCGGAAAAATTTAATTACACCTCCCCCAGTGGCTTCGATATTGAATTTTTGCCTGGAGAAAAGCGCCTAGAGCAACATTTCCTCGATACCATGCGCCGGGTGTTTGAGCTATATGGCTTCACCCCGATCGAAACCCCAGCAGTAGAGCGCCTAGAAGTTTTGCAGGCCAAAGGCCAACAGGGAGACAATATTATTTATGGTATTTCGCCCCTGGTAGCTAATGCCGAAAGTGGCGAAGCCGATAGGGCACTGAAATTCGATCAAACGGTACCCCTGGCAGCCTATATTGCTCGGCACCTCAATGATTTAATTTTTCCCTTTGCCCGCTACCAAATGGATATGGTGTTTCGGGGTGAGCGGGCTAAAGCTGGACGATATCGCCAGTTTCGCCAGTGCGATATCGATATTGTGGGGCGCGGTAAACTCGATTTGCTCTACGATGCCCAAATGCCCGCGATTATTTCAGAAATCTTTACCCAGCTAAGTATTGGGGCTTTTCAGATTCGGATTAACAATCGGAAAATTTTGACCGGCTTTTTTACGGCGATCGGCATTGCTCCGGCGTTGGCCAAAACCTGCATCAATATTGTGGATGAACTGGATAAAATCGGGGTGGCCAAAGTCCAGGCAGAACTAGAAAAAATTGGAGCAACTGCTAGCCAAGCTCAAGAAATTATTAATTTTACCCAGATTCAAGGTAGCCCAGATCAAATCTTGACTAAGCTACAAGCAATGTTCAATGCTGAGGCAGTAGAATTTCAGACTGGGGTGGCAGAATTGGCAGCAGTGATTGCTGGGGTGCGTTCGCTGCAAGTTCCGGCAGAGAATTTTTCGATCGATTTATCGATCGCCCGAGGACTAGGCTACTACACAGGGACAGTTTATGAAACTACTTTATTAGGCTACGAAAGTCTGGGCAGTATTTGCTCTGGTGGTCGCTATGCCGAATTGGTCGGAATTTTTGCCGGTGAAGAAATGCCGGGAGTAGGGATTTCGATCGGTCTGACCCGTTTGATCAAAAATCTACTCAAGGAAAAAATCGTCACACCCCTAGCTCAATCACCAGCCCAAGTAATGGTGCTGAACCTCGATGCTCAACTAATGCCTAGTTACTTAGCTTTAGCCCAACAACTGCGCCAAGCTGGTATTGCTACCATCAATAACTTTGAGACCAGCAAAATGGGCGATCAGCTCAAAAAAGCCGAAAAGCTCGGCATTGGGATTGCCATTATTCAGGGTTCGATCGAACAGGCCGCAGGTCGCTGTCAAATCAAGGTACTAGCCACCCGCCAACAGCAGGAAGTTGCAGTTACAGAATTAGCTAATACCGTAAGTGATCTACTCAAATAATAAGATATTGTAGGGTGGGCACTGCCCACGGAGAGGATTCCAGGCGATTTTGACATTGCAAAACTTCATTTTTATTCCAATATTTGATCGTGAAACTACCATGTTTAATATGTTTGCATCTATAGTTATTGCCCAAGCTGCCCCCATAGTGCCAGAGACTCCTCCAGCACCGCAGTATATCATTCAATCACAGCCAGTGCGATCGCTACCTGGTAAGCTCGATCAAATTCCGGTGTTTAATAGCAATAGCCCAGAAGTAGTAAACAACGAAGGGATTTTGCTCTCCACCCTAAAACCTCAAGGCCGAGCCAATAAAAATCTACATTTAAACTACACTTTCACTGGTCGCTTTGATATTTTCACCCATCATATT
>JANNEH010000309.1:0-10605 GCA_031378405.1 Synechococcales cyanobacterium OTE_75_metabat_409
CCCGTTGCAAAGACCCATCCCCGCAAGGGGACTGAAACGCCGACGAACTTGTTCCGTTGTTTCCAACGGTACGGATGTTGCAAAGACCCATCCCCGCAAGGGGACTGAAACAGCAACCCCAAGGAGGGCTGCAATACCAAGAACCCCAACGAGTTGCAAAGACCTATCCCTGCAAGGGGATTGAAACTAGGCTTCAAATTCCTTCTTTCCTTCTTCAGCAGGTTGCAAGTACTGTTCCCCGCAAGGAGATTGAAACCATATCAGATCCGTCAAATATTTTGTCGATAATAGTATTGCAAGTAGTATTCTCAGAGGATCGAAATATCAGAGTCAGAAGTGTACAAAACTAGCAAATATAATGAGAGAATAAATAGGCATCTTTGGCCAAATTTGTGATGTCTCAGTTTCCTCATGACCGATTTAACAAAAACCTCTTCGAGTTACGCCTTGCTCCCTTCGGTGAAATTAGTATCCAAAAACCGCTAGATCCTGAAACCACTTTTGTTGACATCTACTTTATACCTCGCCTAGCTATTCCACCAGAACCCAGCTTAAGCTTGCTATCTCAATGTATTGGTGAACAAGCCGTAGCCTTTGAACCCTATCGCAATCCTGTCACAATTGCTGAAATTCAGGACTGCATCATCAAATCGCTACAAATTCAAAAAGAAAACTGCCCAGAGCCAGAGCCTCAAGCATCACTTAAACCCCGGATGTGGATTATTACCCCCACATTGGCTAAGCCCAAATTGGCCAAATGTGGTGCGATCGAAGCTTCTGGCACTTATATAGCTGGGATTTATCTATTGCCAGAAGCCTTACAAACAGGCATCATTATTGTTCACCAATTGCCGGTAATCCCCGAGACACTCTGGTTTCGATTAATGGGTAAAGGTGCTGTGCAACAAGCAGCCATGGCCGAAGTAGCAGCTCTACCGAATGGTCATCCAGAACGTGATAATACCTTGAATTTGCTGGTATCTTATAGAATGGAGTTGGCGGCTAAACAAAACCCAGAACTAGAAGAACAGGAGTTAGTCATGCAATTATCGCCTTTGTACTTAGAACAGTTGGAAGCTTCGCATCAAGCGGGTTTAGCTGAAGGCGAGCAGCGCGGCGAACAACGCGGCGAACTTAAAGGTCGCCAAGACATTGTATTGAAGCTATTGGCTAGACAAATGGGTCAGCTCCCAACAGAATTAGAGACGCAAGTAAGAACACTTTCGCTGGCGAAATTAGACTTGCTAGTGGATGACCTTTTGAGCTTTATGCAGATAAGTGATCTACTTCAATGGTTGGAAGTAAATAGGGCTTAAAGAATTATGGCACTCAGGCAACCAGACCTCATCGGCATCAAACTAACCATCCAACCAACCCAAGACAGCACCCTCCCCAGTAACTACACCTACTGGCTCCATGCCTGGTTCCTTGACCAAATCCGCCAACTCGACCCCCACCTTTCCGCCGAACTACACAACAACCAAACCGAAAAAGCCTTCACCCTCTCTGGCTTTCTCCCCGCCACCCCAACTAATCGCACCATCAACTTCAGTGCCACCAACAGCTACCAATTGCAAATCACTGCCCTCAATAAAACCCTCTGCACTGCCCTCAAAAACTGGCAAACACCCTCCACCATCACCCTTCGCAACAGCACCTTCCAAATCATCGTTCGCGGAGCGTCTTCGGAGAAGAATCGCCAAACCAACCTCCCAGCCACCACCTACAAAACCCTGTGGGACAACACCAACCTCGATGACGAGCTAAACCTCAGCTTTCTGAGCGCCACCGCCTTCCATAAAAACGGCAGCCACATGCCCCTCCCAATTCCCGAGAATCTATTTCATAGTTATCTGCGCCGCTGGAACATTTTTAGTGACTATCAATTTGACCCCGAAGAATTTTTGACTTGGGTGCGCGAAGGTGTGGTATTACTGCGACACAATATTCGATCGAGCAAAGTACAGCCAGGAAAGCAAGGCTCAGTCACTGGCTTTATCGGCAGCATTCAACTAGGAATCACCAACAAAGCTCTATATCAGGTAGATTTTAGCCACCTTGCCCATGCCCTTATTGCAGCGGCTCCTTACTTTGGTACTGGGCACAAAGTTACTTTTGGCTTGGGTCAAACTCGCTCTGGTTGGGCAATAGCAGAAACTCCAGCCAAGGCACTCATACCATTCTCTGACCAAGATGCTGCTCATGAAGCGAAGCTATCCCGAAGGGAATCGATTAGCAGTACTGCCAAAAAGTCACAGCCTACTGCGGTTGATAAGTCATCAGTATTATCGATCGCCTCCAGCGCAAGCAAAGCGATCGATGCCCGTATTGCTGAGCTTCAACCAATTTTCTTGGCTAGTAAAAAGCGCCAGGGTGGCGATCGGGCGGCTAACACTGCTCTACTTTGGGCGACAATTGTTGCTCAGCAAGAAGCTGGGGATAGTTTGAAGTCGATATCGATCAATTTGGGGATGCCTTACGATAGTGTGAAAAAGTGCTCCCAGTTGGCTCGGAAGTATTTGATATCAATCAATAAAAAATAATTTCTATCTTTCTCTGCTAGCCAGAACTAGCTCAACAAGTTATTTAAACCCGTAAGTTAATTAGTGGCGATAGCTTACTATTGCCAAAGTTAATACTCCGTGTACCGTAAGGTCATTCGTAGAACTTACGACATGGCTTAGCACCAGTTGCTTACACCGTAGGCGATCGAGTACAAAACAGCGATCTTGTCCTATGGTAAGGTAGAGTATGGAAAGATTTTTGTAATTTTTTTCTTATGTTCCCCGTTGGCGAGTTATCGATAGTTCTGATTCTGATTTTGATCAACGGTCTTTTTGTAATGTCAGAAATGGCAATCGTCTCGGCGCGCAAAGTTAGACTACAGCAATCAGTCAACCAGGGCAACAAAAGAGCACGCCTTGCCCTAGATTTAGCTAACAACCCCAATCGCTTTTTGCCGACAGTACAAGTGGGCATCACTTTGATGGTGATCTTGTCTGGTGCCCGAGGTGAAAGTGCGGTTAGCAAGTTACTAGTGCCATTATTGAAGCCGATCGGTCAAAAGTATGCCGAAACAGTAGCCAGCGTAATTGCGATCGCCATTGTCACCTACCTCACAATCGTGATTGGCGAACTTGTACCTAAACGACTTGCCCTCAACAATCCCGAAAAACTCTCTTTAATAGTTGCCAAACCCTTGGTATGGCTAGGAAAAATTGGTAGCCCCATCAGCAATATTCTCAGCATGTCTACCGACTTGGTAGTTAAGCTCCTGGGTATTCGGCCCTCTAGTGAACCAGAAGTCACTGAAGAAGAAATTCGGGTGATGATTGGCCAAGGCACTGAAGCCGGGATGCTAGAAGAAGTGGAGCAAGACATGATGGAGCGGATCATGGGCTTGGGCGATCGCAAGGTTGGGTCAATTATGACTCCCCGCCCCGATATTGTGTGGCTAGATGTGGAAGATGCCTGGTCGGATAACTGCAAAAAGATCGTGGAAAGTCAGTATTCTCGCTTTCCTGTCTGCAAAGAAGTCGTCGATGACATTTTAGGAGTGGTGCATGTGGCCGACCTGCTGAGTCAAACCCTCCAAGGTCAGCAGCCCAGCCTGACCACTTCGATGATCAATCCATTACTAGTGCCCGAAAGTATGCGGGGCTTAAAAGTCCTAGAACAATTCAAAGAAACCGGCACCCATATTGGGATGGTGATCGATGAATACGGGGTGATCCAAGGGATGGTCACCATGAACGATTTGCTGGAAGAAATTGTTGGTAACATTCAAGATATTGAGCAACCTGCGCCGCCCCAAGCTGTACAGCGAGATGATGGTTCTTGGTTGCTAGATGGCATGTTGCCGATCGAAGAATTTTTAGAGCTATTTGAGCTAGAAGGTGACTCGATCGAACAGCGGGGTAGTTACAACACCTTGGGCGGATTCACGATCGTCCAACTGGGCAAAATTCCTCAAGCTGCGGATCACTTCGATTGGGAACACCTGCGCTTTGAAATTATGGATATGGATGGCAACCGAGTAGACAAGGTGATGGTCAGTTATCACTGATAGTGATCTGTTAGACTCTCCAAATCTAACAGAGGCGGTTGCTGCTAACATAGATACTCAACATCACTCTGATCCCTAAGATTACTTCTTCCATCTTATGTCCGACGAACAGCTCAACCTTTTTGCCGGTATGGCTGCCCCTACTCCAGTGGTATCTGAGCAACAGCCGGTGATTAAAGACTTAATTCCCACCAGTGCGGCTATTCCGATCGCCCCTGGTACATACGATAATTTGCAACAGCTAGCCGCTCACTGCGGAGTTTGCCACCGCTGTGCATTGGGAGATACGCGCTTGAACCCAGTGGTGGGTCGCGGAGCGATCAAAGCCCCAGTAATGGTGGTGGGTGAAGGTCCTGGTCAAAATGAGGATGAACAAGGTTTGCCTTTTGTGGGTCGATCGGGGCAGTTGTTAGAAAAAATTCTGGCCTCGGTAAATTTATCGGTCGATCGAGAAGTTTATATTTGCAACGTAGTCCGCTGTCGGCCACCAGAAAATCGGGTACCGACCCCCGCAGAGATTGCTGCTTGTAAGCCCTATTTGCTAGAGCAAATTCGTTTAGTAGACCCCCGAGTAATTCTGCTCACCGGAGCCACCGCCCTCAAAGCGCTCACCGGTCACAAAGGTGCAATTAGCAAAGTGCGCGGTGAATGGATCGAATGGGAAGGTCGTCTCTGTATGCCCATTTTCCATCCAGCCTATTTACTGCGGAATTCTTCTAAAGAAGAAGGTGCTCCCAAGTGGTTGATGTGGCAAGATATGCAGAAAGTGCGCGCCAAACTGGCTGAATTTGCCTAAGACTTCTTGGGAGTAGCTTCGCCTACTCGCACATCAATGACACTGGCATTGAAGTTATAGTTTTTTTGATCGATTTCCACCGAACTACCAATTTTTACCTTGGTACCACCCAGAGTAAAGCCCCCTTCGGTAGCTTGACCTTTACCCTCTACCGTAATCAGCATATCCATACTAAAAGAGTCAGGGCGCGGGTCTTTGATAGCTTTTAACGAGCCATCTGATTGTGGCGTGGCGATCAACCGATCGAGCACTTTCAAAGATTTGATTTCTACTGGTGCAGTGGGCTGATTTCGAATCACAAAACTGAGTTTTTTTCCAGGGCTAAAATCTGCTTGGAGTTTTTCGGGTTGCAACACATTTAACCCCCGTACTACTACATCAACTTCGGCGACCTCGGTCTTAACTGGTCCTGTATTGCCCACGGGTACGAAGATACCGATACCAGCCGCCAAAATCACTAAAACAGCAGCGATATCGAGAATGCTAATTTTCCCAAACAATCTACCCTGCCGGTCTAAAATGGACATAAAATGATCCTGCTATTTGTCTAAGATCTACCAGTTAGCAGTATCAGTTCTCAGATCATCTTTGTCAAACATCTGGACCTTTGGCAACTTTGTTTAGCTTGTTACCGTCGAACCTGTTGAATGACCTTTCCCTGATAATTATTTCTAGACTCATTTGTGCATCTACGCTTATTTTTGCTCAATACCACTTTGGATCATACCGATAAACATCATGCTTAATCTATTGCAGCAAGTTAAACATTTTCTAGGTCGTCGTCGTGCCTATGCCGGGTTGATGGGAGTGATGATGACTGTTAGTCTGTTGTTCACCCCTCAGCCTGGTCAAGCAGCTTCGCTGTTTGAGCTAATTATTCGCGGTGCGCAAATCATTCAGGTATCGAATATCTCTGACCAGCAAGAAATGGCCATTGGTGCCCAAACCAATCAACAAATTTTACAACAGATGCGGGTTCACCCCAGCCGAGAACTCAATGAATATGTGAACAATATTGGTCAAAATTTAGCCCGGGCTAGCGCCAGACCAAATATCAAATACACTTTTCAGGTAATTCAAGATGATGCTGTAAATGCCTTTGCTACCATGGGTGGCTTTGTGTATATCAACAGTGGCCTGATTAAAATGTCTGACAACGAGGCTCAACTTGCCAGTGTAATTGGTCATGAAATTGGTCATATTACTGGTCGTCATTCGATCGAACAACTCAAACAGGCCATGATTGCCCAGGGCATTAGTTCTGCTGCTGGTCTGAACCAAAACCAAGCGGCTCAAATGGGAGTAGAGCTAGCTCTACGTCGCCCCAAGAGCCGGGAGATGGAATACGATGCGGATAAGCGTGGTTTGGAAAATATCATTCGAGTCGGTTATGCGCCTTCGGCGATGCCAGAGTTTATGAAGAAGCTAGCCAGTGCCAATTCACCACCAACTTTTTTGAGCACTCACCCTTCACCACCCGATCGAGTGGCCAGATTAAACAGTCTAATTCCGGCTCAATCTCGCTCTCAGACTGCTGGTTTAAACGCGCCACTATATCGGCAAAGGGTGCAGTATTTGATGACACCTACTGCTAGTGGCCAGCCCATACGCTAAGAAAGCCAACTTTTGACAGAATCCAGAGTCACTCAAAATGGCTCTGGATTTTCAGTTTTTTGGGAATTCATGAAGGCAGCACTCCAGATTCTTGCAGATCGTGTAGCCTTGCATAAAAACCTTGCCGCTTTAGTAACTCATGATGCGATCCAACCTCGACAATCCGTCCTTGATCTAAAACTACAATTTTGTCTGCTTCTCTTACCGTGCTCAAACGGTGAGCAATAATCAGAGTTGTTCTGGTGCCCAGAATAGAGTGCATCGCAAGCTGAATGGCGCGTTCTGACTCGTAATCTAGACTGGAAGTAGCCTCATCGAACACCAAAACATGCGGATTTACAATCAAAGCACGGGCAATTCCCAAACGCTGCCGCTGTCCTCCCGAAAGACGAACGCCGCGCTCTCCCACAATCGTGGCGTATCCTTGCGGTAGCTCCTGGATAAATTCATCGACCTGCGCCGTTCTACAGGCTTCCGCCACTATGGTAGCATCGGCAGTGGGGTTGCCATAGCGCAAATTATCCAGAATAGTGCCATTGAAAATATCCACCTCTTGATGCACGATCGCCAAGCGAGAACGGTATGAGCCAATTTTTAACGATTGTACATCTGTGCCATCGATCAAAATTTGTCCCTGCGTTGGCTCAAAGTAGCGAAACAATAGTTTCACTAGCGTGGACTTCCCAGAACCCGATTTTCCCACTAGAGCAACGGTTTGATATGGTTCAATGAGCAGATTGATATCCTGCAAAATGAGCCGCTTTGGATCGTAACCAAAACTGAGATGTTTGAATTCCACTTTGCCTGTGAAAGAGTACTCCTCAGCAGTCTGACCTCCTTTGTCCCGATCGGTCAGGGTAAAATCCATGGCATCACTACCGATCGGCTGCTGCATAAACTCATGGAAACGCACCATCGAAGCATAGCGGCGCGCCAAAAACTCGGCCAAAGCGCTTAAGGGTTCTAACTCGGCATAGGCCATGCTAGAGATCGTCAACAGCGTGACAAAATGACCTAAAGACAGTTCGCCCCGTAGCGTTGCTAATAGTGTCATGATCAGCACCCCAAAAATGCAGCTTTGTACGACTGTGCGCTGCCAAGTACCCAATTTTACATAACCATGATGGATGCGGTAGAGCACGACTGTTAATTCGCGATCTAAGCGCTGACGCTGACGCTCCAATTCATTGGGTTCGGCGGCAAAGGCTTTCACGGTTTTGATATTGGTAATAATTTCGGAGGTGCGGCTCTCGGTATTCTCCATATAGCTATCCAGGAGCGCCTCGCGTTTAACAATGCTGCGCAACCCTTGAATACTAAAAGCAAAAATAGCCATAAAAGAAATCAAAAAGACGATCGCAATCCGCCATTCCAGCAAACAGATTATCCCAAAAATTCCTACCACCCTAACCAGCTTGGGAATAAACTGTCCGGCAATTTCGGGGTAAGACCAAGTGTGGTTGCTTAGCCCGCGTGCGATGCGCCCAGCAATCCGGCCTGGATTGTTTTCGTCATAAAAAGCTAAGGGTAAGCTGAGAATTTTTTGAATCACTCGATCGGCGTGGTCGCGCCTTGCCCGCAGTGGGATTGCCCAGTGAAACCAACTGCCAATCCAGGGCTGAATTGGTGCTCGCACTACGGACATCACAAAAATAATCCCCAGCAACAGCCCTAGTTCCAAGTTAGGTGATGCCGACAGATTAAATCCCATGGCGATCGCCTGCAACAGCGCCACTAAAGGAGCATCCAATGGCTGCTTTGAAAGGACATTCAGAATCTGACCGATCGCATAGGGCACGACCAAATCTAGCACCTCAAATAGACTGGATGCCGCAATGGTCAGCGCTGCAATTCCCCCATAGCCCCGAAAATACCCAACAATATTGCGATAAGATGCCATAGTTTTACTCCGCCGCTCAGGCTTAGCTGGAAATCACCGAGAATTCTATTTAGTCTAACGATGTGGATAGCCGATCGAGTAGTCGTAAAAGCAGTACTTAGAAGATTTTAGTAAATCTCCTAGGATGAAGTGTAGGCAGCAAGTCCATGCTGACTCTTTAGTTCACCTCCATCCTCTAGGGAAACTTCAACGTGCCTAACACCACCAGCTACCTCGACTTTCTTAGCCACATCAAGGCCGATCGCGTGCGGCAGGTTACTATTTTTGCTAGTTCAATTGAATATACAGTCACTACCGATCGGGGCATAGAAACCTGGCAAACTACCGCAGATGGTGATCTCAATGCTTTAATGCAGTTGCTGCAAGAGCAAGGGGTGAACTTCAAAGTTGAGAACCAGACTACAACTCCCAATACTTGGCCGATATATTTACTCGGATTGGCAATTCCAGCTTTTGCTCTCGCTAGTGCTTGGTTGTTACAAAAACAAGAAGATGGCAACAATAATAGTTTTGGTGCCTATGGAGTGGGCAAGAGCAAAGCCAAAGTGTATACCCAAGGCCAAACTGGCATTACTTTCAACGATGTGGCTGGAGTGATGGAGGCCAAACAAGAACTACAAGAAGTTGTAGACTTTTTGAAAAACGGTCAAAAATATCGCAATTTGGGTGCCAAAATTCCCAAAGGTGTTTTGCTAGTTGGCCCACCAGGAACCGGCAAAACCCTCTTGGCCAAGGCGGTAGCTGGTGAAGCTGGAGTACCTTTTTTTAGCATTTCTGGCTCGGAATTTGTGGAAGTATTTGTGGGTGTAGGTGCGGCTAGAGTGCGAGATCTTTTTGCCAAGGCCAAGCGCCAAGCTCCTTGTATTGTGTTTATCGATGAATTAGATGCGATCGGGAAAGCCCGCAGTAGCAATCCCCAAATTGGCGGCGGTAATGATGAGCGGGAACAAACACTCAACCAGTTGTTAGTAGAAATGGATGGCTTTGGTAGCAATAGTGGCGTGATTTTAATTGGTGCTACCAATCGCCCAGAAGTGCTAGATGCCGCTCTGCGTCGCCCTGGTCGCTTCGATCGACAAGTAACTGTCGATCGTCCCGATAAATTAGGACGAGTAGCTATTCTGGAAGTCCATGCCAAAGGAGTCAAGCTAGCTAAAGATGTCCAGCTTGAAACTGTCGCTACACAAACCGCTGGCTTTAGTGGTGCTGACCTGGCGAACTTGGTAAACGAAGCTGCGCTATTGGCTGCCCGTCACGATCGGCCAGCAGTAATCATGAGCGATTTTAATGATGCTTTTGAGCGGGTAGTAGCCGGTTTAGAAAATCGGGCGCGGGTTTTGAATCCGATCGAACGCAAGACCGTCGCTTATCACGAAGTTGGCCATGCCTTAGTGGGCGCTTTGACCACTGGTGGAGGTAAAGTGAGCAAAATTTCGATCGTCCCTCGGGGGATGAGTGCTTTGGGTTACACCATGCAGATGCCCGAAGAAGATCGCTTTTTGCTAGATGCTACTGAAATTGCTGGACAAATCGCTACTCTTTTGGGTGGTAGAGTGGCCGAAGAGCTGGTGTTTGGCAAAGTTTCTACTGGCGCTGCTGATGATATTCAGAAGGCCACAGATTTGGCAGAAAAAGCAATTACCCAATATGGTATGAATGAGGTACTCGGGCCAGTGGCTTTCGATCGAGCAGCCAGCCAGTTCCTGGGTGGCAGTAATCGTCGTCAAGTTAGTAATGAGGTAGCGCAGCAAATCGATCAGCAGGTCAAAGCTTCGATCGACCAGGCTTACCAAGTGGCTAAACAAATTTTGGAATCTAACCGTGATTTGTTGGAATCGATCGCTCAAAAACTTCTCGCTCAAGAAGTCTTAGAAGGCGATGAACTGGAGAACTTGTTGGCTCAAGCCCAGTTTGTCCCCGTCTAGACAATGCCCCCGCTCACTCAGAGCGGGGCTTTTGGTGCTTTCCACTACTTTAAAACAGACAAAAGTAAACTATGTCCTTACAACAATAAAGTGCCTAACTATACCAATAATAATCAAAAGGTGGTAAATGTTTCCAGTGTTCCACAAAGAAGTCCTTTTCGCTATGCTGGTGGCAAAACTTGGTTAATTCCTAAGATTCGGCAATGGCTGCATTATCAGGGTGGTACTGGGAAAGAATTAATTGAGCCTTTTGCAGGTGGGGGCATTGTGAGTTTGACGGCTGCTTGTGAGGGGTTGGTCGATC
>JANNEH010000324.1:0-3735 GCA_031378405.1 Synechococcales cyanobacterium OTE_75_metabat_409
GAACTGACAAATGACTGATCCGGTTACTGCTTTGACGGCTAGCGCGATTCTCGTACCGAGAGGCTTTGCCAACGATTCTCTGGCTTTTCAGGAGTTTGTGAAGTCTGGGGCTGGGGATTTGGCGAAGAGGTTTACGGGGGAGGCGATTTCACTAGGTGAACGCTACGCGAACGCCAAAATGGGGCGGTTGCGGGAGTTGATTTGGGGTCGCTTGGCTGGGAAGCATCCGGCGGTGGATGAGGCGATCGAGAAGGCTAAGGCTGGGGAACAGGAGGGGATTGATACGACGCTTTTGGGTGTGGAGCTGTTGGATAAGGAGTTTGCTGGGCATGTGCAGGCGATCATGGAAGAGATTAATGCCGGGAAGTTGTTAAACCAGAGTTCTATGACTCAGAATAACTATGATAATGCCAAAGGCTGGCAGATGAAAGTGGAGGGTGGTACTGCTTATATTGGTGAAATCCATATATCTGAGAAACGGTCTGGGACTTAGTAGTTATTTGTGGTCGATAAAGAATCTAGGATTTTTTGCAACACTAAAAAAGTTAGAAACAATGTCCATTAGCCTAAACCGGTTATAGACAAATTCATCTGAATTCAGGAGATTAAATTGAAAATAATTGACAATCCATCTACCAAGGAAATATTGATTCAGGTGTATGCATGGGAAAACATTGAAAGACTTCATGAATTAGTGCCTTGGGCAAATCGATTGTGTCCAAGGTTTACCAAAATTTTATCTGAGTTTTCCAAAATAAAAAGTCAAATAGAAATGCTTAAATTACCAGATCAATTCAATGAAATTTTTGCTCTTTCAGGATGGATTGCTTATGAATCTCTTAATGCTGGTGTGATGAAAAAAGCAATAGAAATTGCTGATAATTCAGAGCTTGTTGATGCCGATAATTTCCTTGCAGATCATTATGATGAAGACACATTGAAATGGGCAATACTCCGATTTAATGGCCATCCAGATTTCTACAAACGTCTATGATTGATCGAACTTGCTAAAGATGACTACCTTGCCAAAAGATATCATGCGTGTATACCACTACTTATTAGCCTTACAGATGGCTTGGTGAATGATATCTCAAAACATGTTGGTTTTTTTGCTGAGAATATCGATATGACAGCCTGGGATTCCATAGCAGCTCATGAAACCGGCCTTCAGTCTTTAGTACAATTATTAGGCAGTCGAAGAATCAAAACTAATCAAGAGGAGATACTTATTCCTTTCCGGCATGGAATCTTACATGGTCGAGAACTTGCTTTTGATAACAAAATAGTTGCGGCTAAGTGCTGGTCTACACTTTTTGCTGTTAGAGATTGGGCTGGTTGCATTGCCGATGGCAAGAAAAACCCAATAATCAAGGAGCAAGATAGCTGGTCTAAATTATTAAAGCGTCATAAAGAAAGTATACGGATAAGTCATCTTCTTGAGCAATGGGAACCTCGAACAGTCCAAGAACTTAAGTATTTGCCAAGTTCTAATTCATTAAATTTGCCAGAGAATAGTCCTGAAAAAGCTATTGCTGATTTTGTTGAAAGTTGGAGAAAAAAAAGATTTAAGGAGATGGCTGAAGCTTTGCATGATCTAGAAAGTATTTCTCTTGGAAAGAAAGCAGGCCAAGTAAAGCAAGACTTTGGTGAGATTGATATTTTGTCGTATGAAATTAGAGCCATTGAAGACAAAGCTGCCTCTGCTTCTCATGTTCACCTGCACTTGGAATTTTCTATAGAGGATAAATCTAATGTGAAAGAAATGTGGATATGTGCAATATATCAAGATGATGAAAATAATCCATTAATTTATAGTATGGGCAGTGGAAAATGGAAAATTGTACAAAATGGATTCAACGATGTTATATATTCCATTTGAATATATAGCAGTCCGAAATTAGATCCCGAATTAGCTTGTTACTGTGTAAGGCTTTGAGGCCATTTTGATCCGCCAACTCATTTAGGATTGCTATAGTTCTATAAAACAACTTTAATCTTAGTATCGACCATTTCATTAGACCTGCGGCGAAAGTCCTCACCTGATCAACAGAACCTATACCTTCAAGCTATTTAACTATCGATCCACATTAAACCTATTAGTCTAAGCCATGCGCGAAGTCTGCCAACAATGGCCGTAAGCCATACTAACGAAATCCAAATTAGTCCTATGAGCGGCCTGATCGAAGTCCTTTGCACCGTTCTATTGGATATTGCCAAAACTTCCCCCAGTGCCAACATCAACGATGTAATGGCGCAGGTCAAAAACGCACTCTATCGAAACACTAAATTAACCAACGCCCTTCAAACCGATGCCCGGATTCTCCCGATTAATCTGGGACAATCCAAAGGCTATCAGGTGCTAGTAGAAGGCAATGCCACCGCTTACATTGGCGATCCGATCCTCATTATTGAGATGCTTCGAGGTCGATCCTGTTACGTAAGAATTATGTAGATCAGGATAAAGTCCTTGATCGATCAATGCTTGTCGGAGTTGGAGACGAGCAGTTTCATTTCAACACTCTGACCACCATCCTTAATTGCCACAACATGATCGATTTCATGGCTATACATCGAAAAATCTTGGTGCATCAAACAGTATTCACAGATTCCTGATGCTTGCTGGCCAACTAGTTGTCTGACTAGAACTAGAGCATAAGCACTAATTGATCAGTAGTTGGTTGGCGAAGTGTCCCATAAGCACGAATTTTTAGCAGGCCAATAAGATTATGGCGAAGGATGTATCCCAGTCTTTATCCAAAATTTTCTTGTTGCCTGAATAGAATCTTCTTCTGGATAGCGCTCATCATTCAAATCCAATCGAACACAGGTAGCTCGCCCAATTGGTGTAATCCCCTGAATCACAACTCCCCCATTGACCCAAATAAAATGCTCCGCCCATCGTTGTAAACGAGGATTGAAAATTTGCACAGTCTCCTGAGTCTCAGGATCAGTTCCAGTCATAAAATTATAGCGACGTTCATTGCAGCGACGGCAGGCCAAAGCCAAATTATCAATATCATCAGAACCCTGCAAAGAGCGAGGAAGAACATGGTCAACAGTAAAACGATTAGCACTGAGCCGTTCTGGAGAATGGCAGTACTCACAAAGATATTCAGCCCTGGCTCGAACCAACTGTTTAATGGCATCATTAACCGACATCTTGAGCTGCCAGCATGGCATTGATATGAGTAAAGATCCGATCGAGTTCCCCGATCGTTTCTAGCTCCAGAACTTCTTCCGTCACTAATTGATCGGCCTTCTTTTTGTCTAGTAAAACTTCCATTCGTTGCTGAAGCGATTCACTAAATTTGAATAATTTCCATCTACCGACCTGCTCCATACAAATTTCATGTACTAATGAAGATGGCTTACTGGGGGCTGAAATCATATTTAATCTCCAGGATTTAGGCTCTAATTTGTAAAGCATCCTTAGATTATATCTTGAGCCGTGGATTTGCTCAGAAACATTTTCAAGACTCTTGATAATCGCTCAAAAGAATCGGCTCCTTATTCGGCACCCTCACAATAATTTCGATCGTACCACCCAAAGCATTAACCACAGCTCTCAACGTATTTAACTCCAAATTTTGGCGACGTTCTATCTTAGATATAGCAGGCTGCTTTACCTCCAGCCGTTGTGCCAACTCAGCTTGAGACAAACCAAGCTTTTCACGTAAATGCTTGAGCGTAATTTCTTCTTGTCGAATCTGCACAGCATTGGCCTCGATCGATTCT
>JANNEH010000325.1:0-18762 GCA_031378405.1 Synechococcales cyanobacterium OTE_75_metabat_409
CTCCTACTGTTAGACTCCGAAAGTAGTCCTAATTTGGGCAACCCACTGCTTGACTCTTTGGTCAGTTAGCTCGGGTTGATTGTCTTCATCAATCCCTAGCCCAATGAACTTGCCGTTTCTGACTGCTCTAGATTCCGAAAAATCGTAGCCTTCGATCGGCCACTCCCCAATGGTTTTGCCACCCCGTTCCAGGATTTTCTCTTCTAAAATACCAATGGCATCTAGATAGTTATCGGCATAGCCAATTTGGTCGCCAGTGCCACAGTAGGCAATGGTTTTACCACTGAAGTCAATTTCATCTAATTCTGGGAAGAAACCATCCCAGTCGGTAGAGAGTTCGCCCACATTCCAGGTGGGAGCGGCAATAATAATTCGATCGTAGGAATTAAAATCTGCTACTTCTACCTGAGACATATCATAGAGCGCTACAATATCTCCCCCGAACTCAACTCGAATCAGCTCTGCCACTACTTCGGTTTTACCGGTTTGGGTGCCGTAAAAAAGACCAATTTTTGCCATGGCTAGCCAATCTCCGCTCTTAATGAAAATAAATCTAATAGTTGTTGCTTTTGAGGGGGTATCGACTTTAGCCAGATAGTTTCAACTCCATCAACTCGTAAAAAAGGGCTGGGTTTAGAGTTGTGCCCTAAATATATTTTTGGTGCCATTGGTACAAGACCTCATTGGATATCAACAACATTAAGTTATTGCAAATTACTTTCAATAACTGCTTGCTCATAAGTCTACATACACCGCGTCGAAATGTAGTGTATCATCTGTAACAAACCGCTGTAAACATTGCTCAGCAAGAGTTTCAGGCTGTAATTTCATCAGAATCTTATAATGGCAAAAGCAGCGATGTAATGAATCATTAGTGTAACTCGATCTTTGAAAGCTATTGATAATAATTTCTATTTTATTCCAGCGAAATATTGTGACGAATCTTAATGAATTTGACCATATGCCATCAGCATTATTCACGGTTCCAACAAAAACAGGGCTTGATCTATCAAGCCCTGACAATTATGTATTGCTCATGAGGTATTTTTAGAACTTAACTAGGCAACTTCTTTCAGAAGGAAAGAACGAGTACCCACGGTATCAACACCAGTAGCATTTTTGTAGGTGTAAGTACCAGTTGCTACAATATCACCAAAGTTGTTGACACTAACTGCACTGGTGAGAGTAACCGCTGCACCGTTGACAGTCAAGGCTGAAGTGACTAGAGAGTTGAGGTCAGTCTGAACACCCATACTCCAAACATAAGCTCGGTTAACACCCGAAGCTATTTGGGAAGCTCCGACCACTGTGCCAAACTCATTGATTTCGGTAGCAGAACCAGTTTTACCACCCAAGCTGCCGATCGCGGTAAATTCGCCATCGCGCAGAATAAATGGATTACTGGCGGCAGTTGCCCCAGAGCCACTATTGGTAGCGCCAATGATTTGACCAGCATTGTTGAGGTCGATCGCCCGAGCTTGTTCGTCACCAAAAGTGCCCAGATCTTCTAGCACATACTGGCCACTGGCATCTAGTTTCCAGACTACAGCAGTATATTTTTCTTCCCCATTTAAGGCTCCGTCTTGGTCTAAATAGCCAACAATAGTACCTTGGCCATTAATACTTTGTGCTGTGCCACCGTTACCACCTAGCTCTGCCAAACGAGTAACAGTGCCATTTTCGACAAAAATAGGTCTTTCAAAGGTTTGAACAACACCAGCAGCATCAGCTTGGGAAACAATATTGCGACCAGCAACTTGATTCTGGGCGTTGATATCTAAGTAGTAACTTTCTTTGCCACCGAGGGAATTGATCGTTAGATTGTAACCACTACCCTCATTTTTCCAGACCAAAGCGCGATCGGAAGCTAGCCCTTGTGGCTGTCGCACTTCATCAGCAGTTCCAGTAATAATCCCCTGGTTGTTGATGGTATTGAGGTTGGGGGTCAAGAGTGTGACGGTTGCGCCATCTGGGGCACCATCATCGGATGAGCCTTTCTTCACTCCTGTAGCAGTTAATGCTGTTTGCGCACCATTTTCCCACAGGAAAGCGCCCCGCACTATATTATTAGCATTAATTACTCCAGTAGTGGCATTGACTGTCTCATAGGTTGCTCCGGTGCTATAGCGCCCAACTACTGCGCCAAAATCATTTACCGAAACGGCATTAACAGAAGCAACGGTTTTAGACGTAGCTACGCTTTGTTGGAGAGAGCCTAAGTCGGTGGCTTGATAACGAGTTAGTGGCCCGCGATCGATCAGATTCTGGGTACCAGCGGCAACTCCTTTAAGAGTGGCTAATAAATCTCTACCAGATTTCACTAACGTATCACCATTACCACTAGTAAAGCTCAAAGATTTGCCTAAGAGACTTTCACCCAGTCGTAGTTTATCAACAGCAGCATTAAAGCCATTAATTGTGACTGAGCCTTCACCGGCTTCTAAAATTACCCGGTCTCGATCGCTGCCCAAAATTACCGTATCTCGGCCAGTCCCGGCGTTAATTAAGTTTTTGCCATTACCTGCATTGATAATGTCATCTCCAGCACCGCTAAAAATTACATCATCACCAGCACCAGTAAAAATTGTGTCTCTGCCCTTACCAGTTAGTATTCGGTTGTTACCGCCACCGGCTACAACATTGTTTTTGCCATCACCAGCATCGATAAAATCGTTACCAGATCCACTCACGATGGTGTCATTACCAGTCCCACTGGTAATTAAGTTAGTACCATCACCAGCAATAATACTATTATTACCATTACCAGCATCAATAACATCGTTACCAGCACCAGCAAAGATTTGATCGTTTCCACGACCACCGAAGACAAAATTGTTACCTTCACCGGCAAAAACACTGATAGATCTGCGGCCAGCCCCATTAGAGGCAACTTTAAAGTCGATGACATCATTAGTATCACCATAAACTAGCGGCGCAGCAGACCCTCTGCTCGATCGATCAGAAGATCGATCTCTTGACCCAGTTTCTAATGAGTAATTATTTTTGCTCAATGAAGTGAGGTCAGCCGATAAACTCGGAACTAAATCGCCGAATACGTTGGGTGTAGAATTGTTGGTATCCATGTGAATTTTTGGTAGTAAATAGGGTTGAATTTAGAAGATATGGTCAAGTAAAATTTCTAGCCAGAATCGTAATTGTTAGTAAAATGCAATTAAGGCGGTACTCTTCCACAGAAAATCACATAAATATTAGACATAAGGCAGCGGTTTCATCATTACAGTTTGTCTTTATAGCGGTTCCATCTCGGATGAAATGCTTGCACGTGTATCCAAGTCGTGCTGGGTAACAATCAGTTACACCACACTCGAAACGGAACCGCTATATATTCGTTTGGAATTGTTAATAATTACCCACTCATCAGCTCAGCATTGAGCTGTCTTTCAGCCAAAAGGCCGAAAAATGCTGAATATGGTGGTAAAATCGCAGATGTAAATTAAATTTTTGGGCGAAGTTTGGAGATCAGACATAACGCCAATCTCCAAACTTGCCTGTTTATTTTTTGGCTGGTAGTGGCGGCACCACCAAGCTAGCGCACATCTCACTAGTCGTAATAGTGCGTTGATCTGGTTTTTTACCAGCACAGTTTAGAGAGTTAAAAGCTTGGGCAGTAAACTGAGGAGTCTGGCTAACCCGCCACATTGCGACCAAATAAGAAACCGCAAAGAGAGCACCGATACCCATCCAGCCCATTACTAGCCAGTGCATTTTAGATATTGTGGGAGAATTTGACATAATAACCTGAGAGTTAAAAAAAATTACTGTAAAGGTAGATAAGGAATAGCCGGATGCCAAGACATCACCGCAGCCAAAGTATATAGGCCAAATAGCCAGCCAAACATCGTGATAGATTTTACCTGGCGATTTTTGAGGAGTGGATACAAAATAGCTAAACTAATCAACCAGCCTAATAGCATCGCCGTTTCTTTGCCAGCATAGCTGCCAATATTTCCCCACATCGGATCTTTGCTCACTGCACCCGGCATCCAGCTACCAAAATTTTTGACCATGCCCTCAAAATCTTTAGAAGTATCTGAGAAGTGGTGGACAACCATCATCACGACCGAACCGATTCCGCCGCTAATGAGAAAAGCTGCTGCTCCACCAGAAGCCACTGGTGGATTTTTTGACCCTTGGTGAATCAAGCCCGGAAAACTGCGCAGTTTATTCCATGCCGATCTATACATCGGTATAGAGTTGCGATTATTAACAGATGAATTACTCATATGCAAACCTCCAGAATTGTTATTTATTTAAAGAGCATGAACTTTCGCGATGCCCAAACCAGTTACGAAGCCGCCCATCGCAAAAAACATCATCCCCATCATGGCAATACAAGTAGCTGTTAAAACCGGACGATTTTTCTTTTCTAAGATTGCATCACCGTAGCTCCACAAAATCCAGGCAGCGGCGACACTCAACGGCAATATAAACAAAACACTAAACTCATGATATTCCATTACCGCATACTGCACTAATGGAGAATTGGTCTTTAACCAAGCTCTGGCACCACCATATGTAGCGTCGGCTCGGTAGCGCATGTAAGCAAAGTTGCCACTAGCAATACCAAGAAAGGTAATTACACTCGACCAAAAAGCTAAAGTCCGCATCGGCGGTAATACTTTGGCCGATCCCCGCAATAGCGGAAAGGCCAAATGTCCGGCGTAAGCTACTACCAGTGTGGTTAACATGGAAGCGCTACCATGCAGAAACCCGATCGATCTTTGCCATGGGCTAGGGTGAATGAGGTTTACAAAGGGTAAAAACATAAATATGCCAGCAGAAAGAATCGCCAGACCATATACGCTAACTGTTGCTATATCTAATTGCCGAGGAAAGTTTTCTTCAGCTAATGGTGTTAATTCAGAGTCAGTAACTTGCATGAGAATAGAGTGAATAGTGATTAAATAATGTTTTGATCAGTATCAGTAGAAATACCTTGAGATCATAGTGATTACACTTTTAGCACCTTTCTTAAATTATTGCAAGTATTTTAACTAACCTTTCTGCGGAGTTGATCACGAGCAGCTAGTATCAATACTCGACGGTGCTCTAATTGTCGATTTTGTCGATCGATGGCAGCTTGCCAAATTTCTGGCCACTGCTCATTGATAATGCGGGTGATGCGATCGACCTTCAAACCGTTTCGGGATGCCGGATTAGTGCTTTTAGGTAAATTGCGATTCATAATAAATATCCTCAGATAGTATGCACAAAAGATTTTTCATGTGAGCGTTTTTGACGAGGGGTAATCGGCTGGGATACAAAATCTCGACAATTTATAGCCTCTTCTGAGCAAGCCATCTCTGGATGGATAGTACATTTCAAATAGCGACTATCAGTAAAATATTGGCATTTACTACAGGGCACACTATGTAGTTTGCCCACATAACGCCAACCCTTAGTGCAGCTTACTAAAATAGTGATGACAGTACCGATCGATAAACTCCAAGCAATTAATAGACAAATTAAAGTCATCTTCTGGCCTCCAAAGCTTGAGGTAACAGACAAGGCAAGCTTTGAGGGGTAATTTGTCGCCAAAAATCTCGTACTTTCTGACCCACCGCTTCGGCATATTGATGGTGAAAAAAGTGACCACCGGTGGGCTGATGCCAGAATTGATCCCCCGGCTTGAGGTAATGCTGCCATTCCGAAAAAATATTACCCATTAGCACCGGGTCATCGATCGCACCACATACTAATAAAGGTTGCAGAATGCTGCCCTGGCAAAACACAGCATCTTTTTTGAGTAGGGAGGTATCAGAGGGAGCTTCTAATAGGTCACGATCGAGTCGATCGGCCAAATGTTGAATATAGCGAGGGCAAGAAATGCCCGAAATCCAGCCCGCTACGAGCTGTAAAACCACATCTCGCCGACAATGGATTTTCGACAACTGCTGATAGTAATAGGTCTGCCAGGTAATGGCTGGCTGTGCTGCCACACTGATCAATACTACCGAAGCTACTCGGCCAGGGTAACAGCGGGCATAGTTGAGCGCTAGCACTCCACCCAAACCATGACCAATAATATGTAATGGCTGATCACTGGTTTTAATAAAGTCGTGAAGCAAGCCCAGAGCGATTGCCAGTGAACCAGGTTCATCTGGGGTTTGGGAATATTCCCAGTACTTCAGCGGAAATTCTTGGTCTAAAACTCCTAGTATCCGGCGATGGAAGCACTGCAAGCTAGAGCTGGTGCTAATCCACAAAAACTGCCGATCGCATAGCGTCTGAGAAGGGGAATCACAAATCATAGAGATATTGGGGTAAAGGCTAAATTTTGGTGCCACTGCGCTGCCGCAGTAACTTAGAGCACTTACTGCTAGTAAATGGCATTAAGGAATTAGGTGAATCCTAACATCTTATTGAAAATAGATCTCATTAAGATCGGAGTAATAAATACTTTTATCTTATCTATAAGTATATGAAGCATTAGTTTTCCTGAAGTTTTATTGGATGAGAACCATTGATTCAAGTGTTGTCTTAATAGCTGAAGCTGTCTCTCAGTCAATGGCAGAAGGAATCTAGAGGCTGTTGCTGAATCAGTAAAAAATGGTGTCCTACGATACTAAATATTTCTGCTGTTTTTGATCGACCAAAAACAAATAATTAAAATTCTCAACTAATTGTGGTAACATCCTAGCCATGGTCGTAGATCAAAATTTATAATTTCTCTCAGTTGTCTTTAATATGTTTAAGTCAATATTCACTTCGATCGTTACGGCAAGCTGTATTGCAGCGATTTTTTCAGCAGTACTACCAAGTCAATCAAGCGCTGGGGAACAGGTGTCAGCCTCAGTATCACCCACCAGCAACACTCAAATATTTGAACCCAGTGCTAAGTTGGTAGCTGTACCCCATGTGACCGAGCGCCAGCATCAGCATATTGCTCAGGCACCAACCCCAGAAGTCAAGGCCGCTGATAACATTGTCAATCAGTTTTCTCAGACCACGAAGCTCCAAGGTCAAGTGATTGTTGGTTTGACCAGTGGTATCTCTGGGGATATTAGTAAAAATGCAGCTTTGGGCTACCGTACCCGTTTGGAACTGGTTACTAGTTTAGGTACTGGTACGCTGACTACTCGGCTACAGATTGATGGCATGGGCACACCCAATTCCACTGTGCCTGCCGCAATAATTGATACTCCAGAAGGTGCTTCATCTTTTGGGGTGACTGAACCGAGTAGCCAAGTGAATCTTGATTTACTCAAATATGAAGTACCGATCGGGCCGAACACTCAGTTAGTAGTTGCAGCAAATGCCGCTGGTGCCGATGACTTTACCGATTCGATCAACCCATATTTTGATGGAGATGGTGCCAGTGGTTCCATTTCCCGTTTTGGTAATCGGCCATCTATTTATTATTTAGTTTCCGGTGCTGGTGCCGGAGTTCGTCACAAATTTAGCCCAACGGTGGAAGGTAGCGTAGGTTATCTGACCAGCAATGCTGGCAACCCAGCGGCTGGCAGCGGTTTGACCAATGGTAGCTACGGCGCGATCGCCCAGCTCACTTTCAACCCCAACGAAAATACCAAGTTGGGTTTAACCTATGTCAACGCCTACAATTCTACACCAGGGACAGGCAGCACCAATGCCAACCCCGGTGGTTCCAACAATATGTTTGGCGTACAGGGATCATTCAAAGTAAGTCCTACTGTAGCTTTAGGTGGCTGGGTGGGCTACAACAAAAATAGTGATGTAGCAGGCGATCGAGATATTTTGAACTGGGCGGTCACCGCTGCATTTCCTGATCTGGGAGGAACTGGTAATTTAGGTGGCTTATTGGTCGGCCAAGAACCCCGAGTTACGGGAGCAACTGGTACAGCAGTCGCCGATACTGGTTCTTCGCTACATTTGGAAGGATTTTATCAAATGAAAATTAGCGAAAATGTTAGCATTACCCCTGGTTTAATTTATCTCACTGCTCCTGACCATAACAATGTCAATGGCGGTGCGGTCATTGGCACGGTCAGAACAACATTTAGTTTCTAAGAGGTTCTTATGTCTAGATCAGTTGCCGCAGTTGTCCAAAGCAAGCAAGTTTTAACTACAGCTTTAGGTACCAGGGTTCAGCTAACTTTTCAAACTATTGATGGTCACAACATCATCATTAGAGCACCGATCGAAGATCGCTACCTAGCCAATATTGAAGCACTTGATCAAGTCTCGTTTCAGCGAGACCGTCAGGGTTGTCATCACCTCCAGCGCCGATTTTTTGGCTCGCTCCTGAAATCTGCTTTTAATCGTAAACACCTTCACTCCACAGATTTACTTAATAAATTCATATGAAACGACTATATAAACTGTACAAAAGAATAGCTTACATTTCGTTAGCATTCGTCTTTGGTCTAGTAGTGGCTTGCTCTAACAGCACTACTCCAGATGCTACTACCAACAAACCTGCCGAGTCTCCGGTGGCCAGCTCTGCCGCTAGTCCAGCTCATGATGGTGGCCATAGTGCGAGCAAAAAAGTAAATATTAATAACGCTATTCTTTCCGAGCTAGATAAACTCGAAGGTAAATTGGGTATTCCGGCACTCTCTAATAAAATTCAGTCTAGTCGCCCTTATACTAAGCCCGAGGATCTGGTCAGCAAAAAGGTCATTGATCAGGCTCAGTTTGATAAAATAAAAGATATGGTGACGATCGAAGACATCAAGCTAACCGGTGAAGCCAAAGATGTCGATTACATGATCAAGCTTGGTTTGATGAAAGGGCATCTCTTGGTGGCCAAAGAGCTGATTGATCTGAAGAAAATTGATCAAGCCGAACCACATATTGGCCATCCGGTAGAAGAAATATATGCCGATGTAGAAGAACAACTAACAGAACGGAAGGTGAAGGAATTTAAAACGCCTTTGATTTCTCTGCATGACCAGGTAAAAGCTGGTGGTAAAGATGCGGCTAAACTTAATACTGATTTTGCAGCTTCCATGAAATCTGTCGAAGATGCTATTTCTGGACTCCCGGCAACTCAGCGCACCTCGCCCAATTTTGCCCTGCAAGTGATCTCGGGATTGCTGGATAGTGCTAACTCCGAGTACACCGCTGCAATTGCTGACGGTAAGATATCCCAAGCCGTAGAATATCAAGATTCTCGGGGGTTTGTCGTCTATAGTCAAGAACTGTACAAGGCGATCGAGCCACAGCTTGCCAAGAGCAATGCCGCTGTTGCCACTAGCATTGGTAAATCTTTGACAGATCTAGCAAAAGCTTGGCCTGCACCAATCCCCCCTGCTGCACCGGTCTTGCCGACTACTGAAGTAACCAAATTAGTGAAATCGATTGAGAGCGAATCTGCTAAAATTGGTCAGCCTGCTTAGTTACTTAATCACTACTCCCACACCAATGAAAGACCTAGATTCTGAAAAGACGATCGATACCCTGCGCACAATCATGGAGTTTGAGTTAGCCGGAGTAGTCCGCTACACTCATTATTCTTTGATGGTAACTGGCCCAAATCGGATTCCGATCGTCGATTTTTTTAAAGCCCAAGCGATCGAATCGCTCACCCATGCCCAACAAGTCGGCGAAATTCTCACCGGCTTAGAAGGCCATCCTTCTCTGAGTATTGCGCCTATGGAAGAAACATATAAACATGCTGTCAAAGATATTTTAGAAGAAAGCCTTTCTCACGAAAAGAAAGCGCTAAGTCTCTACAAACAATTACTAGATATCGTGGATGATTCTAGCGTGTATTTGGAGGAGTTTGCCAGAACCATGATTGGCACTGAGGAGCTACACAACATTGAAATCAAAAAAATGCTGAGAGACTTTAGCTAAACTATGTTGCAAAAACTAGAAGGGAATTTTTTGCGTTGGCAGCAGTCTAAATCTGGCAAGCTGCAAAGCATCCAGATTCAGACCGGCACAATTATTCAGTCGGTGCGCGTCGGCAAAGATCTGCGGGCGCTATTAGTAGATTTATTGACACCCAATGTATCAATATCATTACAGGTGAAAGTGAAAAAACAGCGGATGATCGCCAAGTTTGTAGTTTTGATGCCTCACTGTGACTTAACTATTGATCAGTCAGTAATTCCTCAACCGATCGCCATCAAAATATGTACTAGTAAACACTGCTGTAAAAATGGCTCTAAAGATATTTGTAAATCTTTAGAGCAGCTCCAACTCGATAGCAACATTGGCATCGCCATTAATAAAGTTGGCTGTATGGGCAACTGCAAAAATGCCCCGGTAGTTAAAATTGATGGTCACAAATACGATCGGCTTTCATCAGAATCGGCCATAGTTTTGGTAAAAAGAATCTGGCGAAAGATGATGCCAAAATCACCAGTGAATGTACCACAGCCCTATAGTCATGTCTAGCGACGGAACTACAAATTATTGGTCGCGCAGACAACTGTTGCAATGGGGTGGAGCTGCGGGGGTCGGATTGGCAGCCAGCGCTGTAGGACTCCAAGCCCTCAATCGTCGATCGATTATCACTCCACCGCCCATGCGCGACATCGATGCCCAAAGTCCTGGTTTTTTGCCAGTGAAGTTCCTGCGCAGTTTTGACTATGGCAAAGTTGTAAAAGAAAATGGACGCACGGTTAGAGAGTTCACTCTCAATGCCAAAACTACCCCTGTACAACTCGATAAAGCCACCAGCTTTATTACCTGGAATATTAATGGTCAGGTACCAGCCCCAACTTTAAGGGCAAAACAGGGCGATCGCATCCGGATTGTGTTTTATAACCAAGCCGGACACGCTCACTCCCTACATTTTCATGGCACCCATCCAGCAGGGATGGATGGCATTAAGCCCATCAAGCAAAGTAAAGTATTTATCTACGAATTCGATGCCGAACCCTATGGGGTGCATCCCTACCACTGTCATGTCGAGCCAGTGACACGCCACATTGGCAAAGGGCTGTATGGAATGCTGATTATCGATCCGCCCCAACCTCGCCCCCCAGCCGATGAACTGGTTTTGATTATGGGAGCTTATGATATCGATGAAAACCGCCAAAATGAGCTGTATGCCTTTAATGGTCTACCTCATTACTATATGCATCACCCAATCCCGATCAAAAAAGATCGCCTAGTTCGTCTATATGTCCAAAATATGATCGAGTTCGATGTGGCAGCCTCTTTCCATCTCCATGCCAATCTGTTTCAGGTGTATCCTACTGGTCGGACTTTGCAGCCTGCTTATGAGACCGATATAATTACCATGGGACCTGCCGAAAGGCATATTTTAGAGTTTAGCTACAAGTATCCCGGTCAATATATGTTTCATCCACATCAAGACTATATGGCTAGCGCTGGCTGCATGGGTATTTTTGATGTGATCTCTTAATTTTCACTATTTTATATTTAAACTATTATGGACTTAATATCTGCCTTACCCACGTTTATTCTCACCCTGCGCGAAGGAGTGGAAGCTGCTTTGGTGGTGGGCATTGTGATGGCCTACCTGAAAAAATCTGGCCAGTCTTATTTGCAATCTTGGGTATATTGGGCGATCGGCAGCGGTATTGCCCTCAGCGCCGCTACCGGCGTAGCTTTCCAATGGGTAATTCAGAACCTAGGAGCTGCTAATCAGCAATATGCTAGCTCGATCGAACCAGCACTGGAAGGTGGCTTTAGTGTGCTGGCAATTATTATGTTGAGCTGGATGCTGCTGTGGATGACTAAGCACGCTAAAACCCTCAAACAGGAAGTGGAGGGTGCGGTAGATCATGCCGTTCATGCTCAAGCCAAGAACGGCTGGCGGATCTTTGGTTTAGTGTTTTTTGCGATTATGCGGGAAGGCTTCGAGACAGTATTGTTCATTGCTTCCAAGCTCCAACAGGGCGTTTTCCCGGCACTGGGTGCTGTTGCTGGCATTGTGGCAGCCACGATCATTGGAATGCTGATGTTTAAGTGGGGAGTACGTCTGAATATTCGCCGGTTTTTCTCGATTATGGGAGTTCTACTACTGCTAATTATTGGTGGTCTAGTGGTTACTTCCCTGGCCAGATTTGATCAGGCTGTAGGTGCTTTGGCCAGTTCTAGCCGCGAATCACAAAGCATCTGTTTCTTTTATGAGCGCTTTGCTAAACCGGCAGATAAAGATTGTATTCTAGGTCCGATGGTTTGGAACTTCAGCAAGATATTACCCGAAGAGCATTTCCCAGGCGTGATTTTTAGTACCTTGTTTGGTTATGTGCAAAGACTATACTTGGTGCAGGCGATCAGCTATATTTTCTTTCTATTAACTGTCGGTGGTTTATACCTACAGCCAGTTTGGTTGAAAAATTTGATCCTTACTAATAAACGCTCTTTAAGTTAGTAATTTGCTGAATTACTAATTTTGTCTTTGCCTAAAAAGTACCTTCCGCCCCGATAAAGTTTGGAAGTAAATTGTGCCCGCTGTCACAAGGAACAATAAATAACTAACTACTTGTAGTGCATATAGCTTGTCTGTGTAACCAAACATCGTGGCCAGCAGCACACCGGGGAATTTACCTTGAGGCAGAGTAGTTGTAGTATCTGTGACCTGTGAACCCAAAGCAAACCAGGGAATAATTCGCTGCGGTGGATTCAAAAATTCATAGGCTCCGGTAGTGGGATTTAGTACTTTGTCGATCGTATTTGCCAAATCGAGTGCAGACAGAGCAGTGATTACTAACCCTGAAACAATTAATAGTAGGATAGTACCCAAGATCTGAAAGAAAAGCTTGATATTAATTTTAGCCCCAAACTTAAAGATCGCGACCCCGATTAAGGTAGCAGTTAAAATCCCCAATACACAGCCCAAAGCAGGTGAATACTGTGCCAAGCCTACTTGAGTGTTATCGGGGCTAAATGAACCAGCAATAAATAACACTATTTCAGCTCCTTCCCGCAATACTGCCACTGCCACCAAGGTAAAAACTGACCAGCCTGCTTGCTCTTGATTGTTCAGGGCTTGCCCTACATTGGCTTCAATTTCTTGCTTCAGTAAGCGAGCTTGCTGAGTCATCCAAATTAACATCCAACTGAGCATCACGATCGCTGCTACAGAAAAAATACCTTTGGCGAGGTAATACACTTGGCCATTAAATCCACCAATTAGAGCCTGAGCAATGGCACCGATGATAGAGCTAGCTAAAACTCCAGCAGCGCCACCTAAGTAGACCCACTTAAACAGCTTTTGTTGGTGAGCTTTTGCCAAAATCGCTAGCACAATACCAGCAACAAGAGTTGCCTCTACTCCTTCCCGAAGAGTGATAATAAATGTGGGAATTGCTGAACTAAAATCCATAATTATTCCTATTTACCTATAGTAATTAGGTCTTTGATCAGCTTGTATTCTTCTGCTGAAATAGCTTTCTTGGTAACCAGATCATCGGGGCTAGCATAAGGTCTTTTACCTTGAATCCGCTCAGAAAGACTGGGCTTAGTACCAGCAACTTCTAACTTATCCAACTCAGCGATCGGCGCACTATTTACATTGATCTTACCTGTAGCTGCCGCAGCCACACTGGGAGCTGACGCAGCTCCACCGTCTTTTGGAGCTGTAGCAGTTCCTGATTCCGGCGCGCTGGTGCAACCACTGAGCAGTCCCAATATTAGCAACGCCCCCATTGCCGAAAACTGCCCAACTTTGACCAATGAGGATTGGCCTGGACTTGTGGAATGATTATTCATTTTATTGAGAAAGATTCTTAATTACTTTGAACAGGATACACTAAATTTCACAAATATGCAATTAGCTAGTTCACCTGAGGATCTAAAAATTGATCTCCCGATCAGGTGGTTAATATTATAAATACAACCCGAGCAGATCTTGGTGATAGCATTGAGTTAATACTTAGAGATAAAAGTAATGCAAGGTATGAAAAATTGGGAACTGAGGCTGGATTTATTGAAAACGCTCAAAGGGGCGGTAACTTTAGCGCTTGATCCTAGCCGTGCCGATGCCACTCCAGATATTGAAGATGGCATGATTAAGTTGAAAGCTACTCAAGTGGCGATCGAATACACTAAAACTTTGCCGGGAGTGCGGGAAATTGTCCAAGAACGCTATTTGGCTCCAGCGCCAGACATGGCGGCTTTAGCGCAATTGCCTACTGGAACTTTGGGTTACTGCTTTGCCGAACATATCCGGGAAACCGGCTTTGATCCTAATTACTATCGAGCATTACCGATCACCGACGACTCTAGTTATATTTTGACGCGGCTACGCCAAACCCATGACCTCTGGCATTTGGTGACCGGCTTGGGGAGTAGTGTCAACGGAGAGCTGGGCTTACAAGCTTTTTGTCTGGCTCAAATTCGGATTCCTTTACCAATTTTGTTAATTGCCGGTGGCTTGCTGCGCACGCTGCTGATTGCTCCTGAGGAGTTGGGCGAAGCGCTGGAACAAATTGCTATTGGTTATCGAATGGGGGCAAAAGCTAAACCTTTCTTGGCGCAAAAATGGGAGACTGCTTGGGATCGACCCTTATCTGCATGGCGAGATGAATTGGGGATTGTGACAGTCGATCGCTATATTCCATAGCATCACTATGCATTTGATATTATTTTGATTTAGCTGAGGCGATAAAAATCTTTGTTGCGACCGAAGCAAAAGCCGATCGATTGCCGCATTGTTTGATTGCCCCAGCCCATAAATAGCAGTATTGCCATAAATGCCAAGCTGGTACCGATCGAAAACACTCCCTGATAACCCAGCCGAGCAATGACAGCACCAAACAAAGGTGAAGCGATGGCAATCCCTAAATCTAAGCCTGCTGTACAAGTCGATAATACTTGACCACGATGTTCGGGCAGCGATCGATCAGATACCAGGGCAATCACCATCGGAATTAAAGTACCGGTACCTAATCCTTCTAAAATTGCCCCTGCGACAAAATTGATCACACTGCCACCCCGAGCTAAACAGAACATGCCCGCCGTGTAGCAACAAAGACTACCCGCAATAAAAATACCCCGACCATAGCGATCGGAACGCCGACCAATTACTGTTCTGGCACTAAAACTGGCCATGGCAGCCATAGTGTAGAACAATCTAGGATTCAGATCGATATGACTATCTTGGATATATAGCGGCATAAAAGTATGCAGTGCCCCAAACGGAAAACCAATTAGTAATAGCACCGCTGCTGGAATGCTCAAAGCGGGGTTAGTGAGAATTTTCCAGATGGAAGTAGATGCGGGCGGCTGGGTTTTGCTGCCCGGTGCTGTAAATACCACTGGTTTAGCTGATAGTTGATTTGCCCCTAAGCAAGATATTGCCCCACAAATGACCGAAATCCAAAAGATGGTGCTGTACATACCCGCAACTTGTAAGTATCCGCCGACTGCTGGCCCGAGAGCTACCCCGACTGGGTTAGCAAGGCTCATATAGCCAATAATTTCGCCGCGCTTTGCCACCGGTGAGACATCCACTACTAAGGCACTATAGGCCGTAGTAAAGGCGGCAATACTGATACCATGAAATGCTCTAATCACCATTAGTAAAGGCACTGAAGTGACAGTTAAGTAGCCCAAAGGGGCAATGGCTGCAACGATTGTGCCGATGATCAAAACAAATTTGCGGCCTCTGGTATCGGCGAGTTTCCCCACAATTGGACGAGTGGCTAATAGGCCAATGGCAAAGGAACCCATGATCCAACCTAGCTGCTCTTGTCCAATCCCAATTTTATTGATGTAGGCGGGTAAGGTGGGCAACAAAATTGCGATGCTCATCCAGAACAATAAGCCGGTGCAGAACAATACTAGCAAGCTGTGTTGCTGCTGTGGCTCTAGTCGATCGATTGTGCTCATAACCCACTCTGATGCCCCCACAAGTTCACAAAATATTTGCAAGAGCTTACTATCTTAGCGCCGCCTAGCTTCCTTTGGGTGGGATTTTCAGTTTTTTTGATGTGCTTTCCAGGCACCTTAAATCATAGTCGATCAAACTTTGAGATTCAAACATTTTTAGAGTAAGTCAGGATTTTCGCCTAATTCCCGTAGTCGAGCTGCTAATCGTTCGGCTCTAATCCTTTCAGAATCAGCTCGTTGAGCTTCAGAGTCAGCCCGTTGGGCTTCAGCTTCAGCCCGTTGAGCTTCAGAGTCAGCCCGTTGAGCTTCAGCTTCAGCCCGTTGAGCTTCAACTTCAGATCGTTGTTGTGCTACCTCCTCTGGAAGTAGTACTAGCCTGCCCTCTGAGTCATAAAATCTTAGCCAGCTTATTGTTTCTCGATCGATTGTGCCCTGCCAAGTTCCCAACCATAGTCCCAATTTTTCGCACCAGAGCCAACCCCGTTCGTCGGGAATGATCGCTTGATATGCGTCGCTGCGATGCCAGCCGAGTAGGGAGGTAGCATCAAAGGGATTATAGACAAAGTAATCTTGAGTTTTGAATACTCGATCGTATAAATCCTTTTTGACTCCCAAATCTATGTTGGCAGTACTGGGTGACATCAGTTCTATGATGACATCAGGATAGCGCCCCTCTTCTTCCCAAACTACCCACCCTAGCCGCTCGCGTTCGCCATCGACATCCAATACTACAAAAAAATCTGGTCCACGAAAGTCACGATTTTTGACTTGAGTACTGCTGTAATAGATGAACATATTTCCGCCGACATAAAAGTCCATCTGTTCGGCGCGGTATTGCTGATAAGAGCGAATCAGTACATTCATCGCCACTCGATGTTGATTTGTTTCCAAAGATTCTCCATCGTCAAAGATTAGATCCGTAGGTGGTAAAGGTGGATTCCAGCTATCGGATTTGGTAGTAGTCTGTTGGGGAACAGTATTAACCATTATATGTACCAACAAGAAAGGGCTGTGATGATATCTTATCGCTTTTGCTAATCAAGAATTTCATAGCGGGGACTAATTTTAAATATTATCCAAGATTTTGGTGATAGCTGCTCAAAAAACTCCAAAAACGTCACTAAAGTAAAAGTTGTTCCCAAGCAGCAGTATTTAGTAAAATCCTTCTTTCCCAAGTTGTAGGTAAGATTTGTAACCACATCTTCCAGGCGTATTCCGTCTCTCGATTGACCCAAGCCGGACGACGAAAACAGTTCTGCAAATAACGACAAGCAGCATCCAATTCATTCAAAGTTGGTCGATGTACAACCATCATTCACCGTATCGCGGGCAAAAATATCCCACAAATAGCGCAGTTCGCCCTCTTTATCTACCCAGCCACCGGGCTTATCGACAAATACCATCGGTGCAGCATATTGATCTTTGATGTGAATAAATGATCGATCGGCAAAAGGCACCCGATCTTGAGTGGGAAATAAATGGCTGGTCAAATGCACATCCGAATTTATAATCTCGGTAATATCGGTACCATCAAATACTGTCAACTGCGGAATAATTGGTGGAGCATCGTCATTAAATCGCTCCCAGAGCGCCCCCCAGAGCTGTTCCTCGTTCATTGGCTCTACTGCCAACCCCATTTTGGTAGAAAGCAACTGCTCTGCATAAAGCCATCAGTAAAAGCATGATCCATCATTTCTTCGTATTCTGCTTCCTGAATCGCTCCGGCGGTGCCAGCGAATTTAGTCCAGTAGTTTTCGCCATAGGCCAGCACTTTTTCGATCCAGTCATTGGCATTTACGGTGGTGGTATCGATCGTGTAGGTCACATAAAATCTTAACGATTTTGGTTTACGTAGTCCTTTCTTCGCTAGCTGTGCTGTTCTTTTTTTCTCGGCTAGCAGCAAAAACTGTAAGCGAGAGTTGGTGGTTTTCATTACCAGTTCTGACAACTGCCGCTGACGCACTTCGTCGCTAGAAAAAGAGCTGAAGTGGATGGTAAACTTCTCTCCTGGCAATAAGTCTTTTAGGCCGCTTTCGATGCCGTCAAAAATTGGGTCTACTTGGCTCGATCGCAAGGTGCTATGCACTCCTTTGGTCTCGAAGCCAAACACAAACTGGAAGCCTTCGCTTTTTTTGCCGCCTCGTCTGAGTAGGTAAGCTGCTGCCGATCGACCGCGCATCTGAAACTTAACGATCGCCTCTTTAAAGTCAATATTTTCAGTGACTTACTCCCTTCCCAATACGGTACGGTTAAGGAAGAAATACAAGCTTTTCAACGAGAGAATGAGGCTTTCAGGCTCCGACTTGAGGTCTTTTAGGGCTTAACCGTACCGTATTGACTCCCTTCCCGCTAGAAGATCGCAGATATTTTTTAGCTCTGATTAAGCCTTTTGTTCTCTTATTACACCTGTATTCTTACGGCGGGAATGGAGTATAAAAGAAAGCTCTTCAATCGTTGAAGAGCTTTTAAAATCAATATATGGTAATCCTAAATCAGTTGCAAGAGTACTAGCATCTTCGTTGTAATCATAAGGACTTCTTTTTCGTACCATTCTCGCTCGCCTGTGGAGTGAAAGGAGTAATACCAGTACCAATTCCAGAAGTTTGAGAAGAGTAAGAAATCGTGCTTAAAGCAGATATTCCAGAAACAATGCTAAAAGCTAATACTGGAGCTAACAAGACAAGCATGATCAAAGCCACAAGCATATCCACATTATCAGGATCTGAATATACCATTGCCAGGGAAGACAAGCCTGAGATCAGGCTAAAGCATATCTTACAGAAACCAAGAGATACAAAAAAAGTGTTTTATAGCGGTTCCGTCTCGGATGAAATGATTTTAGGTGCCCATAAGCTTTGCTAGGTACCCCTGTTAAGGTAACACATGTACTATAATTTTATCTGTCGGCTGAAAACCTTAGCTAGTAGGTAATTGAAGATGATTAGTGCTATCTTTGAGCGATTCGTTGAAAACACTTCCGTAACCGTGATGGTTAGAGCCATT
>JANNEH010000337.1:0-2856 GCA_031378405.1 Synechococcales cyanobacterium OTE_75_metabat_409
TCGAGCGCCAACCCCACAAATTCCCTCAGTTCCCGATGTTGTAGACCCTTGGGCATAGCGATCGCCAACGATTCTATATTCAACTTCTCAGCTAATAACCGATAACCCTGGGGAAACTCCTGCACCCAACCAACCAACAAACTATAATCTGCCACAAAAGCCACTACTTTTCCTTCATCCAACAATCTCTTTGCCGCCTCATAGCTACCTACCGGCACCAACTTTACCCCCGGCACCTGTTCTGCAACTGGATACAAACTACTCGAAGACTGAATGACTGCTACTGGCTGACTCACCAAATCTCTCAGCTTCTTTATTTGATCCCGATTTGTCAGCACCCCGGTGCCATCCACATAATAGGGCTTACTAAACTCCACCACCCGCGAACGAGCGCGATTTACCCCCAAGCGGGCAATAGTTACATCTACTCGTCGATCGAATAACACCTGTAACCGATCTTGATTATTCACCGGTACCAAATCTACCCGATCGGCTTGCCCCAAAATCTCTGTCGCCAACCGCTGAGCAAGATCAATCTCTAACCCCTGAAGCCGTCCCTCTCGATCCTTAAAACCCAACGGGCGGGTGTTGTCCTTCACCGCCACAATCATCCTCCCCCGTTGGCGAATTCCCTTGAGAGTTTCCGCCGATGCTGGTGCTGCCAGACAAAACAAAGTCAGCCCCAGCGCTAAATAGATCCGAAGCTGACTTTGCATGGAGTATTCTCCTAACTTTATGGAGTATTCTCCTGAATTTACTGAGCAGCCATCGCCAGTTTCACAACTTGCTCAAAGCCTGCCATATCTTGAATCGCCATCTGCGCGAGCATCTTACGATTCAGTTGAATATTAGCTTTCTTCATACCACCAATCAAGCGACTGTAAGTAGTACCATGCATTCTAGCCGCAGCATTGACCCGGGCAATCCATAAGCGCCGGAAATCGCGTTTCTTTTTGCGCCGATCGCGATAGGCATTGCGCAGGGCTTTCATCACCTGCTGATTGGCTACCCGGAACAGCTTGGAGTGTGAACCCCGGAAACCGCTGGCTAGCTTTAAAATTTTGTTGCGATGTTTGCGGGCAACATTACCGCGTTTTACTCTGGTCATTTAATTTTAGAAGTGTTAGACGATGGTGATTTGTTTTTGATGGCTCTACGGTGCCAGAGATTTTGAATTAAAATCTCCATTCCTCAAGCTACCAAGCTAACTAGATAGAAAAAGTCGAGTCTACAAGTAGGGCAACATGCCACGTACTCGATCGGTATCTACTTCGCTCACTAAGGCAATCTTAGAAAGATTCCGGCGACGAGTAGGACTTTTGTGAGCTAGTAAATGGCTTTTGAAAGCCTTGCGGCGCATGATTTTGCCGGTGCCGCTAGCGCGAAACCGTTTAGCGGCAGCGCGGCGGGTTTTGAGTTTAGGCATGATTTTACCTTAGTTTACAGACGCGATCTACAACTCTACAGCATACAGAAGTCTGCTGGCAACCCCAGCCCGGTGCGTACCGCTGGTTCAAAAATGCCAGCGATATTTTCCCGCGCCAAAACCAAGCTAGGTAAAGGATAGTTGCCATAATTGCGACCGACCTGTGCCGGAAAAATATCGATGTTGGATAAAGTAATCCAATATCCTCCAGCCGCATGAAAGATTGGCCACACTGCTGCCAAGTCCCAAATTTTGGGGGTAGATTCTACTGCACCCATCATGAAACCTGCTGCTACCGATAAAAAGCTGTAGGTGGTGACACCCACCATCCGCAGTTTGGCTGGGACTCGATGCTGCACTACTGCTGTACTACGAGCACAAATACCAAACAAGTGACTATTGCTAGGATGATCACTGGTAGTGTGAATGGGTTTATTGTTTAACCAAGCACCAGTTGGCATCTCTAGGCCGCTACTCCCTGGCCAGTAGCCATAAAAAGATTGTTGAATCGGCGGAAAGTAAACATGACCAAATACCGGATGACCGTGATACAGCAGGCCGATCGAGATTCCCCATAACGGCATTCCTCGGGCAAAATTAGTGGTGCCATCGATCGGGTCGATCACCCATGTCCAAGGGGTATCAGTAAATAAATGAAAGTCTTCTTCACTTAAGACGGCATGATCGGGAAAAGCTTTGAGCAGTGCTTGTTTGACGAAATTATCGGCCCATCGATCGGACTGGGTAACTAAGCTACCATCAGATTTGGTTTCGGCGGTGGCGCTGCCAAAGTCTTGGAGGAGTCGATCGCCCACTTCTTTGCTAATTTCGTGAGAGAGGGTCTGTACCTGTTGCCAAAAGTCCATAGGATGATTGATCTCGTAAATTCTTGGATATCACACGATCCAAGAATCCCAAATCATCGACGCAAAGTCTACTACTTGACAAAATCTTCCAAATTCAACGGCTCATGTAAATCATGCTTGAAGGAAATCGATCCTACCAAAGCATTCTCCAGTATGGCTCTTTGATATAAAAAATCTGTCCGGACTATTGCTAATATAAAGACATTAATTGTCTGAAAATATTAACCAGCTAAAGGAGCGGAATCGCGTGGTGGATAGTTTGATTGACTTAATTGTAAGAGAGTGATTTGTCTGTGAAATCAATTAAGTGGATGGGTGCCCTTTAGCCGCTCTTGCAAGCGAGTATATCGCTGTCCAACTTCATGCTTTTTAACAGCCAGCCCGATCGCCTTACTAGAACCTACCACGATCGCCAACTGCTTTGCCCTGGTCAACCCGGTATAAATCAAATTCCGCGACAGCAACAAATAATGCTGCATGTACAAAGGCAAAATCACCACCGGATACTCCGAACCCTGCGACTTGTGAATCGAAATCGACCAAGCCAACCCCAACTCATTCAAA
>JANNEH010000132.1:0-18016 GCA_031378405.1 Synechococcales cyanobacterium OTE_75_metabat_409
GTTCCAGTGTGGGAGGATAATTCAAATATCCTCAGGTATTGTATACTAAGCACCCAAAAGCCGCAAGCATTTTCTACTTTAAAGACAAGGATGGCGTAGTACGGTACTTAACTATCCTTTACAAAGTATTGTGCTACAGAATGAATACATTGCGATCTGCCGAAATAGCCGATCGCCATCAGCGTAATGTATGCCAAACACCACTTACCACAAGGTACCCAAGTGAATATACGGAATACACATTTTGGTCAAATCTTTCTGAATTGCTGACTGCTTAACGAGATCCCAACTCGGCAATGAATTCTATCACCCCATCGTATTGATCGTGATAACTTATATATTTTTTTAACATATCCAAACTCAAGTCAGGCAAAAAATGACTGCGATCGAGCAATCGATAACCAGTTATTTCTAAATAATAAATATCCAGTACCCCATCTTGCCAGAGCCAGACCTCCGGCACACCCAAACGCTGATACAACTGCAATAGACTAATAGTACCACTAGTAATAATCACCTCTACCACCAAATCAGGAATCGGCTTTTTCACCTCAAAGTTATAAGACTCATCTGGTTCTTTCCGTCCACCTAAAGCTTTTTCGCCCAAGGTAGCACTGCCTCTGGTGTAAAAGCGCACGCCAACATTTCTCATGTACGCTTCCAGCAACAGGCCGATCGTACTTTTGTAATCTTCATGATCAGCACTAGGAGTCATAATCTCTAAAACACCATCTAAATAAATAAACCTGACCCCACCAATTTCCGCAAAAGCCGCTTCTACCAACTCAAATTGCTCCCAGGTAACGCCGGACAGACTAAGCTGCGAATTTTGATCGATGGCTTTGCTTGCGCCATGGGTGATCGAAGATAGCATGGTAAAAAATCCTCTTACGGCTGAGCAGACCTTGATATTTTACCAACTTAATTACCTTAATTATGGTGCTAAGCCAGATTGATGCTGGAGACAGATTGATGCTGGAGACAGATGCATTGAGAGCCATCATCATACATAATAACGATATGTTCTTTGTTATTCGATAGATTTTTATCTATGCAAGTAAGAGTTTCCATTGCTATAATCTTTGCATTAGACCGATGAAAACTCTTGCGGATGAACTATTTACCACCATTGACCAGCAACGGCTAACCTTGCAACCGACATACCACATATGACTAGTCTCTCGAAACCTCCTGCAAACTCCACCCCCTGGCACGCATTAGATATCGATCGAACCGTCGCCCAGCTAGAAACCAACATCGAGCAAGGACTTAGTACTAGCAGTGCCCAAAGTCGCCTAATTCAGTATGGCAAAAACGAACTAGTAGCCACCGCCGGTCGCAGCCGCTGGCAGATCTTACTAGACCAGTTTACCAATATCATGCTGTTGATGCTGATTTTTGTGGCTTTTGTTTCAGGAGTCATGGATGTCTGGGGAATGATGTCGGGTGAATTCAAAGGCTTTCCTTTTAAAGACACAATCGCCATCTTATCGGTAGTGATCTTGAACGGCATCATGGGCTACCTGCAAGAAAGCAAAGCCGAAGAAGCCCTAGCCGCCCTCAAACAAATGGCCTCGCCCCAAGTTAAAGTACGGCGAGATGGACGTGTTTTAGAAATCGATGGGAAAGAACTGGTTCCAGGCGACATTATCTTGGTAGAAGCCGGGGTCAAACTAGCCGCCGATGCCCGCTTACTTTCCGCTGCCAACCTGCAAGTCCGCGAAGCCGCCCTCACCGGTGAAGCCACCGCCGCCAGTAAAGATCCTCGGCTCACTTTGGCTGCGGATATTGACTTAGGCGATCGAGTCAACAGCCTTTATCAAGGCACCGAAGTACTGATGGGACGCGGCGAAGCCGTAGTCACCAAAACCGGTATGGATACTGAGTTAGGACATATTGCCGCCCAAATTCAAGGAGTAGTCAATGAACCCACTCCCCTGCAAAAACGCATCACTCAACTCGGTGATGTTTTAGTCAAAGGCTCATTAGCATTAGTGGCGATCGTAGTTATCGGGGGCATGATTCCCAGCCTACTTACGCAAAAATTTGACATCAAACTCTTCCGCGAACTGGTAGAAGTATCTTTAAGTATGGCCGTAGCAGTAGTGCCCGAAAGCTTGCCCGCCGTGATCACTATTACCCTTGCCCTCGGTACCCAGCGGATGGTGAAGCGCAACGCCCTCATTCGCAAACTCCCCGCCGTGGAAACATTGGGCAGCGTAACTACAATTTGTTCCGACAAAACCGGTACCCTCACCCAAAACAAAATGGTGGTACAGCGAGTATCGACTCTCCAACATAACTTGACTGTTACTGGTGAAGGCTACGAACCCAATGGTAAATTTCAGTTAGATGGCCAAGAGATCGATCGAACACAGCATCCCGATTTAACCAGAATGCTCTGGGGCTGTACCCTTTGCAACGATGCCATCTTAGAATGGCGCGACAATCAATGGCAAATTGTGGGCGACCCCACCGAAGGCGCAATGGTAGTACTGGCCGAAAAAGGCGGAGTCGATCGAGCTTCTAGTGTCGCCACTCTACCTCGGGTCGCCGAATTTCCCTTTGACAGCGATCGCAAACGAATGAGCGTAGTCTGCGCCCAAGAAAATGGCTATATTACCTTTGTCAAAGGTTCCCCGGAATCAATCTTAGAGCGCTGCGCTGGAGCTGTATTTGGCCCAGAACCCCAAGCCATCACCACCGCACAACGCGCCCAAATTGTCCAACAAAACAACGATCTAGCCACCAAAGGGCTGCGGGTCTTGGGCTTGGCCTATCGAGAAGGAGCCGAGATTCCCAGCCACGAAGACAGCGCCGAAACAGATTTATTGTGGTTGGGCTTAGTGGGAATGCTGGATGCTCCTCGCCCAGAAGTAAGAGATGCTGTTGCTAAATGTCAGACTGCCGGAATTCGTACCGTGATGATTACCGGTGACCATCAACTGACCGCCCAAGCAGTTGCTGAAGATTTAGGCATTGCTAAAGTGGGCGGTACTGCGATCTCTGGCCGTGAACTCGCGGCCATGAGTGATTTGGATTTACTCGAAGTAGTAGAGACTACTAATGTCTATGCTCGCGTTAGCCCCGAACACAAACTGCGCATCGTTCAAGCCCTGCGCCAACGGGGTCACCTAGTGGCAATGACCGGAGATGGGGTCAACGATGCCCCAGCACTCAAACAAGCCGACATTGGCGTAGCGATGGGGATTACTGGTACCGATGTGAGCAAAGAAGCCAGCGATATGATTTTGCTGGATGATAACTTTGCTTCGATCGTCGCTGCTACCGAAGAAGGCCGGGTAGTTTACACTAACATTCGGCGGTTTATCAAATACATTCTGGGCAGCAATATTGGCGAAATCTTGACGATCGCCGCTGCTCCTTTGCTGGGCTTAGGTGGTGTGCCTCTCACACCGCTACAAATTTTGTGGATGAACCTAGTTACCGATGGTTTACCAGCACTGGCCTTGGCCGTAGAGCCAGCCGAGCCAAACATTATGCAGCGCGCCCCTTTTGACCCCAAAGAAAGCATTTTTGCACGGGGTTTAGGTGCCTATATGATCAGAATCGGTATTGTGTTTGCGATCTTAAGTATCGTGATGATGAAAATTGCCTATGACTATACTCACAGTGGTACCTATCCTAAAGCAAATATTCCCGGTGCCCAAGACACCTGGAAAACCATGGTGTTTACGATGCTCTGTTTGGCACAGATGGGACATGCCTTGGCGATTCGATCGAACAGTCAACTACTGATTGAACTCAATCCTTTTACCAATCCTTATTTGCTCGGAGCAGTATCTGTCACTACCCTCCTCCAGCTTTCTTTGGTCTACTTTCCCCCTTTCCAAAGCTTCTTTGGTACCCATTCCTTAGACTGGCTAGAAATGGGAATATGTATTGGCTTCAGTATGCTGATGCTAGTGTGGATCGAGGGCGAGAAGTTATTTGTGCGATTTCGCCAGAAACATTAAAATCTAGAGAACCTGGCTAAATATTTTCATGACCTCTGTTACACCACCCACCTGGCTCTCGATCGTCCGTTTACTGCGCTGGGATAAACCCACTGGGCGTTTAATTTTAATGATTCCCGCCCTCTGGGGTTTTAGTCTGGCCACTGGCCGCACCGGCAGATTTGAACTGCCTTTGCTAGCCATAATTATTTTGGGTACCTTGGCCACCAGTGCTGCTGGCTGCGTAGTTAACGATTTGTGGGATCGGAACATCGACCCCCAAGTAGAACGCACCAAAAATCGACCTCTCGCTGCCCGTGCTCTCTCGGTCAAAGTGGGAATTGGGGTGCTGATTTGCTCGTTGATTTGCGCTGCCATTTTAGCTAAATATCTCAACCTACCCACTTTTTGGTTGTGTCTGGCTGCTGTCCCAGTGATTTTGCTGTATCCTGCTGCTAAGCGGGTGTTTCCGGTGCCCCAATTGGTGTTATCGATCGCCTGGGGTTTTGCAGTGCTGATTAGCTGGTCGATGGTGGAACCCAAATTAGAACTGGTTACCTGGGAACTCTGGGCAGCTACAGTGTTTTGGACTCTGGGCTTCGATACTGTTTATGCCATGCCCGATCGAGCCGATGACCGCCGGATTGGGGTAAATTCTAGTGCTTTGTTTTTTGGCCAACAGGTACCTTTGGCAGTAGGAATTTGCTATTTGTTAACCTTTATCTGCTTGGCCTTTGCGGGCAAAGCGATGAGCCTAAACATTGTTTTTTGGATCGCCTTGGCCTGCGGTGCGGGTGTCTGGGTAAATCAATATCGTCGTTTACGTCACGTCAATTTGCCAGCAGCCAGCTATGGCAATATGTTTCGCGAAAATGTTTGGTGGGGATTTGGGTTATTGGTGGGGATGATCGGTGGATTAGTGCGGTGAATCCTAAGATTGCATTGATCAGCTCTATTCTACCCATAATATTTTAGACACCTATCCCATCCGAACTCATGATCAACTCTCAATACTTACAAATCAATGGTCAGCAGCTATGGGTAGAACAAGCAACTATCGATGGGGACAATAACCCCAATAACCTCACTGGTAACGCGAATGAAGATGACTTAATTCGTGGCTTTGGTGGCAACGATACTCTTGCTGGCTTGAGCGGAAATGATACCCTCATTGGTGGATCTGGCAGTGACTCACTCACCGGCGGTGCTGGCAACGATGTCTTTGCCTTAGAATATTTTAATGGCAGTATCCTTGCCCAAGATTTGGATGTGGTGAATGACTTTGTGCAAGGGCAAGACAAAATCGACCTTTCAAGAATAGGTATTGGTGAGTTTAGTACTATCTTGGGGTTGACTAGCAATGATGCCTCTAACAATGCAGTTGTTACTACTCGTTATAACGGTCTGAGCACCAGCTATGGACTTTATAGCCTGCTACTGAAAGGTATTAATCGCAACTTGCTAACGGTAGCAGATTTCATCTTCCAAGCCATCTCTTCAAATGACAGCTTAGTTGGTAGTGCCAACAGCGATGATCTTTTTGGTGGATTGGGTAATGACACACTGCAAGGGAAGGAAGGCGTTGACCGACTTTTTGGCGAACAAGGTGACGATCAGTTAGTCGGGGGGAGCGGAGCCGATACTTTGACTGGTGGTACTGGCAACGATATCTTTGTGCTAGAATATTTCGATTTAGGAGTCACTTCTAATGAACTAAATATAGTTACTGACTTTGTGCAAGGACAAGACAAAATCGACCTAGCCATGATAGGAATTAGTGATTTTAATACTATTTTAGCCTTGACTGGCAACGATGCATCTAACAATGCAGTCATCACCGCTCGTTACAAAGGCTTGACTACTAGTTATGGAAAAACCAGTCTGCAACTTACCGGTGTGAGCCAAGGAGTACTCACGGCAACAGACTTTATTTTTCAGAGCATCTCAACTAATGACGACTATGTTGGTAGCTACGGCTGCGATGACCTTTTTGGGGGGTTGGGTGACGATACATTGCAAGGAGGGATCGGCGAAGATCGATTATTTGGCGAACAGGGAGCCGATCGATTGATCGGAGGGAGTGGATTAGATACTTTGATTGGCGGCACTGGCAACGATGTCTTTGTCTTTGAATATTTCGATTTTGGCAGTGGTTTTTCTGGTTTAGGCAATACAACAAATGAGTTGGATTTAGTTACTGACTTTGTGCGCGGCCAAGACAAAATCGATCTAACTGGAATAGGTATAAGTGATTTCAGCACCGTTTTACTTTTGACTAGTAACAATATATCTGGCAATGCGGTCATCACTGCTCGCTATAATGGTTTTAGCACAAATTATGGACAGACTAGCTTGCAACTAACCGGTATTAATCGTAACTTTTTGACAGCCACAGACTTTGTTCTTCAGACTATCTCTTCCAATGACAACTATATTGGTACCGCCAACAGTGATGACCTTTTTGGTGGATTGGGTAATGATATATTAGATGGCGGAACTGGGAATGATCGACTTTTTGGTGAGCAAGGTAATGATACTCTAATCGGTGGTGGCGGTAGTGACACCCTTTATGGCGGTACAGGGAATGACACTTATGTAATAGAAAGCAGTTTGGGTGCTGGCACTATAATTGAAGATGTTGGTGGTATCAATATTTTGCAACTATCAACATCTATCAATAGCACCAATGGTTGGCGAAAATCTGGTACCAATCTGTTGATAGATCTCAATGGAGATCAAGTAATTACAGCCACTAGCGACTTGACGATCCGCAATTTTTTCAATGCAGCAGGTGGTGCAGGCACTGGCTTTATTGTAGCTCTTCAAAATCTATCTGGCAACTCGATACTCGATCAATTTAGACCAGTCCGCAATGATTTTGGCAATGATAAAAAATCCGACATTCTCTGGCGTAACATTGATGGTACCGTAGCTCTCTGGCAAATGAATGGAGCAACTACTGCATTGGCAAGCATTATTTCCAGCATTGACAATAGCTGGAAAATTTCTGGCACAGGTGATTTTAACGCTGACGGCAGATCTGACATTCTGTGGCGTAATGCCGATGGGACAGTAGCTCTGTGGCAAATGGATGGGGCAACTATTGCATCGGCCAGCATTGTTTCCATTGTTGATAATAGCTGGAAAATTACAGGCAGTGGTGATTTTAACGGCGATGGTAAAGCCGATATTCTGTGGCGTAACGATAGTGGCCAAATAGCCAACTGGTTAATGGATGGTGCAACCATCTCAGGTGGTGGAGTAATCTCTGCCGTTTCCGCCGATTGGAAGATTGCAGGCATTGATGATTTTGATGGCGATGGCAAAGCCGACATTCTGTGGCGCAACGACAATGGTCAAGTTGCACTATGGCAAGTCAATGGCTCTGCCCTGGCTGCTGCGGCGATCATCTCTGCTGTTTCTACTGATTGGCAAATTGCTGGCACGGGTGACTTTAACAACGATCGCAAAGCAGATATTCTCTGGCGCAACGACAACAGTACTAATGCTATTTGGTTCATGAATGGCGCAGCAGTGTCAACCTCAAGTTTCACTAGTGCAGCCGACTCTAGCTGGAAAATTGCTGCACCAATTATTTAATTAGGATGATCAATGGATTGATATGTTGAAATCCAGATAACCCAATACACATGAAAAAGTGTTTGTCAACCCACAAAATATCAGTTGTTGCATTCTAAATTATCTGTTAGCATTTATTTTGAGTTAACAGTGATATCAAACCAAGATATCAGGTTTCCAAGAAAATCCTTGTTAAGAAGGTCGGTAGCCATTTTCGCTCACGAAAGCATTAGTCAAGCCAGAAATCAACCTGGTTACAGTTTTTGTTTTATGCCAATGAAAACTTTAAATATTGTTTAGAGTTAGTTGATTCATGCTTCTCATAACATCTTATCCAATCCCAACCTATGATTAACTCTCAATACTTACAATTAGCCCAACAAAAGCTTACTGAATTTGCGGGTCGCAGTGATTTTGCTGCTAACATGGAGATCGCTTTTGGTCACCAGATCGATCGAGCTAAACTCACAGATTTAAGGCAAAGATGGCAGCAAGGAGATTTTGGTGAATTACCGGCGATCGAAGTGCTGCAAAATGGAGAATTGGGCGGTGCCAGAGGAGCATATGCAGCAGTAGGTCAAACAATATACCTGTCCACAAGTTTTCTGGATACTGCCAGCACTGAGCAAATCGTGGCTGTGTTGATTGAAGAACTCGGTCATTACTTTGATGGAGTTTTGAATACGAATGACGAGATCGGGGATGAAGGAGCTTTGTTCTCAGAACTGGTGCAGGGACATGCACTATCAGATGCCGACATCAGTATCTTGCAAGCCGAAGATGATCATGCCCTAGTCACTATTAATGGTCAGCAGATATTAGTAGAGCAAGCAACTATCGATGGAAACGATAACCCTAATACCCTCACTGGTAATGCGAATGAAGATGACTTAATTCGTGGTTTTGGTGGCAATGATACTCTTTCTGGCTTGAGTGGAAATGATACCCTCATTGGTGGATCTGGCAGTGACTCCCTCACCGGCGGGACTGGCAACGATGTTTTTGTCTTAGAATATTTCAATGGTAGTACCATTGCCCAAGACTTAGATGTGGTTAATGATTTTGTTCAAGGTCAAGACAAAATCGACCTCACCGGTATGGGTATTAGTGATTTCAGTACTATCTTCTCATTGACTAACAATGATTTCTCTAATAATGCCATCATTACCACTCGTTACAATGGTGCCAACACTACTTATGGAACCTACAGCCTACAACTGACCAATATTAACAAAGGCTCATTAACAGCAAACGACTTTATCTTTCAAACCATCTCTTTGAATGATAATTTAGTTGGTGGAGCCTACAGCGATGACCTGTTTGGCGGATTGGGCAACGATACAATCCAGGGTGGAGCTGGCAGTGACCGACTTTTTGGTGAACAAGGCACTGATAGACTAATTGGTGGTAGTGGCTCAGATACTTTTATTGGCGGTGCTGGCAATGACACCATCGTTTTAGAATATTTCAATGGCAGTACCATTGCCCAAGAATTAGATGTGGTTAATGACTTTGTGCAGGGTCAAGACAAAATTGACCTCACCGGCATGGGTATTAGTGATTTCAGCACTATCTTCTCGTTGACTAACAATGATGTATCTAATAACGCGGTCATTACCACTCGTTACAATGGGGCTAACACTACTTATGGAACTTACAGCCTACAACTGACCAATATCAACAAAGGCTCATTAACAGCAAATGACTTTATCTTTCAAACCATCTCTTTGGATGAAAATTTAGTTGGTGGAGCCTACAGCGATGACCTTTTTAGCGGACTGGGCAACGATACAATTCAAGGCGGAGCTGGCAGTGACCGACTTTTTGGTGAACAAGGCACCGATCGATTAATTGGCGGTAGTGGCTCAGATACCTTTATAGGTGGTGCTGGCAATGACACCATTGTTTTAGAGTATTTCAATGGCAGTACCATTGCCCAAGAATTAGATGTGGTTAATGACTTTGTGCAGGGCCAAGACAAAATCGACCTCACCGGCATGGGTATTAGTGATTTCAGCACTATCTTCTCTTTGACTGACAATGATGTATCTAATAACGCAGTCATTACCACTCGCTACAACGGTGCCAACAATACTTATGGAACTTACAGCTTACAACTGACCAATATTAACAAAGGCTCATTAACAGCAAATGACTTTATCTTTCAAACCATCTCTTTGAATGACACCTTAACTGGTGGAGCCTACAGCGATGACCTGTTTGGCGGATTGGGCAACGATACAATTCAAGGCGGAGCTGGCAGTGACCGACTTTTTGGTGAACAAGGCACCGATCGATTAATTGGCGGTAGTGGCTCAGATACCTTTATAGGTGGTGCTGGCAACGACACCATTGTTTTAGAGTATTTCAATGGCAGTACCATTGCCCAAGAATTAGATGTGGTTAATGACTTTGTGCAGAGCCAGGACAAAATTGATCTCACGAGCATGGGTATTAGTGATTTCAGCACTATCTTCTTATTGACTGACAATGATTTAGCTAATAACGCAGTCATTACCACTCGCTACAATGGAGCCAACACTACTTATGGAAATTACAGTCTGCAACTAACCGGTATTAATAAAGCCTTATTAACAGCAAATGACTTTATCTTTCAAACCATCGCTTTAAATGACACCTTAACTGGTGGAGCCTACAGCGATGACCTGTTTGGTGGATTGGGCAACGATACAATTCAAGGCGGAGCTGGCAGCGATCGACTTTTTGGCGAACAAGGCAATGACATTCTCAGCGGTGGCAGTGGCAGTGATACTCTCTATGGAGGTACTGGCAATGACACTTATGTAGTGCAAAACAACATTGCTGGTGGCACTCTTATTGAAGATAGCAGCGGTACTGATATCTTGCAACTATCGGCAGCTATTAACAGTGTTAATGGTTGGAGTAGATCTGGTACCAATCTGTTGATTGACCTCAATGGAGATCAATTGTTCAATGCCACTAATGACTTGACGATTCGCAACTTTTTCAGTGCATCAGGTAGTGCTGGCAGCGGCTTTATTGAAACTCTGCAAAACCTCTCTGGCAGCTCCATACTCGATCAATTCAAACCCGTCCGCAATGATTTTGGCAACGACAAAAAAGCTGACATTCTCTGGCGTAATACCAACGGAACCGTAGCTCTGTGGCAAATGAATGGCGCAGCTCTTACTGCCGCTAACATTGTAACCAATGTTGACAACACCTGGAAAATTGCTGGCACTGGTGATTTTGGTGCCGACCAAAAATCTGACATCCTCTGGCGTAATAACGATGGCACATTGGCTATGTGGCAGATGAATGGAGGGGCTATTGCATCGGCAAGCATCGTTTCTAGCATTGATAATAGCTGGCAAATCTCTGCTACTGGTGACTTTAGCGCCGACAACAAATCCGACATCCTCTGGCGGAATGCCGATGGCACGGTGGCTCTGTGGCAGATGAATGGCGCAACTATTGAATCAGCAAGTATCGTTTCTGTCATTGACAATAGCTGGAAAATTGCTGGCAGCGGTGACTTTAACGGCGATGGCAAATCTGACATTCTGTGGCGCAACGACAATGGTCAGGTAGCTAACTGGTTAATGGATGGGGCAAATATTACAGGTGGTGGAGTGATTTCGGCTGCCTCCGCCGATTGGAAAATCGAAGGCATCGATGATTTTGATGGCGATGGTAAAGCCGACATTCTTTGGCGCAACGACAATGGTCAGGTAGCACTGTGGCAAGTCAATGGCACAGCGTTGGCCTCTGCGGCGATCGTTTCAACAGTTCCGATCGATTGGCAAATTGCTGGCACTGGTGACTTTAATAACGATCGCAGAGCTGACATTCTCTGGCGCAACGACAACGGCACCAATGCCATTTGGTTCATGAATGGCGCAGCTTTGAACACAGCAAGTTTAATTAGCACAGCCGATTCTAGCTGGAAAATTGCCGCACCAATTATCTAGACCATAATCGAGATGTGGGGAGCGATCGAGAATACCGATCGCTCAATCCCCGAATGTTAACGTAGTGAATTTTTGCTACGAATTGCTTCAACTTCAGCTTGCCAGTAAGTGGGCAGGCTATCCCAAGGATTGCTGTCGGCATCGTTAGTAATGTATACATAGCCAATATTGCGTTTCACTGCCAAATCAATGTAGCTCTGCATCTTAGCTCGATCGATCACCCCATGTAGCATCAAAGCAAAGTGTTGCCGATCGTATTTAGCCACATAAGTACTAGGCTTGTATTTTGGCCACTCTCGACCAAAATTTTCAAAAATCACTGCTTGGTCAGTAGCGGGTTTACTAAAATAAGCTTCATCAATGTGCGTTCCCGGATTAATAATTACTTGCTGCAATTTTTTCTTGCTTTTAATATAGCGATAAATTTCCCCATAATAACTGAGCTGCTTGGCATCACTGACTCCTTCGTCTAAAAATATTCCTTGCACATTAAAATGCACCTCATATAAATCAACATCGGCTTTTACTTGGTCGATCGGGCGTTTTCCATAGTTAGTAGCCACATAGCCAATGGTTTTAACCCCACCTGTTTGCAGGAGCTTAAGACCTTGGGTATAATCGCTGTTGGGCTTGCCCCCTGGCCCACTATTAGGATTGATAATTGCCACTACCGGAATTTTACGCGCTGCTTCTACTAAAGGCTGCCAATTACTGCGGCCATTGATGACTTGCGGGTACATATATAAAGGAATTAAGGCTTGCAGTTTCGGGGGTGATAATTTAGCAGAGGCTGCTGGCAACGGTTCAAAATCTATATTGATCGAGTTAAATAGTGCCCCAACAGCTACTGAGAGCAAAACAAAGAGGCCGATCGAGATGGGAGTTTTTTTAAACATGCCGATAAGTCACCGAAAATGCGTATGTCACTTTACTTTACTAGATGCAACATCTTTTTACTTTGCGAGATAAAATTTTTCTCTGCTTGGCGTTTGACTAACTCTGCACTGTGCAATTCGCGAAACCGCTCAAATTTCTGGGCGAGGATAGATTCATTCGGGGGCTTTTTGCCATAATGCCAGTCAATATAATCATTAGAAATTTCAGTAATCAGTTTACCAAGTAAACCAGGGTATTGTGGATCATTAGATAACACAAATTCCCATTCGGTTTCGGTTGATCGCTTGATGCTGCCGGTCGATCGCAATTCTTTCAGCATTAGCCAATAAACTCGCTCGATCATTGGTCGTTGATTAAATTTGCGATCTTTTTGCTTCTGAACTCGATCTTGACGACTTTGCCACCATAAATACCAGATTACCCCTCCAATAAATAACAAGATAATGACACCCAACCGCAAGAAGATCATTAATTGTTCTGGATTAATTGCTGGAGCTGATGGTGAATTTTGGCCTGGAGTAAGATTGGCGATCGATCGCTGGGATTGTTTGCCGGATAAGAGTTTTGCTTGCTGCTGCGGGGATAGCTTCCGCCATGCTATTTGGGCTTTTTTGCTAAGTTCTTTACCAACCTTGTTACCAGCAGATTTGTTGGTCGTACTTTTTCCTGAAGTTGGCGTAGATCCGTGTCGTTGATTAGCAGGTTGATTAGCAGACAGAGCTTTGTTCTCGAATGGTTTATTACCTTGACTAGCAGAGCTACTACCAGGAGATTCATTGCTCTGAATTGGATTATCTGACCGTGGGTCAATACCGCTAATAGATCGCAGTAATCGGTTTCGAGCAGTACTAGTTTCCTGTTGATCGGCTTGAAACACCCGATTTTTGTAGCAACCCGGCTGATCTGTCGGACAAGGTTCCGTGAGCTGTTGCAGTAATGATGGTGACTTTGGGGTTGGCTGTTGGGCTATGTAATAAGAGCGCAGCGGAATTTGCTTTGCTAGCCGCCCAAAAGCCAGGGCGGTCTGATGATGCTCATTATTACGATGGAAACTCCGAGAGCAATTTAGGCTATTGGTTTTACAACCGGTTGAACTGACATGCTCTTGCAGGTATTTAGTAATATAAGCAATCCGATCGGCACTAGTTGGCAAAGGTCGATCGGCAGTGGCCAAAATATTCTGAATCGCTAGTTGTGCTTGTTGTTCATCAATATATTCAGCATCCTCAGAGTCATTACCAGCAGCACCTGTCCCCGAGGATTGAGACTTTGTTGCTTTTCCGGCAGTATCCAATTCACCAGCACTACTATTATCTCCGACCCCACTCGCCAATTCTGAGTTTTCAGCATCGCCTTCTGCATCTTGGACGATTGTGGGGTCGGTCTCAATGGGTAGATTGCTCACCAATTGCTCTAGTCCTGGAAAATTCCAAGAAACTTCGGGTAGCCGTACATGGGGGGCAAACAAAGCCAAAATACCACCCAGGATCAAAGTCACAACCGCAATTTTGGTCAAGTATGGCCAGGGAACATGGCGCTCAGTGAGCTGTTGCGGGCGAGGGACGATCGACACCCCGATCGGTTTGAGTTTGATGGTCGATCGATAAAACAACATTAAAGTTGGTACCAGCAAGCCCACAAACAGAACTAATACCAGTAAAAATCCGGGATGATTGCCGATCGCCAAGGTACTAGCCATTAACATCACACTAATCACTACGCTGCTACTTAAGCCTCGCCGGTAGCAGAGTGACCACATTCTAATGGTCTGGAGTGCTACTAGCAAAAAACTTAAGGCTAATGGCACCACCAGATCTCGATCTGTCCCTAAAAAATTCTTGGCTTTTTCGATCGTCTGTGCCCAAAAAGCACTGCCCAAGCAGAATATCACCAACACCAAAGCCGCCCAAAACACCAGATGAGTTAACCAATGGTTGGCCAAACGACGACGGCGATAGCTCCACAACCCCCCCGCGATGCCAAAAGGAATAGCTAGTAAGCTAAAAGAGGTGTGGGTAGCAATATCTAGGCTGACAAAGGCGATCAAAGCCAGCAATATCACTAAAAGCCACAGTAGCAGAGATTCTTCAGGTACTACAATTTTCGTCGGCATGGTTGCAAAGTAAAGCTGGTAACTTATCGATACGTACTGCATTTAAAATACCCAGTCTTCGAAAATTTGGGACTGAATTGATTTATTATTCGGTATCACACTGGAAGTAACTGCTACCAAGGCTCGGTTATGAGATCTGGTAGAATGTCCAGCATGTCGGCGATGCCCCAGCATTGGCCGTCCCAAGAACGAGTGTGTGCGACCCTGAGGAAAAAAGAATGGCTGCTGAAGACTATAAACCTGGATTAGAAGGTGTGCCCGTAGCTAAATCAAGCATTAGCTATGTCAATGGCCAAGAGGGAATTTTGGAATATCGGGGCATCCCGATCGATGAACTCGCCCGCCAGAGTAACTTTGTCGAAACCGCCTACCTGTTAATTTGGGGCAAACTACCCAGCGCTGCTGAGCTGGCCGAATTTGAAGATGAAATTTATTCCCATCGGCGCATCAAATACCGCATCAAAGACATGATGAAGTGCTTCCCGGAAACAGGGCATCCCATGGATGCATTGCAAGCTTCGGCGGCAGCCTTGGGGCTATTTTATTCCCGGCGGGCATTGGCCGACCCCACATATATTTGGGAAGCTGTTACCCGGTTGTTAGCCAAAATACCTACCATGGCAGCGGCTTTTCAGCTCATGCGCAAAGGTAACGACCCTGTGCTACCCCGCGATGACCTGGGTTATGCCGCCAACTTTTTGTACATGCTCACCGAAAAAGAACCAGATCCTTTGGCCGCTAAAGTCCTAGATGTCTGCCTCATTCTCCATGCCGAGCACACCATCAATGCCTCCACTTTTTCGGCCATGGTTACCGCCTCGACCCTCACTGATCCCTATGCCGTAATCGCTTCTGCCGTTGGCACCTTAGCTGGTCCTTTGCACGGTGGAGCCAACGAAGATGTAATGTCGATGCTGGCTGAAATCGGTACGATCGAGCAAGTGCGCCCCTATGTGGAAAAATGCGTCGCCGAAAAGAAAAAAATCGTCGGCTTTGGCCACCGCATCTACAAAGTTAAAGACCCCCGCGCCATTATTTTGCAAGAACTAGCCGAAGAGCTATTCGCCAAATTTGGCCATGACAGATACTTTGACATTGCTGTAGAACTAGAGAAAGTCGTAGAAGAATACTATGGCCAAAAAGGAATTTATCCCAACGTCGATTTCTATTCTGGCTTGGTCTACCGCAAACTAGGGATTCCGGATGACCTGTTTACACCAGTGTTTGCGATCGCCAGAGTCGCTGGTTGGCTGGCACATTGGCGAGAACAACTCAATGAGAACCGCATCTTTCGGCCTACCCAGCTATATACCGGCGAACATGATTTGAGATATCAACCAATTGAGCGGCGCTAGGATTTTTGGGCAAATAAATCCCAGTTGATCATCCACAAAAAAAGCAGGAGTTAAAACTCCTGCTTTTTTTTCACAAATTAATAACTTAGGCTTAGTCCAAATCGTCCATAGACAATACTGGCTCAGTTTCGCGATCGATACCGTTCTGGAAACCAGCAACAGCAGCTCTTGCCCGTCCGGCGTGCCACAAGTGACCCACAAACAGGAAGAAGGCAAAGACGAAGTGAGAAGTTGCCAACCAAGCGCGAGGCGATACATAGTTGAAAGCATTGCTTTCAGTAATAACTCCACCCACCGAGTTCAAAGAACCCAAAGGAGCGTGAGTCATGTATTCTGCTGCCCGCCGAGCTTGCCAAGGCTGAATGTCGTTCTTGATTTTGGTCAAGTCCAGACCGTTAGGACCACGAAGTGGCTCCAACCAAGGACCTTGGAAATCCCAGAAACGCATGGTTTCACCACCAAAAATGATTTCGCCCGAAGGAGAACGCATCAGGTATTTACCCAAACCAGTAGGACCTTGAGCAGTTGCAACGTTAGCACCTAGTCTTTGGTCGCGCACCAAGAAAGTCAAGGCTTGAGCCTGGGAAGCTTCCGGACCGGTAGGGCCGAAGAACTCACTAGGATAAGCCGTGTTGTTGTACCAAACCATCAAAGAAGCTACGAAGCCCATCAAAGATAGAGCACCCAAGCTATAGGAAAGGTAAGCTTCACCAGACCAGATTAAAGCGCGCCGCGCCCAGCCGAAAGGCTTGGTCAAAATGTGCCATACGCCACCAGCGATACAGATAAAACCAACCCAAATGTGGCCACCTACGATATCTTCTAGGTTATTGACACTGATAATCCAGCCTTCGCCACCGAAGGGAGCTTTCAGTAAATAACCAAAAATGATTACTGGGTTAATGGTGGGATTAGTTACTAGGCGGACATCGCCACCACCTGGTGCCCATGTGTCATATAGACCACCAACAAACATGGCTTTGATTACTAACAACAAAGCACCTACACCCAAAATACAGAGGTGGAAGCCTAAAATGCTAGTCATTTTGTCTTTGTCACGCCAGTCGTAGCCGAAGAAAGAAGAATACTCTTCTAAGGTATCAGGGCCACGCAGTGCATGGTACAGACCACCTACACCCAGCACTGCCGAAGAAATTAAGTGCAGTACACCAACTACAAAGTAGGGGAAAATATCGATTACTTCGCCGCCGGGACCAACACCCCAACCTTGGCTAGCCAAGTGAGGTAGCAAGATCAAGCCTTGCTCGTACATAGGTTTCTCGGGAATGAAGTGAGCCACTTCAAACAGGGTCATGGCCCCTGCCCAGAAAACGATCAAACCAGCATGGGCAACGTGTGCGCCTAGCAGTTTGCCAGAAAGGTTAATTAGACGGGCGTTCCCAGACCACCAAGCATAGCCGGTAGAATCTTGGTCGCGACCACCCATTACCATGGAAGTATTAAAGGGTGTTTCCACTATTCGAGAACCTCTAAAAGGTAAATATATAGGAGTCGTGAGTCGGTGGCAATAGCAAGCTAAGCCACCTCAAATATACATTGCAGCTCTTAAAGCTGTTTCCTAGCACATCACTGAGCCAGGGCAGAAAGTAAAGATATTGTAACCTTATCTTTCGGCATTTTAAAGCTTCGTTACACAGAGTTATCGCAATCAAGCGCAACTGAACCTATGAACTAGCAGCATCTTACAAAGCGTTACCGCGAGGTAGAACTTCTTCAGGGAAAGCAAACTGCTCATGAGGCTGATCTTGAGGAGCCATCCAAGCGCGAATACCTTCATTCAATAAAATGTTCTTGGTATAGAAAGTCTCGAACTCAGGGTCTTCAGCAGCCCGTAGCTCTTGAGAAGTGAAATCGTAAGCCCGCAGGTTAAGTGCTAAGCCCACAATACCCACAGAACTCATCCATAGACCAGTTACGGGTACAAACAGCATAAAGAAGTGCAACCAACGCTTGTTGGAGAAAGCAATGCCGAAAATCTGTGACCAGAAACGGTTTGCAGTCACCATCGAGTAGGTTTCTTCTGCTTGAGTAGGTTCAAATGCCCGGAAAGTGTTGGGGTTTTCGCTGTCTTCAAACAAAGTGTTTTCTACAGTGGCACCGTGAATGGCACAGAGCAATGCTCCACCCAAAATTCCAGCTACG
>JANNEH010000048.1:0-6644 GCA_031378405.1 Synechococcales cyanobacterium OTE_75_metabat_409
CGTAAAGACCCGCTCTAGCTGTTTGAAGTTTTCTAGCACCAAGCCAGTACCCTTCACTACACAGGTCAGAGGATCATCAGCGATATGGGCAACAATACCGGTTTCATGGCTAATTAACGTATCGATCCCTCGTAACAATGCCCCACCACCAGCGAGCATAATGCCTCGATCGATAATATCTGAAGCCAATTCTGGGGGAGTGCGCTCTAAGGTACGCTTAACTGCTTCGACGATTACCGACAAAGGCTCAGACATACTTTCCCGAATTTCTGGTGCCTTGATGGTCACGGTACGCGGTAGACCAGAAAGCATGTGTAGCCCTCGCACTTCCATGTTCATGTCGTCATTGGCGGTAGGATAGGCCGATCCCACTTGAATTTTAATTTCTTCGGCGGTTCTTTCTCCAATCACCAAGTTATGGACTTTTTTCATGTACTGGATGATTGAATCACTCAGTTCATCACCGGCCACTCGTACCGAGTCACTAATTACTGACCCCTGTAAACTAAGCACGGCTACTTCTGTCGTACCACCACCAATATCGATAATCATGTTGCCAGTAGGTTCAGCCACTGGTAGACCGGCTCCGATCGCCGCTGCCACTGGCTCATCAATTAAAAATACTTCGCTAGCTCCGGCTTGTTGAGCCGCTTCCATTACAGCCCGTCGCTCTACTTCGGTCACACCACTAGGGATACCAATGACGATTCGAGGTCTTACCAGGTTATTGCCTTCATTGGCTCGCTGAATAAAATGCTTCAGCATGACTTCTGCCGTAAAAAAGTCGGCAATTACCCCATCCCGTAGAGGTCTAATCGCAATCACGTTGCCGGGGGTTCTACCCAACATTCTTTTAGCTTCTTCACCTACCGCCAAGGGAATATTTTTAATCTGATCCATTGCCACCACCGATGGCTCTTGTAACACGATGCCTCTGCCAGCAACGTAGACTAAGGTGTTAGCAGTTCCCAAATCCATGCCCATGTCGCGGGACATGGAAAACCGACTAAAAAATTTCATTTGCGAAAGCACTCCCAGATAAATTCGACCAACTTTTTGTAATTCTTGCTACCAGCGTCTACGATACTGAATGCCGCTGCCCAAAACCAGACCACCACGAACACATCATAACCTTTGACTACTAAAAATAGAGCAAATTGAGCCAGTTGGCGGTAGATTATATACTGACTTTAGACTCTACGCGATTTTTGTTCTAAAGTCTATGTACGGGTGGCCAAAAACGACATTTTAAATTACAATTTTGGTGCGTACAAAAATACCAAAATTATGAATATTAATTCTGTACACCTGGTCGGTCGGGTAGGCGGCACCCCCGAAATCAAATATTTTGAAAGCGGCAGTGTGCTCTGCACTCTGACCATGGCTGTCAATCGGCGATCGAAGAACAATGATCAAACTGATTGGTTTAGCTTAAAAATCTGGGGCAATACTGCCAAAATTGCCGCTGATTATGTCAAAAAAGGCTCTCTAATTGGCATTCAAGGCTCTTTAGAAATTGAATCATGGAACGATCGCAACACCGGTAACGAGCGCACCAGCCCGGTAATTAAGGTCGATCGCCTAGATTTACTCGGTTCTAAGCGGGATAACGCCGAAGGCGGCGACTACAGTGGTGGTGATATGTAGTATTAGCCAATTGCCAAGGTTGTTTGGGGATCGAATAAGTGAATTTTATCGGTGGCCAGGGCAAGTGCAACTTCCTGGCCATTTTGCACTTTTTGCGCCGGTGAGATACGCGCTTGGATAAACTCTGGAGCATCCTGTAAACCAGCAAGCTGCACAGTAATGAAGGTGTCTGTGCCCAAGGCTTCAATTAGCTCGACTCGTCCATGTAAATTAGCAGGGTCGGGATCAGCTAGTTCTAAATGTTCTGGCCGGATACCCAGAAGCAAATTACGGCTGCCATTTTTTTTGGCAGCTGTGGCCATGGGCGCAGGCAAAGACAGCCGGAGGTCGCCATTAGTCACCACTGGCAAATCTGCTCGTACCGGCAAAAAATTCATCGGTGGTGAGCCAATAAACTGGGCGACAAAAGTATTCACTGGATGATGATAAATTTCCAGGGGCGTTGCCACCTGCTGAATCTGACCACCATACATCACGGCCATGCGATCGCCCATGGTCATGGCTTCAGTTTGGTCGTGGGTGACATAGATGGTGGTTTTGCCCAGTTGCCGTTGTAACCTGACGATCTGACTGCGAGTTTCCGCCCGCAGTTTGGCATCGAGGTTAGATAAAGGCTCATCCATTAAAAATACCTGAGCATCGCGGGCGATCGCTCTACCCAAAGCCACCCGTTGTTTTTGACCGCCCGAGAGCTGTTTGGGCAGTCGCTGCAATAGGCTTTCGATCTGGAGCATTTCAGCTACTTTATAGACATGCTGACGAATTTGCCGTTCTCGATCGGTTTCGTAGCGCAGAGCTTTGGGCAGGTGGCGAGTGGCTTCTACCAAAAAATTCTGACCAATGCCTGCAAAATCTCCCTCTAGCCCTCGCCGCCGCAAGCCAAAGGCAATATTGTCATAGACCGACAGGTGGGGATAGAGCGCATAGCTCTGAAAGACCATGGCAATATCCCGTTCTTTAGGCGGCAAGTCGTTGACCACTCGGTTACCGATGCTAATGCTGCCCGCCGTGAGTTGCTCTAAACCAGCGATCGATCGCAGCAAGGTACTTTTGCCACAACCCGACGGCCCTACCAGCACCATGAATTCACCATCTTCGATCGACAGGTCGATCTGGCGCAGCACTGGGGGTGTATCGGTGCCCAGAGTATAGGTTTTATAAATGTTTTCCAGGAGGACGCGCGCCACTTTGGTATCTACAATAGTAAGAAATCTTTGCTAATTATATGCCTTCTCCTCTGCCGGGAATGAATCCATTTTTAGAATCTCCTGAGCTGTGGTCAGAATTTCACAGCCGGATGATTGTGGCGATCGCCGATGCTTTAGGTGAAACTCTAAGCCAAGAATATCGAGTAGCTGTGGAGAAAAGAGTTTATCTCAGTCAGTGTGAAGAAACGATCTTAATTGGAATTCCAGATGTTGCGGTAACTGCTGTTCCTAATACTGCTACTGGTATGACAGCTCTGGCCACCGAACCACTAGTAGTCGAAATTCCGTTGGCAGAAGAAGTGCAGGAACGCTACTTGGAGATTAAAGAGGTGGCTACTGGTCGGGTGGTAACGGTGGTTGAATTATTGTCACCAAAAAACAAAAGATCTGGCGAGGGTCGAGATGCCTATCTGCAAAAACGGCAACGAATTATCATGAGCCAAACTCACTTGGTCGAGATTGATTTACTCAGGGCTGGAAAATCGTTACCTATTTTGGGGGAAGCTAAATCTGATTATCGAATTTTGGTCAGTCCTAGCAATCTGCGGCCTCAAGCTAATCTCTATGCCTTTGGTTTAAGACAACAAATTCCACAGATTCAGATTCCCTTGATCGCCGAAACATCGGTGCTTCTTGATTTGCAATTACTTCTACAGCAGGTGTTCAATCGGGCGCGGTTTAACCTGGCGATCGATTATCAACAACTGCCACCCCCACCGCAATTATCTAATGAAGATTTGGTGTGGTTACAGGAAATTCTCCAATTCATGGTCGGTCGATCATGACACTTGCTTACTCTTACAAAGTCGGTGGGACTCTAGCCGCCAATGCCCCCAGCTACGTCACCCGCCCCAGTGATGAAGAACTCTATCAAGCCCTCAGTGCGGGGGAATTTTGCTACGTGCTCAATGCTCGTCAAATGGGTAAATCTAGCCTAGGGGTACGCACAATGCAGCGCCTGCGGGAAGACGGAGCGGCCTGTGCCTTTGTGGAAATGACCAAACCGGGCAACGAACAGGTCTCGATCGAACAGTGGTACAACGGCACGATCGCCGAACTGGTGCGGGGTTTGCAACTGGGTAGCAAATTTAACTTCAAACAGTGGCGACAGTCTCAACAGCACCTCTCGCCGGTCAAGCTTTTTAGTCAATTCATCGAAGATATCTTACTTACTCTCTTGCCCAACAAATCGATTGTGATTTTTCTGGATGAAATCGACAGCGTTAAAAGCCTTCAGTTCACCACCGATGATTTCTTTGCCACCCTGCGATCTTGTTATAACCAACGGGCTTATCAACCCGAATATCAACGCATCACCTTTTGCCTGCTGGGTGTGACTACTCCTTCTGAGCTAATGCAAGACAAACAGCGCACTCCTTTTAATATTGGTCAAGCTATTACCCTCAAAGGCTTCGAGGAAAACAATGCTCGTGCCGCTTTACTGCCCGGTCTAGTAGACTATGTGCCTGCCCCTGCCGAAACCCTCGCTGAAATTATTAATTGGACAGGCGGTCAGCCATTTTTGACCCAAAAGCTCTGTAAATTAACTGGGCGCTCTCCCCACCTAACTGTGGCCGAGGTCGTCCAACAACAGGTCATTGATAACTGGGAATTCCAAGATGAGCCAGCCCATTTGAAGACAATTCGCGATCGATTATTGGGTTCGATCAAACTTCAAGGCAAGGTACTAGGGCTATATCAACAAATTCTGCAACAAGGCTCGATTTCCTTTGTCGATAGCCCTGCACACCAACAACTACATCTTTCCGGAATAGTCCGCCAACAGTCGGGGCAGCTCTGTTGTTACAACCAAATTTATGCCGCCATCTTTGATCAACAGTGGGCAACTAGAGAACTTCAAAAAATCCGTCCCTATGCAGCTCAGATCGATCGCTGGCAAGCGCAGAGTATCCCCGAAAATTTATTGCAGGGCGAAGAACTCTGGTCAGCATTGGCCTGGGCTGCTGACCACCAGTTGGCCGATCAAGATTTACTCTATTTATCTAGCAGTCAAACCTTGGCTTTACAACATGCTACTGCTGAGCTAACCAATGCTCAACAACAAGCCCGCCAAATTGCCCGCCGCAACCGCCGCCAAATTTGGGCAGGCGGCACAATTTTGGCTTTATCTCTCTGCGGAGCAGGCTGGGCAGAATGGACTAGGGAGCAAACCAGTCGGGCGACCAAGTTAGATCTGGCCAGTATGAATGCTCTACGGGAGTTTGAAACCAGTAGCCAGTTAGATTCTTTGTTGATCGCGATGCAGGCTGCCCAGGAACTCAAAAAAACTGTGGGGAACACTTCTTTAGCCAAGTATCCGGCCTATGCGCCGTTGTTTAACCTGCAAACCATTTTGTTCAATATTCGCGAACACCAACGGCTGAGTGGCCATCAGGGTTCGGTCACCAGTTTGAGTTGGCAGCCGCATGGCGATGTTTTGGCTACGGCGGCTACCGATCGCCGAGTCCGGTTATGGAATTTAAAAACCTATCAGCAACAGGCAGTGTTTCCAGCCCATAGTGCTTCTTTAAATAGTGTGAGCTTTGATCCAACTGGCAAAACGATCGCCGCCGCAGCTCAGGATGGGGTAGTGAAGTTGTGGACAGCTCAGGGGGAATCGGTAGGAGAATTAGTTGGTCATTCTAAAGCCTTAAACGCTGTGGCTTTTGCCCCAACAGGAGATCTGTTGGCTACGGCGGGTGAAGACCAGCAGATTCGTTTATGGCGTAAAGATACCCGCCAAACTATTAAAATTCTCAGTGGTCATAGCGACAATATTTTTCGAGTAGTTTTTAGTCCTAATGGTAAATATTTAGCTTCAGCCAGCAATGATCGCACTGTCAAGATCTGGTCGGTTGCCGATGGTCAATTGTTGCAGACCCTCAGTGGCCATAGCGATGGTGTCTATAGTGTGGTTTTTAGTCCCGATGGCAAAACCCTGGCGAGTGCTAGTGCTGATAATCAAGTATGGCTGTGGGATTGGTCTGCAAACAAAACACTGCTAATTCTGAAAGGTCATCGCGATCGAATTAATAGTGTGGTTTTTGATCCTACTGGTAAATACTTGGCTTCGGCTAGTAACGATGGCACGATCAAACTTTGGAATCGCAGTGATGGCAGTTTGCTATCAACAATGCTAGGCCATCGCGATCGAGTTTATCAAGTCCAGTTTAGTGCCGATGGCCAAACTTTGGGTTCCACCAGTGCCGATGGCACAGTAAGGCTCTGGCAAGTCCGCACCAGTAAAGATATCAACACACCACTGCGCCATTCCCAACCAGCTAACAGTGCAATTTTTAGCCCCGATGGTAAGTCGATCGCTTCAGCCAGTACCGATCAAACCATCAAAATCCGCAATCTCGTTACCGATCAGATCACTACAATTCAGGGTAGCTACCGCCGGATTAACAGCGCCCGCTTTAGTCCAAATAATCAGCTCTTGGCCTTTGGTGGCTTTGATAAAGTTGTCCAACTCTGGAACCTAGCTCCCCAGCAAAAGCTATTTGAGTTAGTAAATACCGACAAAGTAAATAGTCTAAATTTTAGCCCCAATGGTCAACTGCTAGCCATAGCTAGTGTTGATGGCAAGATCAAATTATGGGATGTAGCGACAGGTCAAGAGTTAACTACTTTTATTGGCCATGGTGCATCTGTCAACCATGTAGCTTTTAGTCCTGATGGCAAAACCCTGGCTTCTGCGAGTTGGGATGGTACGATCAAGCTGTGGAATATGGCCAATCGGCAAGAGCTAGCAACCCTGAGTGGCCATGATCGACGGGTAAATTATGT
>JANNEH010000064.1:0-2681 GCA_031378405.1 Synechococcales cyanobacterium OTE_75_metabat_409
CCAGCTAATCCATGGATTAAATTAGTGATCTCTTGGTTGGTTTGATAGAGGCTGGGGATGAGGAATCGATCGATCCACTCTAGTTCTACTTGAGTGGCGGCTCCGGGGGGACTGATCTTAAGTTTTGTGCTCTGGCTCCCCTTCTCCCAAGCTTGGGAGAAAGGGGCGGGGGATGAGGGGGACTTATTGTTTTCTTTGATATTTTTAGACTTCAACTGGCCACTTGTTTCCAACAATTCTTGAATTAACTTAGTAGCTTGGAGTTCAATCTCAGCAATAGCTTGACCTATTGTTCGCTGTGCTCCCATCAGTGGTTGGGCTGGATCAGCAGTCAATGGATCAAAATCATAGTTGTTATCTAGGGCGATCGCCTTAGTTAATCCTAACCGGCCTGCTTGAGGGTGGCGGGCGATCGAAATAATTAAATCTCGCAATTGATCACCACTAGGGCAACAGCCTAAAATATGTAGACCATCCCGAATCTGGGCTTCTTTGAGTTCACAGAGCGATCGATCTAAATGATTTAATACCGTATCACCAAAGCGTTGTTGTAGTTCATTAGCCGTAATGCCAAAATCTGCCTGCAAGTTACTATTTGCCAAAAGTGCCACGATTTTTTGTTGGAGTCCGACCATCCGGCCTGGATTGAGACTCATGGCTTCATAGTATTCATCTACCAGATTCTCTAGATTTTGCAGATCGCCATATAGTTCTGCTCTGGTCATCGGCGGAGTGAGGTGATCGAGAATCACTGCCTGGGAGCGGCGTTTAGCCTGAGCACCTTCACCGGGATCGTTAACGATAAAAGGATAAAAATGCGGCATCGCTCCCAAGGCGATTTCGGGATAGCATTCTGCGGAAAGGGCGACACTTTTACCTGGGAGCCATTCTAGATTGCCATGTTTGCCTACATGGACGATCGCCTGGGCAGCAAAATCATTTCTGATCCATTCATAAAAAGCCAAATAGTCATGGGTTGGCTCTAAATCTGGGGCGTGGTAGTTTAAGTTCGGATCTCGGTCAAAACCTCGCGCTGGTTGGACTCCAATGAAAATATTCCCGAGTTGAATTCCTGGGACTGGTAGATCACTATTGGCTTCACCCCAGCGTGAATTCATGGCCGATCGTACAGCATTTGGTAGACCCTGGAAAAACTCTAGATATTTAGACAACTCTAGTTGTTGCAGCACTGGTCGGATTGATCGACCCTCTGGATCATTAGTTACTCCCTTGGTCAACCAGCGAATCAATTCATCGCCATCAGCGGGTAGATCAGTGGTGACGTAACCGGCTAATTGTAAAGCTTTCAGGATCTCGACGCAGCTCGCCGGAGTATCCAAACCCACACCGTTAGCCAGTCGGCCATCGCGGTTGGGATAATTTGCTAAGATCAGGGCGATCTTTTGCTCAGCAGGAGGGGTTTGGCGCAGTTTGACCCAGTTAGTAGCCAGATCGGCGACAAATTTAATTCGATCGGCCACCGGCTGATAACCCAGCACATCAGTCTGTAAGACCGGATGCCGAGCTTGCAAGGCTTTGAAAGATACCGCCCGACTAATAATCCGGCCATCTACTTCCGGCAGCGCAATATTCATGGCGTTATCACTGGGCGATAGACCCATTAAAGATTCCTGCCAATCGGTCACGCTGCCACCGCTAGTAATTACCTGTAAAATTGGCAGATCTAACTTTGCCCAGAGTTCGTTGGTATCTAGCTCTTTGTGGACTGCTGGATACAAGGGAGCAGGGGCGATCAGAGAAAAACTGGTGGTGTTCAGGATTACATCAACTCCAGACTGGCAGTATTTCAGCAGAGCATTTTGGACTTCTGGATCACGCAGGGAAGAGACAAAGATTGGTAAAGGGGTGAGATGTCGATTCATCAACCCTTCACACAAAGCATTCACCGCTGCCATATTGCTCACCAAATAATGGGCGCGATAAAACAAGATCGCCACCTGTCGCTGGTTTTGTTGGTCATGTTGCCGCACCGGAGCAATACCGACTTTGGGCACCACTGCGGGCGGCAGATAATCGCAGTTTATTTTTAGATAGCGTTGAGCCACAAAATACAATGACTGGCGCAGATTCTCAGTGCCACCGGCAATCCAGTAGCGCCAGAATTGGTTGACTTCATCTAAGGGGACGGTCGATCGGCTCAACAAAGACAAATCTGGTTGGTCATCCCCAGGAATCAAGATCAGAGCAATACCATTATTAGCCGCTAGTTCCCGCACCACTTCCAAACCATAAGACCAATATCCCACTCCGCCCAGCAGTCTCACCACAATTACTTTGGCCTGAGCCAAGACTTCTGCGGCGTAGGTGTCGATTACTACCTGCTGCTGCACTGCCAAAATGTTTAATGCCCGTATTTCTGGGAATCCGGTTGGCATCTGTGCCCAAACCTGCGCCAATGCTTGCAGATCGGTATCAGCGGAAGTGATGATTACGATCGGGGCGGGGGTTTGTTCGACAAAAATCGTGTTTTCTATTGAGGCCGATTCGCTAGAAATAGTCGCAGTGCGGTGCATAAGGCAGGAAAAAGAAGTCGCCCAATTCTAACATTCTGGCCAAATACTTGCGGATGGAGTCTTTCAGGAATTAACGATGATGATAAAATTCAGATCGAAAAGCAACTAAGAGAACACCATGACCACCGCGATCGATATTCCCAGCCT
>JANNEH010000124.1:0-64870 GCA_031378405.1 Synechococcales cyanobacterium OTE_75_metabat_409
AATGCCTCTGGCGGCATATTCCGATCGTTTGTAACGATAGTCGCGTTTCTCTTGTCCGGAGCTTACGACTTCTACAACTAACCAAGGTGGGGGCATTTCCATCAAGACGATCGATCACTTTGCCCCCACCAATTCCTCGGCACCTTCCTCTGAAAGCACTGCCAAATCAGGCAATCTTACCCCCACCCGAGAACTACTCACCGCAATTTTTAATCCGATGCGTAGTCGATAGCTGGAAACGCCCAAACCTAGAAATAGCGCAAACAGGAATGAAGCAATACGTTGATTTATATCACTCTCAGCGGGCACAAGAATCAATTCTCCATTTTCGAGTTCATAGCGCTGATTCGTACCGTCATCATAAGCCAAAAAATCTGCCAGCGTCATCTTAGCAATTGTGGCAGTCATAAGCACCTCAAACGTCTGTTTGCTCTTCTAATCTGGTGATTCTTCCACGGTCGGCCTGATTGTCTCTAATGACGATGCCAACAATTTGTTTTAGATCGGCAATATCGTTTTCTAACCGATCGAGGTTTCTGGATGTGTTGGCAGATAACTTGAGGGCTTCCGCTGCCAGCTCTAAAGAACTCGCTACCGTTTCAGTATTGTAGGAAATGCTTTCCCGCATCATCTCGATATTTCGGGCTTGGCTGTCAGTACTATCTCTTAATGTGGCAAAGCCTTCTAGCATAACTCGCCCTTGGGTTTCTACTGTGGTTCTCAGCTCTCTAATGGCTTCGGCATTGGCGCGGGCTTCGGCTGAGTTGTTGGCGGTCGATGTGGCCAAGCTAGCCACCAATGTTCTTAGTTCTTCATCAGTCATAGGATGTTACCCTCCATTTATGTACTTAATTATATGGGAACTTCAACCTGGTCAATAGGAATCCTGGAGAAATCGCCATTTGCATTGAGAGTTAAAAATACGCCGTAATCAAATCTTTTTAGTTTGATCGAAACCCAAAGGCAAATAGCCCTGCACCAAAAGATCTTTGCCGATCGATCTAAAACTCACCCGCTCCAATTCCAAAGCCCCAGTCATTTGGGTAATCCCTAGATCCCCCACCGGCTGCGGCGCATTTATCCCACCCACAATCTTGGGTGCCACAAAAGCCAATACCTTTTGCACCGTACCTTCCCTGATCGCTGCCGCCGCCAAAGTGCCACCACATTCCCATAGCACTGATAAACAACCTCGATCGAACAACTCCTGCATTACTACCGTCGGACTAGGGCTCTCGGTTACCAAAACTTCTACATTGCAGGCCATCAATTTTTTTTGCAACTCAACATTGGCCTGCTTACCAGTCACTACCAACGTCGCTGCTAGTTTCGTATCCCAGAGCTGAGCTGATTCTGGCAAATTAAAACTCGGACTCAATACCACTCGCAAAGGATTGGGTCGATCAAGATGATGACTAGTCATCAACGGATCATCCCGACGCAGAGTATTACCACCAGTCACAATTGCGTCACAAGTCGATCGCAGATAATGCACATATTCTCGCGACTCCGGGCTACTCACCCAAGCACTATGACCAGTATCCGTAGCAATCTTTCCATCCAAAGTCATCGCATATTTCAAAATACCAAAAGGTCGCTGGTGTAACATGCGATGAGTAAAAGCCTCATTTAGCTCCTCACAGGCAGCAGCTTCTATCCCAGTCACCACCTCAACTCCTGCCTGTCGTAGTTTCTCTAAACCACTCCCCGCTACCAGCGGATTAGGATCGACCATGCCCACTACTACTCGCCGAATACCCGCCGCAATTACTGCATCACTACAAGGCGGGGTACGCCCATAGTGGTTACAGGGTTCTAAACTCACATAAATAGTTGCTCCCTGCGCTAATGCTCCAGCTTGCCGTAAGGCAAACACTTCAGCATGTGGCTGACCAGCGCCGGGATGAAAGCTCTCTCCAATGATTGAGCCATCCCTAACTACCACTGCACCCACCATCGGGTTGGGCGCAGTGCGACCCTCAGCCCTGCGAGCTAGAGCGATACAGCGCTGCATCATCTCTTGGTCTAGGGAAAAGTCGCTCACGGAAATATCCCAAATTGGGTTTGAAAATAAAGGCAGCACCCGGATTTGAACCGGGGGTGGAGGTTTTGCAGACCTCTGCCTTACCACTTGGCGATGCTGCCGCCGAGGACTCAGTATAACAAGTTTTAGCCAATTTGACCAAATATTTGCACCAAATTTTGGCTTGATCATTTTGTGCTGGAGACAATAGAGGCTAAAATTCGATCGAACCTCCAGTGCCCTGCCGATTATGACCAGAGAAATTATCACCACCAATCAAGCCCCAGCCCCCGTAGGGCCTTACAACCAAGCGATCGCTGCCAGCGGCAAAATGCTGTTTGTCTCGGGGCAGATTTCGATCGATCCCAGCAGCAATCAGTTAGTCCACACTGGCGATGTGGTGCAGCAGACCGAGCTGGTGATGGCCAACCTCGCTGCTATTTTAAAACAGGCCGGAGCCTCTTGGCCGGATGTGGTCAAAACCGGGGTGTTTCTGAAAGATATGAACGATTTTGCAGCCATGAATGAGGTCTATAGCAAATACTTTGATGCTGCTACCGCCCCCGCCCGCGCCTGCGTAGAAGTAGCCCGACTGCCCAAAGATGTCTTGGTAGAAATCGACTGTATTGCTGTGATTCCTGATGCCTGAGTATTCTCTAGTCATTCCGGTCTATAACGAAACCGCCAATATCCCAGAGCTATATCGGCGGTTGAGTGCGGTGATGGATCAGTTGCCAGCACCGGGGGAAATTATTTTTGTGAATGATGGCAGCAGCGATCGCACTCTAGAGGCTCTACGCGACTTATATCTGCAAGATCAGCGGGTGGGCTATGTGAGCCTAGCCCGCAATTTTGGTCACCAAATTGCGGTTACTGCCGGATTACAACACAGCCAAGGACGCGCAGTGATGGTGCTGGATGCCGACTTGCAAGATCCGCCAGAGCTAATTCCCGAAATGTTGAAACTCTGGCAAGATGGTTATCAGGTTATTTATGCCCAGCGGACTCGTCGTCACCGAGAGACTTGGTTCAAAAAAGTTAGTGCCTATCTTTTTTATCGTTTACTACAGCTTTTGGCCGATGTCGATATTCCCACTGATACCGGGGACTTTTGTTTGATGGATCGGCAGGTGGTAGATTTATTAAATGCGATGCCAGAACGCAATCGCTATTTGCGTGGGCTGCGATCTTGGGTGGGTTTTCGTCAGACAGCTTTGTTGTTCGATCGAGAGCCGCGTTTTGCTGGAGATGTAAAGTACACCTTCACCAAGTCTTTGACCTTAGCACTGAATGGGTTAGCTTCTTTTTCCCAGGTGCCGCTGCGGTTATCGATTTATTTAGGGCTGTTTTCAGCATTTTTATCGATCATCATGGCCGGTTTGGTGCTCTATTGGCGCTTGGTGACTCCTCGATCGCCTTTGAATGGCACAGCGACAATTGCGATCGCGATTTTTTTCTTGGGGGCTGTGCAGTTATTTAGCATTGGTATTTTAGGTGAATATATCGGGCGAATTTATGAGGAAGTAAAAGGTCGCCCACTATATACGGTGGCGGAGGTACGCAGGCATGACGACGACTTAAAGATATAGCAATTTCTGTTTAACCACCTACGTGAATACCCGGTCTTCTTTCTGAATCTGGCTCTGCCCGCCGAATTACTTCGCGAGTTACTACAGCAGTATCACCTTCACCAAATAGCAAGAACCGCATTAAATATTGAATGGGATTACCTTCCACCCAACCAAAGTAAGCATGGGGATATTTATTGTTATCAGACTGATCGCGGATATTTAGCAAGATTGCGGCGATTGTGTTAGGTACTGCTGCTCCCTTGGCGCGCAGAATGCGATAGTTGCCCACTTGGACACCCTCCACCGTGATATTTTCGACAAATTGCGAGGCATCAGAAACCTTGATTTCCAAAAAGAGTATGGGGTCAGAAGCGGGTATGTGGTTATCTTCCCGGACTTCTTTTTCTTTTTCGTAATACTCTGCTTCGTCGCCAGTATTCCGGCGGTTGGCAATAATCCGAATTGTTCGATCCCGCTCTTCATGAATAAAATGTAGTGCCGCTTCATCCATATCGATTTTTTCTACCCGCAGCTCCGTTGATCGCAGTACTCGGGAAACTAATGAAGTGATTACCACTGCACCAATAAACATCCCGGCAATTTTGACCCCATCAGGCCGCTCGATTACATTAACAACTGTGGTGTAGAAAAATACCAAAGTAATTAGGCCAAACATCAATACCTTGGGCATCGATCGAGTGCGACTATTCCACACCGATAGCGTCACCGCATAAGCTGCCGAACTCATAAGTACCAATACGCCCGTTGCATAGGCACCGCCTTGAGCATCTACATCGGCATTGAAAATAATCGTCACAATAAAGGCAACGGTCGTAAAAACCAATACCAGCGGACGGCTAGCCCGTGCCCAAGCCGGAGCCATGCCATAGCGCGGTAGATAGCGGGGCACAATGTTTAACAATCCGGCCATCGCCGAAGCCCCCGCAAACCACAGAATCGCGATGGTACTTAGGTCATATACTGTCCCATAAGCATCTCCCAAATAGTTCTGACTCAAATAAGCCAATGCTCGCCCATAGGCTTTTCCACCTTTGGCAAATTCGGCTGCTGGAATGAGCAAAGTAGTAACCAAGCTACTCGTCATCAGGAAAAAGCTCATGATCACAGCAGCGATCGTCAGTAGCTTGTAGGTGTTTTTGATTCTGCCGATCGGGTTATCTTCGGTTTCATTATGGTAACCCTGTACCAAAGGCATTACTGCCACCCCGGTCTCGAATCCAGATAAGCCTAATGCCAATTTAGGAAACAGCAGTGCCGATATGCCAATAACGCCAAAAATATCTCGGGGCAGATTGTTTTCACCCATAAATAACTTGGCCTGCCACTGTCCCCAAGCCTCGGGATGTTGCAGTAAATGATAAAAACCAGTACCAATGGTGATTAAATTTAAGCCTAAATAAACAAATACCAAAACCACTGCAATGCCGATCGCTTCTTTAAAACCCTTAAGAAAGACACCTGCCAACAGCGAAATTAATAGCAAGGTGATCAACAGCGCTAAAAACTTCGGATCTAGGTGTTGCTCCTTAATAATGTGGTGAACATAAGAGTTTTCAACGACGTGGGCAGCAGCATCAGCCGCCGACAAAGTGATGGTAATAATAAAATCGGTGGCCACAAACCCCAACAAACACAGCACAAATAGTTTGCCCTGCCACCAAGAGAGTAGCTGTGCCAAAATTGAAATCGAACCTTCCCCATGGGGGCTAAGTGTTGCCACCCGTCGATAAATGGGCAACGCCCCAAACAGAGTTAGCAAGATTAAGATGAAGGTAGCGATCGGGGACAGTGCGCCAGCAGCCAATGCTGCAATTCCAGGCTGATACCCTAGAGTGGAAAAATAATCTACCCCCGTCAAGCACATCACCTGCCACCAAGTATGGGTCTGATGATTTTGTGGCTCCGCGTTAGTTGGACGTTCTTCATTGACTAACCAGCGGCCTATTTGCTTGGAAATTGCAGTAAAAGGCATATTGAATTTTCTGTTAGAATTGGCATTCTCACCGGACAATGGCACCCAGTAAGGGCTGTACGCTGGAATATAAATTTTTGTCAACTCGCAGTATAGCCTGATCAGATCGCCATTGCAGCAGTTGATCGCATGAAGTCGGCAAATTTCCTCGATAAATTTTTGCTAATCGAAGATTCACACCGGCCAAATACTCAGTGATAGTCACCCCCAGAACCGAATTGCCATGCATTGCGCCGACAAGCCCAGCGGTATTGCTGCTGAATACTGCTGTTTTGGCCAGGAATCCACTGGCCAAGCTGGTTAAGTAAACTGTAACCGCCTAAGTTAGCAAAATGTCCAGCCCAATCGATGAGCGTACCCAGGCCAACTTGCTGCACGATCTTGGCTACCAAAATTGGATCGGCTACCATCATTGCCAACATAGTCTGAGATAGTGCCGGGAACTGCACAATATCCTGTAAAAATGGTCGCAACACCGGATCACCTAGCTTCTGCATCGCGGTAAAGGTAGTGGAAAGTAGTTGATTAATCCTGTCAGCTTCCACCTGTTGACCCACACCTACACTCATGGATTTTTGAAACAACCAAGTCACTGATAAATTTGGTTGGTAGGGCTGAAGCGATCGCAGATCTACTGCTGTCAAAAAGTCCTGAGTCAAGCATTCTTGAATTCCCTCAGTCAGCCGCACCAAATGACGCATCATTGCCCCAAAGCCCCCAAAACTCAAGGGTGACTGCATCCCACTGCTATCTCCCACCTGGAGCACCCTAGACCAGGGAGTTTGCAAGGGCGATTTTTGGTAGGCCGGGAAAAAGCCCATCAGTATTCGCTGAAACTTCACTTCGGCTAAATCAACTTCTTGATACTGGGGTAACCGAGAGAGGTAGTCTTCTAACAATTCACTGAAACTCGGACGCTGGGGATCAGCATCTGCGTAGGTGAACATATAGGTAGTGCGACCATCACGGGCCGGAAAAGCTTCCCAGAAATATTGGCACTGGTTCTGAATTGGGGCAAAGGTATAGATCAAGTCGCCATAATCTTTTGGGGGTAATCCTTGGGCGCAGCTCCCCACCACCATACAGACCCCTTCGGGTTTGAGATCGCCTTGGGTGATTGATCGAGCCTGTTGAGCGATCGGTGAAAAGTGACCCATCACATCCAGTAGTAACCTGGCCTTCACCGTTACCTGGTTAGTTCCTTCCAGGACTACTCCGTCGGGATGGACTGCGGCTCGATCGAAGCCAATCTGTTCCAATAATTTGCCCCCAGCAACCAAGAATTTTTCCTTCAAAGTAGCCAATAAAAATACCGGGTCAACCCCAATATTCAAAATATCTTTGACCCACAGCTCAATGCCCCCATGAAAGCCAACGCGGGCGGGGTTATAAGCGGTAGCGATCGCCTGCTCTAATTCCTCTGAACTCAACAAATCCAATTCTAGTAAAGCATCTAGCTCTTTTCGCGAAATATTCCACTCTTGAGCACGACCTTGCAGTTGGCCTTGTTCCAATAACACCACTCGCCAGCCCCGTAGTTGCAAAGCACAACCAATAAAAATTCCCAAGGTGCCGCCGCAGATCACCACATCGCAATCTAAGTCACCCAACTTGCTGTCTTCGGTTTGGATGCGCTGAGAGACTGGCTGAGACAAGTTGCGGTACTCTTGCCAAAATCGATCGATCCTTTGCAGTTGACCAGGCAGTTCAGCAGGTAGTTTAGCGGTAGCAATTAAAGACATGAAAACAAGGAGAAGGTTTTATCATTTTGACAGGTCACCTTCTCAAATGCACAAAAATGGCATCACTGTTAGAACCAGCGCTAAACCCTAGTTGGATTCAGGCAACATTACAACCGCACCATTAAAGGCAGCTAGACGACAAGCATCAGCTACCCATAAGCTATCCACACTCGCTCCGGGCTTAACATAGTTGGCTTGGTTATCAAAAAAGTGAGCCAGAGCATAATTCAGATCTTGGACAAACATTCCCCTGCGCGCACCTAGCTCGATCGAGGTCTGTTCTTTGCCCACAATTAAAGTGCCTTGGTCACCATCAAAAACCATTGCTCCCAAATCTCCTTGCACTTCAAAGCGCCGGGAAGCAGCCCAGATTTGTTGGCCTTTGCCATAGGCTATTTCCGCAAACAGGCCGTTCGCAAATTTGAGCTGAGCCGTGCAAAGCAAAGTATGGAAATAGTCTTGGTCATCTAAGCCCCAATATTTTTCTTGGCAGCTTACTCGATCGACTTTACCAAATAAATCAGTAAACCGATGTAGCCGCGAAAGGGCAGCGGTTAAAGGAAAGCCAAACTGTTGCTGTTGATAACTCCATTTGCGTGGGACCGGATTTTGGGGAGTTAGGGTGCTGTAGCGGGCATAGTAAGGTTTGCCAATTTTAGGTAGCCATTCGGTCATGGTTTGGTGGAGTGAACCCAATAGCTCAATATGCTCCACATGCAGAAACAACTGTCGATCGGCAGCTAAGATCAAAATTTCTTCGGCTTCTTGAGGTTCTAGTGCCAACGGGTATTCCACAATTACATGGCGCAGGGCTTCGATCGCGGCTTTGGCGATCGGGCCGTGCAGGTCGTTGGTAGAGCAAATAATTACCATGTCTATATCGGGCATGGCGACGAGTTCTTGCCAACTGGGTACTGCTTTGCAGTTGAATTCACTGGCAAATGCTTGGGCGCGTTCTGGGTCGGCGCTGGCGATCGCGACTAATTCGGTGCGACTATCATCGACGATTGATTGGGCGCGAATTTTGGCGGCAAAGCCGGTGCCAACAATGCCAACCCGCAGGGGCTGACGGACATATCTATAAAGACTCAAAATATCTAGACCTAGCTGAAATCTGTGCCCTCATTATCGGTCAAATCGATCGCCAGAAGAATCTGCTTTTTTGGTTTCTTGTGGCTAGTTTGCTTTGGGGGATAAGGTAAACTGGTCGAAGTAAGGTTAGTGAGGCTAATTTGTATGACAATTTCGCCACTGGTTAAGAATTCTCATTCTGTTACTGTCCTAGACTTGAAGAGCGGCAAACGGAATCCTGTGATCGGGGATTTTGATTTTCCAGAGGGGTTGCCTACGGCAGATGAGTTACCTTGTTCGGATGCTAAGTTTCAGCTTTACAAGTTGATTGAGGGTGAGTATGTGTTACAGAGTGCCGGTCAGAAGCCTTATTGGATGCCAGAAATTGGTTTGGCAATCGGTGCAGAGAAGCGAGCTTATGGTGCTATGGAGCGGGAATGGCTTTATTGGTATGACGAAAATGAGGCGAGGTATCCTACTCCGACGGAAAGAGCTGAGGCTGTATCTCAACAGTTTCAAAATGAAGCGGCTGCAAGGATTGCTGTTGGACAAGAAAATAATGTTTTGCGAGAAAAGTTGAGGGAGTTGGGGATAGATCCAGATTCGATTTCCTGAGCAGATCTGGAAATTCATTCAGTAGCGCCTAGCTTTTGTAATGCTTCGATCGCCAACTGTAAATTTTGAGTGTTTCCCTGCTCTCGAAATAACCGTGCAGCTTGACGGAAATCTTGGATGGCTCCTGCTCGATCGTTCAGTTTATCTTTTTTCAGAAGGGCACGATTGTAGTAGGCTGTGGAATCTTTTGGGTTAAAGAGGATGGCTTGCTTGTAATCAGCCAGTGCTCCCTGTATATCATTCAGCTTATCTTCTTTCAGAATGGCGCGATTGTTGTAGGCATCGGAAAATTTAGGGTTAAGGAGGATGGCCTGGTTGTAATCAGCCAGCGCTCCCTGTATATCATTCAGCTTATTTGCTTTCAGATTGGCGCGATTGTAGTAGGCTGTGGAATCTTTTGGGTTAAGGAGGATGGCTTGATTGTAATCAGCCAGCGCTCCCTGTATATCATTCAGCTTCTCATCTTTCAGAAGGGCGCGATTGTTATAGGCTGCGGAATATTTTGGGTTAATGAAGATGGCTTGGTTATAATCAGCCAGTGCTCCCTGTCTATCATTCAGCTTATTTTTTTTCAGATTGGCGCGATTGTAGTAGGCATCGGAAAATTTAGGGTTAAAGAGGATGGCTTGGTTGTAATCAGCCAGCGCTCCCTGTATATTATCCAGCTTCTCATCTTTCAGAAGGGCGCGATTGTAGTAGGCTAAGAAAATTTTAGGGTTAAGGAGGATGGCTTGGTTGTAATCAACCAGCGCTCCCTGTATATCATTCAGCTTATTTGCTTTCAGGTTGGCGCGATTATTGTAAGCTGCGGGATGTTTAGGGTTAAGGAGGATGGCTTGATTGACATCAGCCAGCGCTCCCTGTATGTCATTCAGCTTATCTGCCTTCAGACTGGCGCGATTGTTGTAGGCTTCGGAAAATTTAGGGTTAAGGAGGATGGCTTGGTTGTAATCAGCCAGCGCTCCTTGTATGTCATTTAGCTTATCTGCCTTCAGACTGGCGCGATTGTTGTAGGCTTCGGAAAATTTAGGGTTAAGGAAGATGGCTTGGTTGTAATCAGCCAGTGACTGCTGAAACCCTTGGACTTGTCCGTATGCATAGGCTCTCAAAAAGTAGGCATGTTGATATTTAGGATTCAGCCGAATCGCCGTGCTGAATTCTTGAATAGCTTGTTGTTTTCCAGCCACCACGTTATCACCAGGCTCTACCAATTTATTAAACCCAGCGATAAAGTACTCATCGGCAGTGGTTGGCACTTGGGAACGTGCAGCTCTGATGCCAGAAATAGAGCGTTCTGTTCCTAAATTAATTCCTACTTCAGCTAGATTCTGCACCAGCCAGCGGACGGGGATACCTCTGTTGAATCCTATTTTGTTACCGACTTCAGACTTATCATCAAGGTAGGTGTTCTCTTTATATCGATCGCCATACCCATGAATAGCTACTAATTGACCACTACTATTAAATACCCCACCCCCACTCATTCCGGGTAAGGTAAAGGCATTATAAATAATAGTGTAGCCGCCACCATCACCCGTTAAGCGCTTATTAACTACTGCGATCGCCTTTCCCTCACCAAAGGTAAATCCTGGTTGTGTAAAAGGAAACCCAGCCGTAAAAACCTCATCCTCAGTCTTCAGATTTCCTGGCACTGCCATTTTCGCAACTGCATAATTACGATTACTGCGAAATTGGATAATTGCCAAATCTAAATCATTGCCCAACAACCTAATACTTGAGGCTTTGACTCGATACTGCTGGCCATCAGCCAGACCCAAATTATAACTTTCTCCTGCTGGAATCTCAGTACAACGCCGATCGCCGCAAACCACATGTCCATTGGTCACAAGTGTATAAAGATCACCTTTTTTATTGATGATTACTCCAGAACCCACACTCCCATCTTGCTGCAACTTGATCTCTACTGCTACCGATCGAGCAATAGCTTCGACTTCAGATGCTGATTTTGCCGCAGCCACTGGCTGAACTAATGCTACCGTTGTGCCCATAAGTGCAGCAGTCAAAAACCAAGAAGTGCGATACATAGTGCCAGGAAATTAGGGTTCTGACCCATTCTATCAGACAGATAAGACTGATCGACGTTGTAGGTTACACTTCAGCGATCTCTGGCAAACTTCAAGTGCTTTGAACTACATCAATCGCTCCGCGACATTCAAGACAACCTGCCACGCAAGGGTCTGAGGTTGCGCCTACGGCGATCAACCTCAACCTTATAGACCCCAATTCACTCTTGAGCTGCATTGTAGAGAAAGGAATAAGGCAGGATTTTGGCCAATAGATTGATCGCCCCATCCCATCGATCGGCAATGAACTCTTGTTGTTGATGGAAACAAGCTGCCAGATGATGTTTCAATCGTAAAAGGAGATCATCTCCCCACAACATTTCCAGCAGTTAGTACCGACATGACTGGGCAACAACCATGAATTTAAGCGAGCGTGAACTATTCCTTGACTCTCGGCATCTCTCTAAACATCTGCCAGATACACCCCAATCCCAAAGATTACTGAGGCGAGGGCAGTCTGTACATGTTTTTAATGATGAGGAAACGATGTTGCGAGTTGCTCAGGCTATCATAGAAAGAGGAGAGTACTTAGGGGAAATCCGAAACTATGAACGATATGGCTTGCTGTTCTCGGAGCCAATCGGCTATCGCATAGATCCTAGCGGGGCAAGAATACCACTTTTTTATGGTGAGGTTAAAATCGATGCAAACGACAAATACCACCCTATCCCCCGCACTCGACCGAGTGAAGGATAACTGGAGTTTTTTGGAGGCCTGGATTGACCCAATGCAGTCGCCCCCTTATATATTGCTGTTGATGGGGGATCAGGCTGGAACTTGCTCGATCTTTGATCCATCTGAGGGTTATAAGTTGATTAAGGATTGTGGCAATTATGAGGAAGCCCAGCTTTGGTTGTTGGAAGATGAGTATGAGCCGATCGAAGGGCGATTGACAGGTGATGAAATTCGTTGAATTATCATGACTACCTAATACAAATACTCCAACGCGCTTGATGCATCAGGCTAACTTGTTATCTGGATAGCTTGAGCTTAACTACCAAGTTTTCCCAGCGAGTTTTGCCACAGGGTTCGGCACTTTCACAATCATTGACCTTCATCCGTTTATAAGTTAATTGCACCCGGCGGTCCAGAAATTTTTCTGGTTGTTCGCACAGCTCAAAAGTGGCTCCTAGAGTACGTTTCTTCCCTTGTAGATCCCGCAGTTCGATGTAACACATCAAGTCGCCATTGGTCATGGTCAAGACAGTGCCACTTTTGGGTAGAGTGCTGGCATTGCTGGGCAAGGAAGTCAGGCTGAGAGACAGGATAGTAAGTGAGCTGCCGATCGCCATAGGCGCAAGCGACCTGTACTGAGCAGAGTCGAAGTAAGCTATCGATTTTGCGAACATGATATTTTTTTCTCCCAAAGCCTGTTTAGATTTTAGCGGTTAATATTAATAATGGACTGTGGAATGCTACTTGGCTGTTCCCCAAAAAAAAGCCCACATAGTGGGCGATGAATCATGAACTTTGAATTTACTTCGACATCATTTGAAAATCACTAAACTCAAACTTAGTAACAGGTGGCTGACCCACCTCATCAGATTCCAAAATGCGCTCACTCATCAAAAAGTAATCACCAGATTTGGTGTAGTTATCGGTAAACAGCGTTTTACCGCCTTTAGCTTCACCAGTCTTGGGATCAGCATAGATCGAATCGTAGCGATGGGACAAATAGCCCGCGCCAGTATCATGGCTGCTGCTGGTATAGATCGTAACCACTACGCCATGGATTTGGCGATGTACCATCACCACTTCATTGTTGCGCAGATGGTATTTGTCACCACTAGACTTGCCACCAATTAGGATTTCGATTGCCCCATCAGCCAAAGTCTCGCCATACTCAAAAGTATTTTTGCCATGAGTTTCCTCAAAAGTGCGACGAATCCGGTGGATTGCTACTTCTCGCAATTGATTCTTGATCGAATTAGCAGCATCAGTGTTATCGATACCAGATACAGTGGCGCTCAGATCGGCATTGACCTGCACTTGGCCATGAAATACTTCGTCACCTTGGGTGAGAGTAACAGTCGCCGTATAACCAGGAAAGCTTTTATCCCAGGTGTAACGGTTCTCATAGGCGGCCCTAAATAAATCGGTGGCGGATACTTGGGTAATCACAGGTTAGTCCTCATGCATAAATCACCCCTCATTATAATGACTTTTTCTCTAGCTCTCCATTGGTTTGAGCAATAGATAGGGGCAAACTCACTGGTTGCTTGGTGACCGACTCGGCAATCTGCTTAGCCATGTTCACAAAATCTGACGGGATCATCACCAAGGTGGTGGTATTGTTTTCCGCACCAATTTCGGTCAACATCTGCATCCGCCGCAGTTCTAAAGCCACCGGGTTAGCAGCGATCAACTGGGCAGCTTCCGTAAGTTTCTGAGAAGATTCTTGCTCAGCCGCAGCTTTGATAATCCGGGCGCGTTTTTCCCGCAGGGCTTCGGCTTCTTTGGCCATGGCTCGCTGCATCGAGGGCGGAATTTCCACATCTTTCATTTCTACCCGCTCGATCTCAATGCCCCAAGGCTCAGTGACTTCATCGACAATTTCTTGGACTTTGACATTAATTTTGTCGCGGTTTTGCAATACGTCATCCAAATTATTTTGCCCAACCACATTGCGCAATGTGGTCAAAGCAATCTGATACACGGCCTGTTGATAGTTTTCTACCCGTGTAATCGCTTTAGTTGGATCAATAATGCGGTAGTACAACACCGCATTCACTTTAATGGTCACACTGTCGGCAGTAATTGTTTCTTGGGGTTCAATATTGGTGGTTTTGGTGCGGTTATCTATCTGGACTCTTTGGTCGATAACCGGTGCGATCCAGTAAATCCCCGGCCCTTTAACCGCGTGAGTACGTCCTAGCCTAAAAATAACACCGCGTTCGTATTCTCGATCGACCTTCAGTCCAGAAGCCGCAAAAATAGCCAAGGCTGCAAAGGGGGCAAGAAAGAATTCCATAATAGGTTCTGAGAGATATACTCTGAAGTACTTATACCTTAAGATCCTAGCGAACCTCACGAAAACTAATGGGATTAAGGTAAGAATTTTAATAATTCTCAAGTTTTTGTTGATTATCCAGTGGCCTGATCGGCACACCAAAACTGATTTTTACCAGCATTAAGCCCAGCTTTTACAGCAATCCAGCGGCTAACTTGCGGTAAAATAGCTGGGCACTTCACACCGAGGAATGGTTATGTCCCTAGTACCCCCCCAAGAACCCAGCGACAAAATGCTAGAGGCAATGCGGAACTTCTCCGAAACCTATGCCAAAAACACCGGCACTTATTTTTGTGCCGATCTCAGTGTCACTGCCGTGGTTATTAAAGGCTTAGCTCGCAATAAAGAAGACCTCGGTGCGCCCCTTTGCCCTTGCCGTCACTACGAAGACAAAGAGGCCGAAGTCAAAGCTGCCTACTGGAACTGTCCTTGTGTACCAATGCGGGAACGGAAAGAATGCCACTGTATGTTGTTCCTCACCACCGAACAAGATTTTGTGGGCGACCAACAAGAAATCTCGATCGAAGAAATTAAGGCCGCCGTCTAAATGTCGGATTTATTGTCTGATGTATTACCCCAGAGCGAGTTGGGCAAAGCGATCGCCCAGTTTAACAGCCAGGAATTCTATGCCTGTCACGATACTCTGGAAGCTCTCTGGGTGGCAGCGGCTGTACCCGAAAAGAAGTTCTACCAAGGCATACTGCAAATTGCCGTGGCCTGTCATCACCTGGGCAACGCCAACTGGCGGGGAGCCACCATCATGCTCGGGGAAGGTCGCTTCCGCCTCCGAGATTATGAGCCAACTTATCGCCCCGATGATCAACCTGAAGAAATAGATATCCAGCACATCCGCACCGCCACTGCTGAGCTATTGGCTGATCTGCAAGCCATTCCACCCGAGGAAGTTGAGCAGTTTTTGCTAGAATTCACCAACGGCCAGCGTTTTTACCCCGTCATCAAATTCATCCTGCCGAGCAACTAGACATGACTCCTAAACTTACTCCCAATCCTTCTTTTAGCATCACCATGCGCCTAGAAACCCCCAACCGGGCGGGAATGCTGGCCAGCATTGCCCAAGCGATCGCCTCGGTGGGCGGTAATATTAGTGCGATCGATATTACCGAGCAAACCCGCGCTACTTCGATGATTGAAGTGACGGTAGATGCCAGCAGCACCGAGCATGGCGATCAGATTAGCGCCGCGATCAAAAGCATTGCTGAAGTCAAAGTGTTGAGCCTGTACGATCGCACCATGCAGTTGCACCGGGGTGGCAAAATTCGGATCGAGAGCAAGATTTCTCTCGATCGCCAGTCTGATTTGGCGATGGCCTATACGCCTGGTGTGGGTCGAGTCTGTCAGGCGATCGCTGCTGATCCGGCGCAGGTTTATAACTTGACGGTCAAAGGCAACATGGTGGCGATCGTTACCGATGGCAGTGCGGTATTGGGCTTGGGAAATTTAGGAGCCGAGGCTTCGCTGCCGGTGATGGAAGGCAAAGCCATGCTGTTTAAGGAGTTTGCGGGCATCGATGCTTTTCCGATTTGCCTGACTACTCAAGATACCGACGAGATTGTCAATATTGTGGTTAACCTTGCCCCGGTATTCGGCGGCATTAACCTGGAAGACATTGCTGCGCCGCGCTGCTTTGAGATTGAAAAGCGGCTAAAAGCAGCCTTAGATATTCCGGTATTTCACGACGATCAACACGGCACCGCGATCGTTACCTTAGCTGCTTTGCTTAATGCCCTCAAGGTGGCCGAAAAACAAATTGCTACTGTCAAGATTGTCTTTAATGGTGCTGGTGCGGCGGGTATTGCTGTTGCTAATTTGTTGAAATTGGCTGGAGCACAGCATATTTGCCTGTGTGATTCCAAGGGCATTATTGCTAAAGACCGGACAGACTTGACCCCCGAGAAGCAAGCTTTGGCGGTGGCCAAAGGCGGTAGCCTTGCTGATGCGATGGTGGGTGCCGATGTGTTTATTGGACTCAGTGCTCCGGGTGTGGTCACACCAGAGATGGTGCAAGCTATGGCTGCCAAGCCGATCGTTTTTGCGATGGCCAATCCGATTCCGGAGATTCAGCCAGAACTCATTGCCGATATCGTAGCGGTAATGGCCACCGGACGTAGTGACTATCCTAACCAGATCAATAATGTACTAGCTTTTCCCGGTCTGTTTCGGGGGGCATTGGATTGTCGGGCAAAGCAGCTCACTTCTAATATGTATCTAGAAGCGGCTAAGGCGATCGCCTCTTTGGTGAATCCTACGGATTTGAACCGCGATTACATTGTGCCATCGGTCTTTGATCCTCGGGTATCAACGGCGGTGACAGCAGCAGTCCAAAAAGCTGCCAGAGAAGACGGGGTCGCTCGTTATTAATTCTTTAGTAAATACTTGCTGAATTAAGGCGTACTCTACCAGCAGCAAAAGATTGTAGTTGTTGATTGGCTAAGCGAATCTGTAAGTGTCCCAAGCTATTAAGACCAGCTCCAGTGCCCTCAATGGTTTGGTTTGGTAATTCTAAGATGATCGATCGATCTCGCAGTCCATCGCGTCTTTGTAGCTCCGGCAACAGTCGGTCAAGGCCGCTGTACTGAAAAAGTCCAGCGGTTTCCAATAGGTAATGGCGAAGTCTTTCCAACAAGGTCAGATCATCAATGGCAATTGGGTGAATTTGATGCAGGCTGACGGGATTCCCGGTGATTTCATTGTTCAATTTAGCAGCAGCAAAATCTACTCGCAAGTTACAGCCAATACCAATAATTACTCGGTTTTTGGTGACTTCGCAGAGGATGCCTGCTAGTTTTCGTTGATCGTACCAAATATCGTTAGGCCACTTGAGTTGCAGGCAATTTTGACAAGAAACTGCTAGGTCTTCGATCGCGTAAATTACCGCCAAACCTACAGCGAGGCTCAGACCGCTTTGTTGGGTGGGGTTTAGACCATCCAAAATAAAACTGGCGGTTAACACTCCTGGTGGAGAGTACCACACTCGATCGAATTGTCCCCGGCCAGCGGTTTGCCGGGGGGTAAAAACCACATCACCATGCTGGAGTTCAAAGGAATGTTCGATCGACCAACTATTGGTGCTGGGGGTTTCATCTAGCCAATGTAACCAAGGGGGAATTAATTTTGGGGACATGATAAAACAAGGCCACGCACTACGTGGCCTAATCTTTGCCAAATATTAAATATAAATAATTGAAACTTAGTTTTTACCGCAAACAACTAGGCGGCAACCAACTCAGGACGACGGCTGTTCCGGATGCCATCGATCGCCGTTGCATAGTCGGGAGTATTAAATACCGCCGAACCAGCCACAATTGCATTAGCACCAGCTTCTAGCACCTGCCAAGTATTGTTACCCTTCAGGCCACCATCTACCTCAATCCAAGGATCTAGATCGCGTTCGTTGCACATTTGACGCAGCTTAGCAATTTTGGGCACTACACCTGGAATAAAGCTCTGACCACCAAAACCAGGGTTCACACTCATGATTAAAACCAGATCACAGAGGTCTAAGACATATTCGATCGTATCCAAAGAAGTCCCCGGATTTAATACCACCCCAGCCATCTTACCCAAATCTTTAATCATGCCCAAAGTGCGGTGCAGGTGGGTAGTAGAACTGGTTTCGGCATGTACCGAAATAATATCAGCACCCGCCTTGGCAAAATCTGCCACATAGCGCTCTGGCTCCACGATCATTAAATGCACATCCAAAGGCTTCTTAGTATGAGGACGTACAGCTTCCACAATTAATGGCCCGATCGTGATGTTTGGTACGAACCGACCATCCATAACATCTACGTGAATCCAGTCGGCACCGGCTTGGTCTACTGCTTGAATTTCAGCACCCAGTTTGCCAAAGTCGGCAGACAAGATGGAGGGGGATATTACCGTTTTTTTTGCTGTCATGGGAGATATTTACAAGGTTGGTGGAGTCCGCGCCACAGCGCTGTAGCGATTTTATCAAAAATCTTCACCAAAATTGTGATACCTAGTAACTTTGCCCAAAATTGCTGCCTCAGATCCAACATTTTGGCGGCACTAGCCACAGTAGCTCACATTTGCCAATAATTTCTGCGGTATCTGGGGCTTGCAGAGCAATCACACCGGCTTTTTTTAAGTGAATGCGATCGAACACCTGACCAAACACCAAAGTCTCGGCCCATTGACTCAAATTTGGCTCATGACCTACCAATACCAATCTTTTTAGTGTGGGATGGGCTGATTGATAAGATTGCAACCATTGCAACCAATTATCCAACAAACCTTCCGGTGCTAGAGGTGGATGAATTTCCAGTATTTTACTTAATCCAGATTCCAACAGAATCTGTGCCGTCTGACGGGCACGCACCAAAGGACTAGCTAATACCAGATCGAATTTCCAACCTTTTTCCTGCATACTGATGGCAACCCGGCCAGTTTTAGCAATGCCTTTGGTGGTTAGCTCTCGATCGGCATCTACTTCACCAGGCTGTAGATCTTCAGCAATACCATGGCGCATCAAAAAAATCTCCATGTCTTATCCCTCTCAGTAATTCCAAATTCAAAAACGCCAACCCAGCATCAACCTGGCTTATGACCAGAATACACCGGATTTGCCATAGCTTAAAATACCCCATCACACAGGCTAATGAGGTATGCCGCTGCCTGAGATAAACTCCTACAGATTATCCGAAGGATTCACTAATCGCAGCAGCTTTTGCTTGATTTGGTTATCAAAGACTTCCCACTTCATTTTGGCGAAGTCAGAATTTTCGTTAGAACCACCCAAAAAGCCCACCGGAATCTCGAAGCCGCCCGCAGTAAACCGACCACCACCAAAGAAACGACCCTCGATATTTTTACCAAAAGCCTCTTTGATAAACTCATCGGGGTCGAGCGTAAGCTTAGAAGTACGCAGTGAACCAATCACTACCTCAACTTCCTCGTCTTCATCATGCACAATGCCATAAACCACCGCAGTGTGGACGTTTTCTTCAGTCACCAAGAAATCGGCGGCCTGGGGGATTGCATCTCGATCGTCGTAGCGTAAATAGCCCACCCCCGCAATCAAAAAGTTGTTTTGCACCACTCGGTTAGTCAAAGAGCGCTGAATTACATCCATCACTCGCTTCGATCGATGAACTTGCAGCACCGCATTTAGCAACTGCGCATCATAGAAGCGGCTGAGATAGCCCGCTGCCACAAAGTCTTCTTCTTGAGCCTGCATTAACCGGTTAGTATCCGATCGCAAACCATGCATCAGAGCAGTGGCACACTTCACATGATCGCTCATATTGCTATCGAGCTTCAGCAGCCCACCCTGCAAATATTGCGTCAAAATCGTAGCTGTGGCTCTAGTCGAAGGGCGAATATCGACAAACTCCGCAGACAGCTCTTCTTGCTGGCTGTGGTGATCGATAATCACCGTAATAGGAATGCCAGCCTCTAACACTTGTTCAAGAAGCTGGCAGGTAGTGCCTTGATTGTCTATCAGCACACAGCCTTGGTAGACCGAGAGATCTTTTTCTTTGATGATATTGGCTGGCCAGCGCTTAGCAGGCAAGCCAGTCAGCTTCACCAAAGCTATATTTTCTTGATGGCTAAGTGTCCCTGCATAGACCATTTCGCATTGAATACCATACTGCTTGGCAATTAATTGATAGGCCCAAGCTCCAGATAAAGCATCGGGGTCAGGAAAATCTTGGAGCAGAACCAACTGGCGCTCACCGCGATGCCGCTCTAGGCAAGAGCGGAACTTGGTAATAGTGTCATTAATGTCTGTAAAAAACGAATGATCTTCCTCAGAGCGACTAATTGTAGCAACCGGAGCATCTCCGATCACATCGAGGGAGAATCCTTGGGAAGGCATGTCAATCAAGCTGCCAGAGGGGAGACTACCCGCTGGAAGAGGATCTGCCACAGCAGAAGCACCGGTAGAGGAATGGGCTGGTTTTACTGGCATTTTATCCGAGGTATTTTTTTACAGATATATGGAGCGGTTAATACGAAAACTTACGAAAATATGATCAATGCCAATCCTCACGGGAAATCATCTTAGCAATTTTTTTTACAGATTGCCATATACCTCAGGCCTCTGGATACATATGTTTTGAGCAGTGAAAAATCTCGTCAATTCAGCCGCTCGTTAGATCTATGCTACCCAAAGAAAATGCTAGCGACAACCCCTGACAAATCGTAAAAACTTATCAGATGCTTCGGGAAGTTACATCGGTAGTAGAAATACTGATCGAAGCGTTGGGTATTCTAAGGTTTAAAAGCCTTCTTCATTATTTTACAGAGGTCTAGCCCACAATGCTCGAACAAGTTGAAGCAGCCCTCCAGCGCCATGACCACCAAACAGCCAGTAGCATCTTAGCTAAACTGACCGAGAAACAGCCTGACAGCAACCAAGTCAAGTTGTATAACGGCAAGCTGCAAGAGGCTACTGCTCAGTTCGAGAGTGCTGAAAAAATCTATCGCCAGCTTTTACAAGCCGATTTGGTCGATCCTAAAATCTGTCAGGCAGCTCGCCAGGGCATTGAACGCATCAAGGCTATCCAAGCGGCTCAAATCGAGACGGCACGCGCTGTAGCTCAGCAAGATTTGATCGCCATTAGTAATAGTAAGGATTTAGAAAACGACCAGACAGCAGGATTACTAATTTTAGAACCAGTAGCACCAGCAGCCAAAACAGCCATAGCTCTAAAATTTGCCCAAATCATGAAAATAGAAACCTACAATGCCCGACTGCTCATACCCAGTCGCAGTAGTCGTGTTTATCGGGTCGGCAAAATGGGCGAAATGAGCTTCTATGAACGCCAATTTCAAGCCGCAGGTATTCCAGCCTTTGCTCTATCGATCGATCGTCTAGATCAGCCAGAAGTCGTTCAAGTAAAATCTATTGATGCTTTTAGTCCCAAAGCTAAATTAACTGGAATAGATGGCCATGGCAACGAGTTTCGCCGCAGCTATGACTGGCCAGATGTCCAAGGGATAGTCAGCGGGCTATTGCCAATTTTTGAAGAGATTACCCAGACCAGTTCTTCGACTACCAAAACCAAAGTCCAGTACAAATCCCAAGTCTTGGACTACGTACAGGTGTGGGATCTGCATTTGCCTTGTAAGCAGGTAATTCTGCGCCTATGCAGCCAAAACTTTGTTTTTCAGCAAGCGGGCGAAAAAATCGACAAACTTAGCACCAGTCGCGAAAACTGGCAAAAATTACTCGATCGAGTCCAAGCGCAAATCGCCCAAGCCCCACACCAAGTTCCACATTGGAAAGAGTTTACTCCTTTTGCTGAAACTGCTTTAGGCTATCCAGATCTGCTAGAAAAAATACCGGCACACCTGCAATTGGTGCGCCGACAACCCAGTCTATGGGACTCAGCTTTTCAGCTCTATAGCGGTGCAATATTTTCACGCCACCAAATCAATAGAGCCAACAAAAACACAGAATTCAATTAAGCTTTCTTTGCTTCTTCAATTTTTTGCTGAACTTGTTGGTTTCCTTGACTGCCTTTTTTAGTTTCCTTAACTTCTCTGGCCATGGTCATAAAACCTTTCATATTGGCACCAGGACGACGACGATTACCGGCAACGGCTGGAATAACCAGGTAGTCAGTGGCAAAGTTAGTGATAGCCGGAGCAGATGGAGCGACAGTATCAGCTACTGCTGCGACAACTTCTGACGGAACTTTAGCTTTTGCATCCTCTTTCTTGTCTTTCTTGTCTTTTTTGATAGAAGTCTTAGCTGACTTGGCTTTTTTATCGGTTTGATTAGCTTGATCAGTTGCAGCAGTAAATTCTGCGACTACGGGTGGTGCCACGCCAGCAATTTCCGCTGCTGGAGATACTTTTGCTGGGGCAGCTTCGGTTTTAGTTTTGGGCGCTTCTGCTTTGGGTGCATTAGCTATAGGAGGTGCAGACTCATCAACCTGCATATAGAAGCCGTCTTTTTTGCCGAACAGTTTTTTAAACATAAAACTTAATAATTAATGTAGTGATAGGCATCGTCTGCAACAGAATTATCTGCGGCGCTGGGAGTCGCTGGCAAGATATGGTTAAAAACCTTCACAAAAGTTTGTATCTTGGTAAAACTACTGATGTCGATCAGCATGGTGATACCTATCGAGCTGTATATGTTGATGTGCCTTATTCTTTTTGACCACCCAAATTAAAATCTCCGATGTGGGGTACATCTAAAACATTGGCATCAGCAGAATTTTCATGGAGCAAATGATGCGCCAACAGAAAGCCCACGATCGTCCAAGTTTGGTTCACCCGCGCCTGTTGACCCTGCCAAGCCCCGGTTGGCCCATCAAAATACTCTGCCCACTGCTGAGATGGCAATTGGTTCAACATCAAATTGTAAGAATGGTGCAGCAACACCTCCGACTCTTGGACAACCAAAGAATCTTTTTGGGGATGACGGAGCACAGCTAAAGCCAAGAACCACAGCAAACAAGGCCAATGACCAGCATTGTGATAGCACCAGGGAAGATTCTTGCGATCGAACCCAGTTTTTTTCCGCCAATCTACTTCTTCTAAAGGCGGATGACAAATTCGTAAAGGCATCTCTGCTACTAAATTCTGGCGATTATTCAAGACCAACTGAAACAGCGATAGCTGCTGTGGTGGCGCAATTAAATCAAATATCGAACCCAGGCAATTACCCAGAGTAAAAAAGCGAAAATCGGGGCGACCAGTGCGGATATTGCCAATTAGGTAACCGCCCTGATGGCCTAGCCAATGTTGCAACCAGTGTGGAATAGTTTCGGTTTGAATATTGTATTCGTTTTCGATCGATTCTCCATATTGCTCAGTCGGTCGTCGCCGCAGAACTTGGACAGTCGTACTAGTCACCCAGTAATGCATCAACATATAGCGTCGCAACCGCACAATCCAAGCCAAACAAGTTTCTAGCCGCTCGGCTTGGTGCAGGTTAGCAATACTTCGCTCTTGGCGCTCTTTGAGATCAATCTGTAATAGACCCGCAGCACTCAACAACGCTCCATAGAGCAGGCTTTGAATTTCTAAAGGCGCACCCCATACATCCATCGGTCGATCGATCATAAATGCCCCATCCGGCACATACAAGGTGGGGGCATCCCGAAAACCAGGATGGAGCACTAGTTCCAGGAAAGCATTCAAGCCATTTTGCACTGCTGCCGATCGAGCAAATTCGTAATCTCCGGTGCGTTTTACATAAGCCCAGGTGAGAATTGGCCACCATAGGGTGGCATCGATCGAGACTACCCGCCCGATCGCCCGTTGGCCATAGTCTGGAATGAGTTGCCCCTCATGTTCAGCAAAGCTGGTAGGAAAGATCCCCCTGGTCTGAAACTGGGTGCTTTGCAATTGTAAGCAAGTCAACAAAAAATTCTTGACGGTGCTGTATTCACCAACTACCAACATATAGGCCATGGTGGGCACGTTGTCGCGAATAAAGATTTCGCTGTAGTTTAAGGTGGACTCAGATTTGCCGCTAGGAATCGCCGCTAAGCTACCCGCCCATTCACCGTTAATACTCACCATCGCTTGTTTAAAAAGCAAATCCCGCGCTACTTTCACCGCATCGGCTGCATCCATGTTATGCCTGACTGAATTTAGAATAGACATGACATCTTAATCGAAATTGGCTAATCGCAATGGGGGATTTTGAACTTTTGAATGAATAGAAATTAAACCTGCAATCTTGCCACCAAATCATAGAAAGGCTGCCAGTTATCTTCTTGAGCGATCGAGTCCCACACCTCTTCAATCAATGGACGCAAAGGGACAGTCGCCGGATTTGCTCGCTGCAAAGTTGTCCCCACCAGCGCAAGTTGCTCGGGAGTTAAAGACCCGATCGCCTGGTGATATAGCTGCTGCCAGAGATCTCTGATCGATTCTTTGCCTGCTGATTGTAACCAATCTACATCGCCTAAGATCAGATTAAAATCTTCCTGCCATTTACTTATCCAACGCTGGGTCACCAGCGTAAAAAACTCATGATAGCCAATTTGGGTCTGATCTAATAACTCGATCGTGGCATTCAGCAACTTCAGACCCTGATCAGTGATTTCCCCGGTTAGACCCAGCTTTTGCCACATCAAATCTTGATAGCTTTGGGCATAGCGATCGGCAAAAGTCGCCAAAGCCTCATCCATATCGCCCTGGTTTAATACCGCCAGCAGGGGCTTTTGCAAAATTTCTAAGTTCATCTGACAAATTCCTGGCTGGTTGGCATAACTGTAGCGACCGCCATAGTCAAAATAAGCCGCTGTAAACTCGGGCTGATAGGTGGGCAAAAAAGCAAAGGGGCCATAGTCAAAGCTTTCGCCAGTAATCGACATATTGTCGGTGTTCAACACTGCATGACAAAAACCCGCCGCCATCCATTGGGCTACCAAATCTGCCACCCGATCGACTAACTCTTGGTAGAAACTCAGATATTTACTGTCCGCCCCATCTAGATGGGGATAGTAAACCGCAATCACATGATCCAACAACCGTCGGGTCAAATCTGGTCTCTTTAAGTAGTGCAGTCGATCGAAAGTACCAAACCGAATATGCGATCGGCTAAATCGCACCATCACCGCCGATCTAGTTGGTGATGGCTCATCGCCCCGCCAGAGATCCAGCCCAGTTTCTACCACACTTAAACAACGAGAAGTCTTGACTCCCATGCGTTGCAAAGACTCCGCCGCCAACACCTCCCGTATCGCGCCCTTGAGCGTCAGCATTCCATCTCCACCTCGGGAGTAAGGAGTACGGCCAGAACCCTTGGTACCAAAGTCGTACAGCTCCCGATCGATCCCTCGCACTTGGCCATACAGAAATCCCCGCCCGTCACCCAAGCCGGGATTATAAGTGCCAAACTGGTAGCCGTGGTAGCGCAAAGCCAGCAACGGCTGCGGATGACCAGCAAATTTGCCAAAGGCTTCTACAAAGTCTGCATCTTGCACATTGGCCGGGTCTAAACCCAACTGAGCTAAGATGTGATCATTGCGCCAACGTAAGGTGTGCTGCGGAAAATCTGCCGCCGACACGTCATCGTAATAATCATTGCCCAAGTCGGCGAGGGCTGGTTCGTATTTAAGACTAAGAAGGGGGTTCATCTTGCTATGACAGATTCACTAATGTTTCAAGAAGATGAGTATGTGGTGCTCACCACTGGCCAACCGGAAGAAATTGTCACTGCCGCCGAAATGTTGGTAAAACTCTCTGAGACTCTATTGAATCATGCAGATATCGACTTTCCGGCAGATGTCTTGGCCAAATTATCTACCGCCGCGCGCGCAGCCTACTTATTAGACAACTACTGTGAGCTAGATCTGGGTAAAGGTCAATATATACAGTGGTATGCAGTGCGACTAGAGAAAAATTAGCTGACTTCCAAGGTGGTAGCAGTGGGTACACCGACAATTAAAGCTAGGTCTAAATCCTCATCACTGGTGGGTTTAATGGTGGTATAAATACCTGGGCCAAAGAACTTGGTGATTTTTTCTTGCTTCTCATACCAAGTTTCTAGAGGAATCAACGGTGTGTAAAATTCCAGAATCAAGGCATATTTATCATCGATCAATTCTTCTCGCATTCCTCTGATTACTGGCCGCTCATCGTCAGTGGGCGATAAACCCAATTTTTCTAAGGCCACATCTAAGTGAGCTTCTTGGCCATAGCGAAAACGAGTCACATCTTGGCGAATTTGCTTGAGAATGGCTGTCTGCTGTGCTTCACGGATGGCCATCATTTCTGGCTCTGGATCTGCCAATGGCACTGGGCGCAACTCTGCCGATTTGAGCGCTAAGCCACCCAAAAGCAACGGCACGCCATAGAAAAAGCCGATTAAGTTCAGTGTGGGGTTATCGACGGCATAGGCACCAAAGCCGATCAGAGTTAGCAGACCACCAATACTAATTAGGGTAGGTCCAAGGGGAATGCGGCGCAGCAGGGACATGGGATGAATGGATATTGTTACAAAACTTCTCATATTATCCCCTAATTTTTAGCGGATAAGTCGATCCAGTATAAATACTCATCAAATACGTTGATATCCAGGGTGCTTTTTTAACAATTTTGATGCTGTATTAGATGCTATGCAAGAGCTTGAGATTTTAGTATCAAATACTTTAGTCACGAAATAAATTGTTCTATTTAGATAAATCATCAATTAAACATAAAATCTGGTAGGTAATTAAACTCATCGAAACTCTTCTCCATGTAACAAATCATTGCGAACATCTCATACTTGTTAGGGATCATCCTTTATATTGTAGAAACCAAGCAATCGATCCCCGCCGCAAGTAAGACAATAATCCGTCGAATCTTAACCGGTATTCATATAAACCACTGGAGATTAACATCATGCAAGTAACTGAAAATTCCCTGAACAGAAAGAATTCCCTGGCTGTCACTAAGAGCTTTTTGGTATGGTGTTTTGCTCTAGCAGTTTGTCTGCTAGTTGTGGGCTTCCCGCTGGTAGCAGTAATGGCTACCGTCGGCGCACTGTTATCTGTGGCTCTTCACCCGATTTTACCGATGAGCGCAGTATTACTAGTGGCCGGTAGCATTTTGGGTTTAAATATTTTTGCCGTCATAACCACTGCCGCGATGTTGACAGCTAAAGGCATCCATCCGGAGCAAGTAAGCTGGTTGGGTTGGTTGAACGGTAGCAGTGAAGTACTCCACACCACCACTTATGCGGCTTGTCCTTTGACTTGCGAAATTAAACAATAATCAACAGTTTTGGAATTCATGCTCTTGGGGCGCTCGTTTGATTGAGCGCTTTTTTATTGCCCATCGCGAATAGAATAGCAAGGAAGAATTTATGGCCAACCCTGTGATGAAATCCAACATGCTGCCCGCTTTGCAAGAGCTAATCGATGTCGTCGCCCGTCTGCGTGATCCGGAAAACGGTTGCCCCTGGGATTTGGAGCAGACCCCTGAAAGTTTGACCCCCTACATCATTGAAGAAGCCTACGAAACAGTTCATGCTATTCGATCGCACCAGCCAGATTTGATTGTCGAAGAACTGGGTGATCTATTGCTGCAAGTAGTCCTGCAAGCCCAAATCGCCAGCGAAACCGGAAATTTCACCCTGGCTGAAGTTGCCAAAGGGATCAGTAACAAATTAATCCGTCGCCATCCTCATGTTTTTGGTGATACCCAAGTTAACAGTGTTGCTGAAGTTCGAGATAACTGGGATCAGATTAAAGCTGGCGAGAAAGGAGTCGATCGATCTCTACCCAGCCAGAAAATCAAAAAATACACCGAAACCATGCCACCCCTCACTGCCGCCGTCAAAGTTTCGGCAGCGGCCACTAAGTTTGGCTTCGAGTGGGAAAAAGTAGCAGATGTGTGGGATAAGTTCGCGGAAGAGCTGGATGAATTTAAAGAAGCAGTACAGACTGATGACGCAGAGCATCAAGAATCTGAACTGGGAGACTTATTATTTACAGTAGTGAACCTGGCTCGATGGTATAAGTTAGATCCTGAGCGGGGGTTGCAGGGCACTTTGAATCGGTTTGGTCAGCGCTTAGAGCAAATGGAAGCAGTGATCGATCGACCACTTACCGATTATTCTTTGGCTGAATTAGAAGTGCTATGGCAACAGGCCAAGCGCAAGCTGGCTAGATCAGCTAGTATATAGACACTAACAACCCATATGATCTATGGTTTCCCAAATTCCCAAACCAGCAGTCATCTACCCAGATAGCGATGGTCAGCCGATGTCAGATAATACCTTGCAGTTTAGCTGGATTGTCAAAATCAAAGAAAATCTAGAAATTCTGTTTGCAGATAACCCAGATGTGTTTGTAGCCGGTGATTTACTGTGGTATCCGGTAGAGGGCAACAACAAGATTTGTCGTGCCCCCGATGCCATGGTGGCTTTTGGCCGACCCAAAGGATACCGAGGTTCTTATATGCAGTGGATTGAAGGCAACATTGCGCCCCAAGTCGTATTTGAGATCTTGTCGCCAGGGAATCGATTGGCTGAGATGGCCGCCAAGTTTGATTTCTACAATAAGTATGGGGTGGAAGAATACTATATCTATGATCCAGATCGGGTGGATTTTACTGGCTGGTTGAGACAAAATGGCATTTTACAAGGAATTGGCAATATTGCTGGTTGGGTTAGCCCTCGACTTGATGTGAGATTTGAGCTGGGCGATGAGCTAGAAATTTATACTCCCGACAATGATTTGTTTTTATCGGTTATGGAGATCAACCAGCAGAAAAAACAAGCTCAACTCGAAACCCAGCAAGCAAAATTAGAGACACAGCAAGCAAAGCTAGAAACCCAGCAAGAACGCGATCGAGCTGATGCCGCAGAACAACAAAATGAAGCACTGAGGGCAAAGTTGCGAGAATTGGGATTGTTATGAATTGATCAAGCAAGGCAGTGATTGATCGTAGCTACGGCTTGCAAACTTTTTACGTCCAATCCTCAATCTGCAAGTCGATAATTTGACCGAAATCAGAACTATTGCGAGCGCTATACCAGCCCCTCCACGATCCATAACGCTAAGGTGATCTGTATCTAGAATATACATTTATCTACTCGGTTAGCTGTGCAGAATTTGGGCGTAGCGATTCGCGATACTCACGACCTAACTGCATCGCTTCATCGTAATCTGGATTATCAGCAAAAGTCCCGGTTATCGCTTCCCACCACGGAACAGGTGCTGAACCATTTTCTGCTTTATTTTTAAGCTTGGCCACTTCAGCTTCTAAGTAAGCCAATCGCTCTTCTAATTGTTCAGGCATTTTTTATTGTCCTCAAAGAATTGCTAAAACATACATTGTGGGCGTTGTGTACCCCTAACTAAATTATAATTCCGATACTATGAATTCTGATCAATTTTAGAACGTAGGTTGGCTATGACGAGATAGTATGCCAGAATGAGAGGGTAGACTTGAAACGTAGAATGGTAGCAATAAATAATGCAAATTACTGTGGACGTTCCTGATGACATGATGAAGCAGTTGGAGCTTTTGCAAGATGAGCTGCCGCAGATTTTAGCGCTGGGATTGCAGCAGATACAAGCAAATCCTACTCAGGGTTTTTCTGGTTTAACTGAGGTATTGGAGTTTTTAGCACAGTTGCCATCACCCCAAGAAACTTTGGCTTTGAGGTTATCAGATAAGTTGCAGGCGGAGATTGAGGAGCTGCTGCAGAAGAATAAGATGGAGGGTCTGAACCATGGGGAACAGCGTCTTTGGCAACAGTATGAGTTTGTGGAGCATTTGGTAAGAATGGCTAAGGCTCGGGCTTTAGTAAAAATTAAGGAAGCCGCATCAGCATGAGCAAAACCTATATTCCAGCTAGTTTGCGTCGGCTGGTGGTGGAAAGGGCACAGAATTGCTGTGAGTATTGTTTGATTCCTCAAGAAATTGTATTGGCGAAGCATCAGGTTGATCATGTAATTGCTGAAAAGCATGGCGGTGAAACGGTTGCAGAGAATTTGGCATTGTCGTGTACTTTGTGTAATCAAGCCAAGGGAAGCGACATTGCTTCGATCGATCCAGAAACAGTAGATATCGAGCGACTCTACCATCCACGTCTTCATAGATGGTCAGAGCATTTTCGGGTTTTGGAAGATTCTGGGATAATTGAGCCTTTGACGGGGATTGGTCGATCGACAGTAAATTTATTGCAGATGAATCGGGTAGAGTATTTGGCTGCCCGATCGATTTTGTCTCAGGCTGGAATCTTAGGCGATTCCTAACAGACTGTCAGTTGGTGGCATGGTTGCAAGGATTTAAGATTTGGTAATGGCATTCTGTACTGTTTTTGGCTGCTTGGTGGAACATCGATCGAATATGTGGGTCTTATTTGATTTAGAACCCGCTTGGTTGGTACTAAATAAAGAAATGTTACACTTCCACCATTTTTCTATGGGGCAAGCTTTATATTTAGTCGTGCTAGATTAATTTATTTCTAAGTTGCTTAATTTCTATGCAGTTTTTTGAATCTCGGTTGCCTTGGAATGACTTGCCGGTTATGTCTACGGGTGATTTACATGAATGGATTTCTGATGGTTTGCCGGAGCATTTGCGGTTGCATTTGCCGAAGTCGATCGAGGTTGTGTTTGATGTGGGTGTGGCGCAGCGGCGGGTGATCGATTTTGTGGAGGCTTTGCCGGTGTTTTTGGCGGGGGAGTTTGGGCGGTGGCAAGAGCGGCTGGGGCGCTTTGTGGAGTTGGGTTTGTTGACTGAGCCGGAGATTCGGCATTTTATGACGGTGCAGCGGGATGTGCAGCCGTGGATTTTGTATTATTCGTTGGATGGTGGTTTGGGTCATGAGTCGGTTAATACCGATCGAAGTTTGCCGATGGGTTTGATTCCTTGTTCGGCGGTGAAGCATCATGGGGTGGCTTGGCGGCGATCGGCTGATGGGGTGGAGCGGGTTTGGTTGGCTTCGGCGCGGGCTAAGGGGGCGGTGGATTGGGATTGGATGGCGGATGTGGGGCATGAGGTTTGTCATGCTTCGTTTGCGCCGGTGCCTTTGTGGGCGCAGCCTAGAAGGGAAGTAACTACAGATTTTTCAGATATACAGGGTATTGACGAATTAAAAATTGAACATTTTCAAAAAGTTGCTTATACAAATCCCGAAATTGTTACAACTATTATTCGAGGGGAATCCAGAAGTAATGAAACAGGCTTACCTAATTTGGAAACATGGAAAGAGTTGGAAGCCTATTTAATAGTTTGTCATCTTTTTTACCCAAGCATAGGATTTAACTTGGATTTTAAATTGTTATCGGCAAAAACAAGACTTTCAGATAAAAATAATATTGATCCGAATTCTGCTTTCAAAATAGCATCTTATTGTATAAAAGTCATCTTAATGCAGAGAGGGTATTTATATGATTCAGTTGAATTCTATAAAAAGAACACAATCAAGAACGCAATACATCAGTAAATATTGAATTAAATAAAACCGTCAGCAAAAAGCAATGATTAAAACTCCAAAGATTATTACTAAAACAAAAAAGAGACTAAAAATTCTTGTCCCATGGACAAAAGAAAGAATACTTCAAAATATTGATGCTAAACGCATCAATATCTGGGCTATCCGTGGACTATTTGCAGTTTTAATAACAATAATATTAGGTTTCCTATTTAAATTAGGTTATAGAGATAGTTGGGAAATAGGTTCTTTAATATGGTCAGCAATATATCTTATCTGTTTCGTATTAGAAGCTCCAAAAGCACCAAATAGTTCAAAGAATGTACTTCTTAATGGCTTGGCTGGAATATTTACTGTGCCCATTGCACTTTTGATTTTCTCAACAATATTAATTAGAACGAATCTCATATCCAACGAAATCTTTGTGAACTCAATTAAAAACATATTAAATTTTGCCCCGGTCACAGGAATTATAGGATTTGCTTTTTTGGATTTGTTTCTATTTCTTATGTGGAATGACGAACTCAGAAAGCTTAATAGAAATAGTAATCCAAATGTGAACTTAGAAAATTCTTTTAAAAAGCTAAGATTAAAATCAAAGTATTTTTTTATTTTTGTTGACATCCCATCTTTTGTGTCCGTCATTATTTTTACATTGTATTACCTCATTTTAGTTGTCTATTTTAATTCAATAAAACATACTTCTACAGACTCTCTCACCTCATTTTTTGCTGGAGCAACAGCCCTTCAATTAATAGCAGCAAATATAACATTTGCTTTTATTGATTCATATAAAAAAGAGGGCTTATAAATGCAAAAACAAAATTCAATTGAATTTGGTGATAACTATAAAAAGTTTGTTAATTTCCGAGCTGTTCAACCAGATCGAGAACTGCGTTTATCTAAATCAATAGCTTCTCAATCAAAGCTAGCGCCTTTTTACAACCAAGTAACAATGCTGGATATTGGTAGTTCTGATGGCAAAATCATTCCATACATCATAAATGAGTTATTATCAATGTATGCTAATTTGAGTTTTGATGTTGTTGCTATCGAACCAGATCCTTATCCTTTCCAAATTTTAAAAAATCTTAACTTATCAGAAAAAGTGAATTTTAATGCAAAACATATTAATTTTATGGATTTTCTGGAATCAGTAAAATCGACTTGTAATAAATTTGATTTGGTGATTGGTACACACATTTTATATCATTTTAGTGAGTGGGAAAAGTTAATTCAAGATATTATTAATGTAATCAATACAAACGGAAAATTAATTTTAACAATTGATTCAAAACAATCGCCAATTTATTACAGAAAAGATGATATAGCTAGATTGATGAAAGATTCTGACCTAGTGAACTTTTATGGGCAGTACTGCTTTGCAGAGGACTTAGAGTGCCTGCTTCGTAAATGCTCTCTAGAGTTTACGAAGCAGCACATATCATCTTTTTTAGAAATCAAGCAATCTGAGGATATTAACGAATGCCAATTAGCAGAGTCGATTTCTTTTTTGCATAGAGTGGATATAAAATTACTTTGTGAAAAGGAAAATGTCAGATCTTTATTTGAAGATTTTGTAATTCAAAAAGGAGAAATTACATTTTATAAAATACCTTGGGAGGAAGTGATATTTACAATTAACAAATGACTTTCGAGAAGCAATAAGCAAACTAAATGGAAATAATGACTTATGACTTTAACTGAACTTAAACTGAGTAAAAAAATATTAGATAATACGTGGGACACATATCCATTCAATATCTTTGAAACTAATCCAAATGCATACAAGATTTTTTTAAAGCATTTAAAATCAATCCCTTTTGAGATATCTACTCTTAAAAATGATTGTATTAATATGATAATTGAAAAAGGATTATCTAAAATAAAGTGGTTGGATATAGGAGCAGGTTTAGGCGACCCTATATTCCCTTTAATAAAATTACTTGATAAGCAAGGGATCTCCGTCGAATATCATTACCTAGAGCCTTCAAAAAGAGCACGTAAGATTTTTTGTAATGATATAAAACTTTATTCCTATCAAAGAATGACAGTTACTTATAATACGACAACATGGGAAGACTATGAACCACAAGAATCTTTCGACTTGATTACTTTCTTTCATTCAGCTTATTACATTAAAAATTGGTCAATGCAATCACCTAATTCTCTCACCAAAGCCATTGACTGTACTAATCCAGGTGGATTTATTTACTTCTCTAATTTATCTGAGGAAGCACATTACAACAAAATAGTCAGCAGTATTGAAGATGACTTATTTTTCAAGAAGCCGCCAATTACGGCTGAAAATATTATGGCACTCTGTTCTCATCTGAATTTACCTAAATCAGTCAACCGGAACATTAACTTGTATTTGGAAATCAATGAAATCAAGAAGAATAACTATTCTGAATACAAAGATGTTGTTGAATTCTTAACTGACAAGCCATTTACAGAAGAACTATCTGATTTAATCAGTAATTTTTCTCATAGTATGTTGTTTCCTATATCAACTATCTCTATTGGCCTGTAGCAGGAATTACCTAATAACTGGATTGGTAAGTTATATTTAATACATAATAGCCAAAAGGTTAGAAATATGAAAACAAAAATTTTCGTCTCAGCAACAATAACTTGCATATCACTAATTGCTCTTGCTTCATGCAACCCACAGAGTAATAGCAAAAATAGCACTGACAAAATTTTGTTGGGAGGAGTCTTTGCCCTCACCGGTTCTGCCGCCGATTGGGGACAAGCCGAAAAAAATGGAATGCAGATGGCGATCGATCAAGCGAACACAACTGGTGGCATCAACGGCAAACAGATCGAGCTAGTCAGTGAAGATGCCCAAGCCGAAAAAGTTGATGATAATGTTAGTGCCTTCAAAAAACTCACTGACATCAAAAAAGTCCCTGTTGTCATTGGTCCTACCTGGGACGATGCCGCTGTCGCCATCGCTCCCCTCGCCGATGCTAGCAAAACCCTAGTCATTGGTGCCGATATCAGTAGCGGCGTAGAAGCGAAAAAAGATTATCCCTACTTCTTTTCGATCTACACCCCCGAAACGATCGAAATGCAAGCCCTCAACGACTACCTGGTTAAAAACAACCTGAAAAAAGTCAGCATCGTCTTCAACCAAGACCCCTTCAGCAGCCAATGGCGCGAATCCTTCGCCCGTGCCGCCACCGCCAAAGGAGTCACCATCACCTCCGAATACCCCATCAGCGATGCCAACTCCAAAGACTTCCGCACCCAAATCACCAAACTAAAAACCCAAAAACCCGATGCCATCTACATCGAATTTGCCGACCAAGCCACCAAAGGCACCTTCATGCGCCAAGCCAAAGAACTCGGACTCACCTCCAAAATAGTCAGCTCCAGCACCTCCGAAACCCAAAGCAACCTCGACCAATACGGCACCTACATCGAAGGACTCACCTACACCTTTCCCCGTAGCACCCCCGCCCAAGATGCCTTCAATGCCGCATTCAAAGCTAAATATAACGAATTGCCCAAAGCCCCCTCCGCCGTTTATGCCTACGATGCCACCAACCTAGTGATCGCCGCCATGAAAGAAGGAGCCACTACCGGCGAAGCCATCCGCGCCAACATCTTGGCCAGAAAAGACTATGCTGGTGCATCGTCCAATCACATCTCTTTCAGCCCCACCGGTCGAGTCCAGTGGCCAGCCAGCAGCTTCACCATCAAAAAAGTCACCGGCAAAAAATTTGTGGAAGCAGCAAATGTTCCCGTAGCAAAATAAACCATGCTGCAAGTAATAGCCAACGCCTTTATTTCTGGTGCCATCTACGCCACGATCTCCGCTGGCTTCAACCTCGTTTATAGCGTCCATCGCTTCTTCTACCTCGCCCACGGCAGCGTCCTGCTCGTGGGTGGCTTCGCCTTCTACTTCGCCTTCGAGACCTACCACCTCCATCCCGCGATCGCCATCCTCCTCGCCATCGGAGCCGCAACCATCCTGGCCATGCTCAACGAAATACTCATTCATCGTCCCCTGCGCCAGCGCCAAGCTAACAACTTCTCACTTTTTTTAGCATCTACCGCCTCTCTCAGCATTGTGCAAGGACTATTGCTGTACTTCAACAGCTCCAGAACCTTTACTTACCAATGGCCACTAAACGTTATCGAAATTGCCACAGTTCGCATCACCCTCACCCAATGTTGGATCATTGCTAGCGCCTGCCTTATTTTCAGCATCCTCTGGTGGATTATGAACAAAACCACATTCGGCAAAAGCCTCCAAGCGATCGCCGACTCCCCCACCCTTGCCAGGGCGATCGGCCTCCCCGTCTCTACTCTCTACCTGCAAACCACCATCCTCAGTGCCATCTTAGCCGCCGCTGGTGGCATTCTCATGTCCTTAGAGCGCGACCTGCGCTTCGATATGGGCATGGAAGCTATTCTCAAAGGCATCATCGCCTCCATCATTGGCGGCATTCCCAACGTCCCTGCTGCGCTCCTCGGCGGCTTCCTGCTGGGCTTAATCGAAAACCTGGCAGCTTGGTTTCTGCCATCTAACTACAAAACCACCATCAGCAGTATTGTATTAATTGTCTTTCTGTTATTTCGTCCCACTGGCATCATCGGCAGCAAATTCTTCCCCAATCGCTAACATGCTCGAATACCTAGCGAATCTCGTAGTACTCATCAGCATTTACTGGATCTTAGCCACCAGCCTTGATCTAGCGATTGGCTACTGCGGTATTTTTAGTATCACTCAAGCCGCCTTTTATGGTCTAGGTGCTTACGCCAGCGCCCTTCTAAGCCTTAATCTACCCATTGTTTTCCCCTTCAACCTGTTTGGTAGCGTAGTAATCACCTCTACCATTGCCTACCTTAGTAGCCATATCCTCCTGCGCTTGCGCCAAGACTATTTAGCCCTCGCTACCTTAGCATTCGGCATTATTATTCAAGAATGCTTCCGCAACGCCGAATTTTTAACCGGCGGCAGTCGCGGACTATCCGGCATCCCCTCTATTCAAATTTTCGGCTTTTCCTTCCAAGATCCCGTCAGTGCCGCAGTACTCTCTTTAGTCATATCAGGCATAGTAGTTTTTTGTCTACACCGACTAGAACAATCTCAATTCGGCATCTTTCTCCGGGGCATCGATAACGATGAAATTTCCTTACAAACTTTGGGTACAGATACCTTCCGGCTTAAAATCACCGCCTTCAACATTGCCGCGATCGGGGCAGCTATTGCCGGTAGCCTCTATGCCCACTACTCCATGTCTCTCGACCCCAATCGATTCTCGATCGACGAATCATTTCTGATTATTTCGGCGATCGCCCTGGGTGGTAAAAGATCTTTACTCGGCACTATCTTTGGCGTAATGATGTTGATCTTAATTCCCGAAGCCCTGCGCTTCCTGCCTCTTTCTAGTTATAAATTGGCTGCTCTCCGGGACGTAATTTTCTCAATTATCCTGATCCTCATCCTCATTTATCGCCCTCAAGGACTATTTGCTGCTCAGATCAAGCCATTTGCCACCAAATTTTCTTCACCCACTTCCATCAAATCACCACATCTTCAAACATCCAACCCAAAAGCCTTGCTAGAGATCCAGCACCTCTACCGCAAAATCAACAGCGACTTCTCAATTGATATTCAAAATGTCCAGCTAGCCACCGGCCAAATTTATGGCATATTTGGCGCTAACGGTTCTGGTAAATCGATGTTTTTCAACATTCTCACTGGCCTGATCCCAGCCGATCAAGCCATTGCCAGCTTTTCGGGGAAGCCCATCCGCCAATTCACCCCTGATCGCATTGCTAATTTAGGCATTGCCCGCACCTTTCAATCAGTTCGTCTCCACCCAGAACTTACCATCCTCGAAAATCTCAGCCTCATTCAACCCACCAGTATTTTTCAGTTAATTTGGAATGCCATCTCCCCAAGAGCCACAGTATTACACCTAAATATTAGCTATGCTCGTGAATTATTAGAACGCATTAATCTCTCGGCCTACGCGAACCAACCAGCCAGTGACCTCAGCTTCGGTCAACAAAAAGCGATCGAAATCATCCGTGCCATTTCTCGTGATCCGCAGCTTCTGTTACTGGATGAACCAATGTCTGGTTTATCACGACAAATCCGCCCTATATTAATTGCAGAATTGCGCCGACTCCGACAGACTGGCACTACTATTGTCATTATTGAACACGATCAAGATTTTTTAGCCAGCATCTGTGATCGCTGGATTCAGATCAAAGATGGCAGCATCATCCAACAAAGCGATTCACCACCCTATGCTGAATAATTATTCAAATTCACCACTATTAATTGTTAACAATATCTGCGCTGGGTATGGTCAAGGCGACATTATTAAAGATATCTCTTTCCAAATTGCCACCAATACCATCACCCTGATCCTTGGCGACAATGGCTCCGGCAAATCCACCCTCTTCAAAGTTCTCTCTGGCAATCTTCGTCCTCGCACCGGCCAAATTCTCTTAGATGGCATTGATATCACCAATCTAGAACCATCGATCGCCCGTAAATTTGGCATCGCCTATACTCCTCAAGCCGAAAACATCTTTCCTAGCCTCACCGTCAACGATAACCTAGAGCTAGGTGGCACCACCCTAGGCAATAAACAAAAAATCAAACAGCAAAAAGAGCGAATCTATCAGGAGTTTCCCTTACTAGCTACCAAGCAAAATAAACTAGCCGGGGAAATGTCTGGCGGCGAACGCCAATATCTAGGTATTGCCTGCGCCCTCATGTCTTGCCCCAAAGTACTTTTACTAGATGAACCCAGCCATGGACTGAGTACAGAGTCGATCGCCGCCGTCTTAGAAATTCTCACTCTCTTACCCAACCAGGGCTATGCCGTCTGTATTATTGAACACAATCAAAATTTCTATCAGCAGCTTCTAGACAACCATCGTTCCTCATCAAGAAGCTATCAAATGAATGAAGGTCAATTACTCAGTGATGCGGATGAAATCAGTAAATCATAATCAATCTGTGGAAATTTTTCCTGTAAACCACTCCTTCATTACAACATGGCTATAGAAGGCTCTCTTTAGTCAGTGCTCTTGTCCTCGACTATGAGCTAAACTGAGATCATAGCCAGATAGACTTATCCTATGTTCATCGAAAAAGTTATTTGGAATATTGAAACAATCGTAACGGCCTATGAGCTTTCCAGACGAGCTGTTCCAGGGTTTCAGCGCATAGTCAAAAGATTTCAGAATGGCAAGCTCAAGATTGCAATCTTTGGAGCTGGAGGTACTGGGAAAACAACTTTAGGCAATATGTTAGCTGGCAAAGCCGGTGCCAGCAGCATTTTGAATCCTTATCAAGAATCTATTTCGGTCGATCGAATCAAGCTAGCTGATATTCCCGGCTCCGTAATAATCGTTCCCGGCCAAGAACCACGTCAAAATAAATGGGATGAAGTTTTCTCAGAAATTATTGATGGTCAGATCAACCTAATTATCAATGTAGTGTCTTATGGCTATCATTCTTTCGAGGGCATTAGTTATCAACAACATCTACTTTATCAAGCTTGAATGTCCGAAAGAAATTTTGCTGCTGCTTATACCGAAAATCGACGAATCCGAGAAATCGAGGCTTTCCGGCCATTAGAAAGCCATATCAAAATAGCCAAGCGCGAAAAAATATTAATGTTGACATTGGTGACAAAGCAAGATCTATGGTGGCAAAGTCGGGAGCAAGTAAAAGAACATTACCAAAATGGAGAATACAGCCAATTCATTAACAACATTTTATTGAAAAAAGGATCAGATAGTTTTCAGCATGAATATCTCTATGAAACCAAAGAGCTGCATGATGCCAATGCTTTCATATCTCTTTTGAAAGATTGTACAAAAGAAAAAATACGTATAACCAAAGAAATTCGCAATTCTCACTATCAGCTTTATACAATCCTGTTGACTGGACTTTTTACGGCAATTTTATCTTACAATTTTTATCGTTCATCTCTGTCAAGACCGATACAATTAACTTCAGCACATCTCCTGTTTTCAGTAGCTTTAGTTATCTTGCTTTTCAGTTTTCCACTTTTGTACCTACCAACTAAACCAAAGAGCTTTTTAGCGGTTTCTAATCATTTCCGGAAAAGACTAGTGATTTTCTGTTGGTCAGTTTTTGGGATGTGTTTTTTATCATTTCTTACTATTCTAGGATCATCTATGTATGCTAGTATGTTGATACTAATTACATTTATTTTGACTTTTGTGTTTATCCGAAGATTACAAAATATGTACAGTGAAATGAAAGTAATTGATTACAACTTGGCTAAAGTCATCCGATCGACTTCACAGTTTAGAGAGCATATTGCAAGTGTTTTTGTTACAAAGATCAAATTAGAAGTAACACTGACAACAGCAGAAGATGCATTAGAAAACCCTCGCTTGTATTTCTAACTTATGTTTGTTGGTAGAGAATACTACTTGCATTGCAATTGCAACTTACTAATCCACTGGAATCGGAAATAATAAGTTATCGCCGCCACCTGTACCCCCAAACATTGCCCCATCCATAAACCTACCGCTCCCCATTGTAAATAAAATCCCCATAAATAAGCAAACACCAACCCCACACACCAAAAAGCTATAAAACCCAACAGCATCGGTGTTCGGACATCTTGCAAACCCCGTAAAGCCCCAACCACAGTTGTTTGAATACCATCACCAATCTGCATTACCCCAGCTATCCGCAAAAGCTGAATGGCTAAATCAATTGTTTCCTGGTTTTTCGGAATATCTAAGTTTAAATATAAACCAATGATCGATCGCGGAAACCACAACATGACCATCGCTGTTATCGACATATATGAAATACTAAGGCATAGTGATACTTTGCTTGATCTCCTCACTCCTAGCCAATCCTTTTGTCCCAAATACTGTCCCACCCGCACCGTCGTCGCCATTGAGATACCCAACGGCACCATAAAAGTAATTACTGTAGTTTGAAACACAATTTGGTTAGCCGCCAAAGCCGCTGCCCCAAAAGATCCCATTAAATATGTCACGGTAGTAAACAATCCAACTTCTAGAGCAAAACCTACTGCCAGTGGCCAACCCATTTGTAGAATACGGCGAAGAATAGGTACATTCAAGGGCATTCGCCAAGTGACAGAGCCCTTACCGGGTAAATGCCAGATTAAATGAACAATTAAAATGATCAGCATTAGCCATTGACTAACGACACTCGCGATCGCCAATCCAGCCAAACCCAGAGCCGGAAAACCAAAATTACCAAAGCCCAAAGTATAGTTGCCAATACAATTAGCGATCGTCCCTACAACTATTGCAATCGTAACCACCTGTGGAGCCGAAACGATCGTCACTACACTCTTGAGCATGGCAAAAGTCAAGGCAGGCAAAAAGCCCCCAGCCATAATTCGCAGGTAAACGCGGGCTTCCGCCACTACTTCAGGCTGTTGGCCAACCATTAAATCTGGTAAAAACCACACGAGCAGAGTGCCGCCGATCGACACCAACCCTGCTAGCCACCACCCCTGCTGAGTGAGAGATGTGGAGAGCGATCGATCGCCAGCCCCCTGAGCGGCAGCCAATAAAGGCGTAAGACCCAAGACTAAACCCGAAGAAACAATTAGCACCATCATCAATAGCGATGCTGCTAAGCCGCCACCGGCCAAGATAGTTGGACCCAACCAGCCCATCATCAGGGTATCCACAAAACCTGTGGCTGATTGTGCTAATTGGGCACCAGCTAAAGGAATTGCAAGTTTAATAAATTCCCTGGCTTCTGCTTTGAGAGTAACAGCCATAATTAGGCCGCCAAGGCCGCCTGTAAACGCGGAATTGCCAAGTGATGTTGATGTAACAAGATGAGCGATTGAATCAAGTCAGGGCCATGAACTTCGCCCGTAAGAGCAGCCCGTAAACTGCGCATCACCATGCCTTTTTTTACCCCCCGCTCCTTGGTGACTCGATCGAGCAATCCTTTCGCCCCATTTTCATCAATCTCTAACATCTCAGCTAGCGCTGTTTGCAAACTAGTTAAGATATCTTTGACCCCATCTTGACCCAGTTGAGCAATGGCCTCTTCACCCAAAGTTGGATTGGCAGTAAAGAAAGTACGACTGATTTCTACACCGCCTTGGGTAGTGATGCCAGTTTTTTCTTCTAAGCCCCCCTTGAGAGTTTCTAAACTTGGGCCAATTAAAGTAGCAAGGCGCAGTAACCAAGGTCGATCGCCAGCCACATCCACTTGATAACCAGCGGCTTGCCAGAAGGGAACCAATTCTGGCAATAATTCCTCTGGGGTCATTTTGTGCAGATACTGACTGTTCACCCAGTTCAGCTTATCCCAGTCAAACTTAGCACCGGCCTTGTTGACTCGATCGAAACTAAACTGCACGGCAGCTTCATCTAAGCTAAAAATTTCCTGAGCATCAGGAGCCGACCAACCCAGTAAAGTCATGTAGTTGGTTAAAGCACCAGCCACATAACCCATGTCTTTAAAATCCCAGATCGAAGTCACGCCATCCCGTTTGGAGAGCTTTTTGCCAGCAGGACTCAAAATCAGTGGTGTATGAGAAAACTCTGGAATCGTTGCTCCCAAGCCTTCATACAACAAAATTTGCTTAGCAGTATTGGCAATATGATCTTCACCACGAATTACTTGGGTAATTTTCATATCAATGTCATCAATCACCACCGCTAAGTTATACAGTGGTTGACCCACGCCATCTTGAGCGGCACGGGCAATTACCATATCTCCACCCAAGTCGCTGCCCTGCCAGGAGACTTTACCGCGCACGGCATCGACCCAGCTAATTTCACGCTGGTCATCGATTATGAAGCGGATCACTGGTTGACGACCCGCAGCCACGAATTCGGCTTCTTGCTCGGGGGTGAGGTGACGATGGCGGTTGTCGTAGCGAGGAGCGGCACCACGGGCTTCTTGGGTGGCGCGGAGTTCGTCTAGTTCTGTGCTGCTGGTGTAACAGCGGTAGGCTAGCTTATTGTCGAGTAGTTTTTGGATGCCTTGGCGGTAGAGATCTAGTCGATCGGATTGAGCAAAAGGGCCTTCATCCCAATTTAAGCCCAGCCACTTCAGGCCATCCAGAATATTTTGGGTGTATGCGGCTTTCGATCGCTCAATGTCTGTATCTTCGATCCGCAGAATGAATTGGCCACCGTGGTGGTGGGCATAGAGCCAGTTGAATACTGCTGTGCGGGCGGTGCCAATGTGGAGGTTGCCGGTGGGGCTAGGAGCGATGCGAACTCTGACTGTCACGGTGAGGTTTTGAATTAGTACGGGTTTCTATTGTAGACCTTCTGCCTTCTTTAGCTGCCATCGATCGAACAGCCCCCAGAATGGTAAGATAAACGACTTGTTCGAGCAAAGCTTAGGAGAAAAGATCGTGGCGCGGATGTATTATGATGCCGATGCTAATTTAGACCTGTTCAAAGGAAAAACCGTAGCCATCATTGGTTATGGCTCCCAAGGACATGCCCATGCCCTCAACCTGAAGGACAGCGGCGTAAACGTCGTCATTGGCTTATATGCCGGGAGTAAATCTGCCAGCAAAGCCGAAGCCGAAGGACTGACCGTCAAAACCGTGGCCGAGGCCGCCAAAGCAGCCGACTTCATCATGATCTTGTTGCCCGATGAAGTACAGCGCAGTATTTACGAAAACGAAATCAAGCCTCACCTTACGGCTGGTAAAGTATTGGCCTTTGCCCATGGGTTCAACATTCACTTCGGTCAGGTGGTACCCCCCGCCGATGTAGACGTGGTAATGGTCGCCCCCAAAGGCCCTGGTCACTTAGTACGCCGTACCTATCAACAAGGCCAAGGAGTTCCAGCCCTGTTTGCCGTCTATCAAGATGCCACTGGTCAAGCTCGCGATCGAGCCATGGCTTATGCCAAAGGTGTCGGCGGTACCCGTGCTGGAGTATTGGAAACCACTTTTCGGGAAGAAACCGAAACCGACTTATTTGGTGAACAAGCAGTACTTTGTGGTGGCTTGAGTGCCCTGATCAAAGCTGGTTTTGAGACCTTAGTAGAAGCTGGCTACCAGCCCGAACTGGCCTATTTTGAGTGTTTGCATGAAGTCAAGCTGATTGTAGATCTCGTGGTTGAAGGTGGTTTGGCTACCATGCGCGACAGTATCTCAAACACTGCTGAATACGGCGATTACACTCGTGGCCCCCGCATTGTTACTGCTGAAACCAAGGCAGAGATGAAGCGCGTGCTGCAAGAAATTCAATCTGGTCAGTTTGCGCGGGAATTTGTCCTAGAGAAACAAGCTGGTAATCCCGGCTTTACCGCCATGCGTCGGAACGAAGCCGAACACCAAATTGAAACCGTAGGCAAAGACCTGCGCGCTATGTTTAGCTGGTTAAAAAAAGCCTAGAAGCGCTTGCCGAGGGGGAGCAATCCCCCCAGCACTAGACCACCGATCGCTAACCCCGTGAGTGCCAAACCCAGTTTGACTGGTGGGAACTCCCAAAGTAAAAACTTAAACGAAACCACCGTCAGATTTTGGGCAGTGACAATGGCCACCGTAAACACCGCTGCGGCGATCGCCAGTAAAATTAGCCATTGAATCGATCGACTGAGCAAAGACATCGCGTTATAATTCCCAAGTTACAGATCTTCAAATTGCAGATCTTTTTGTGGACTCAACATTACTTTAAATCCTACCCCTTATCGTCAACACCCCCAAATTTCTATGACCGTTAAACCTGAATGGCTGCGGGTGAAAGCTCCGCAAATGGAGCGGGTAGGCAAAGTCCAAGATATTCTGCGCGACCTGCATCTCAATACGGTGTGCGAGGAAGCCTCTTGCCCCAATATTGGTGAATGTTTCCAAGCGGGCACTGCAACCTTTTTAATTATGGGTCCTGGTTGTACCAGAGCTTGCCCCTATTGCGATATTGATTTCAACAAAAAGCCCCCAGAACTAGACCCTGCCGAACCGCATCAGTTAGCTCTGGCCGTACAGAGATTAAAGCTAAATCATGTGGTAATTACTTCCGTAAATCGCGATGATTTGCCCGATGGTGGAGCGACACAGTTTCTCCGCTGCATTGGTGCAGTGCGGGCATTGTCGCCCAGCACCACGATCGAAGTATTAATCCCCGATATGTGTGGCAACTGGAACGCTCTAGAAATCATTCTGCGAGCTGCCCCCGAAGTGGTAAACCACAATACCGAGACTGTCCCCCGGTTGTATCGCAAAGTAAGACCCCAAGGCAACTACCTGCGCAGCTTGGAAGTGATCAGCAAAACTCGCCAATTGGCTCCCAAGATTTATACCAAGTCTGGCATAATGGTGGGCTTGGGTGAAACCGATGCCGAGGTGCGCCAAACCATGCAAGACCTACGGAATGCCCATTGTGATATTTTGACTATCGGTCAATATTTGCAACCTTCACCACATCATCTCCAAGTCGCTGAGTTTGTGACTCCAGAAAGATTTGCTGACTGGCAAGAATTTGGTAAATCGATCGGCTTTCTACAAGTAGTGTCTTCACCCTTAACTCGTAGTTCTTACCATGCCGAACAAGTGCGTGAACTAATGGTGCAAAACCCTCGCTAATATGTTGCTGCCTTCTACAATTATTGGTGCCGGAGCTTGGGGCAATGCCCTCGCTGGCTTAGTGCAATCGCCAGTGCAAGTGTGGTCGCGGTCATCTGCTACCCCTTTAACTACAGCAGTGACTGGCAGTGAGTTGGTGATCTCGGCAGTTTCTATGGCTGGAGTCAACGAAGTCGTCGATCGACTGCGCGATATTTTGACCCCCGAGCAAATTATTGTCACCACTACTAAGGGGCTTGATCTGGCGACTAATTTGACACCTGCCCAAATTTGGGCAGCAGCATTTCCCCACAACTCGATCGTGGTGTTATCGGGGCCAAATCTTTCGGCAGAAATTCAACTTGGCTTACCTGCTGCTACCGTAGTGGCGAGTGATGATCCTCAGGCTGCTAAAAAAGTACAGACAGCATTTTCTTCTAGTCAATTTCGGGTCTATACCAATGACGACCCCCTGGGGGTAGAGCTGGGTGGTACGGTGAAAAATGTGATGGCGATCGCTGCTGGTACTTGTGATGGCCTAGGCTTGGGCAGTAATGCCAAAGCGGGTTTGCTCACCCGAGGACTTGCTGAGATTGTCAGAATTGGCACCCATTGGGGCGCAGATCCCGAGACATTTTATGGTCTCTCTGGTTTGGGTGATTTGCTGGCCACTTGTAGCAGTGCTTTGAGTCGCAATTATCAGGTAGGCTATGGTTTGGCTGAGGGTCGATCGCTCTCTGACATTCTTGCACAATTAGAAGGCACCGCCGAGGGTGTGAATACTACGAAAGTATTGATGCAAATTGCTCGTCAAAATCAGGTAGATTTACCTATTACCATGATGGTCGATCGAACATTACAAGGCCAAATCACTCCGGCTGAAGCCTTAACCGCCTTAATGTTACGGGACAATCGCCCCGAGTAGATATTTAAAATCAGGTTTATAATTAGCTAAATCCTCACTATTTAAGGAATGTGTGTTTTATGAGAAATTGGGCTGGAATACCCAATTTTAGACAATAAATCTAAAACAACCGATTACGCCACTTTTGGGGATCTTGGGAACAGTGAAAAACAGCGTAGATAGTAATACTGGTTTCCGAATTCTCATAAAAAAGGACATAAGGAAACCGTCGAATCATGGCTCTTCGATAGTTTTGATGGACTACCGGGTACATTTCTTGGTTTCGTCGAATGAACTGAATACAAGCATCTACACAGCGAAGAAATTCTTCGCCCAAGCCAAGCTCTTGGCTTTCGTACCATTTATAAGCCTGAGCCACATCATCTTCGGCTTCAGGCAGAATAACAAAATTGCTCATACTAACTCTGACGAATTCGTTCTTTAGCCGCTTCCCATGAACTTCCTGCATCGGGATTTTGCAAATGGGCAGCTTTTCGCCTAGCCAGTTCGTCCTTTTGCCAGTCCAACACCGGAATTTGCTCAGGATTCAAAGCTATGCTATCCCATAAGTCTTCAAGAAGCTGTAATTTTTCTGAGACAGTTAGTTCAAAAACTTCAGTAAACGCTGCATTCATACTGACCTCTTAAGTTTTTATATCGATCTGATTAGATTCTAAACTATGGTAGCGGGATTCCCAATAGTTGAAGGGTAAGCTTGATGACTCCTTTGGTGGCTTCGCCAACTGTGGTTTTGCCAGCCGTATCCATGCCCCATTTTACTACTTTGCCCATGACACCTGGGTTAGCTTATGTTTATGCTGCAAAATCGCTAGCTGCTTGTTTGGTGGCATCCTCTGGTGAAGCACCTTGGTTCTGCCGAATCCTCGCTGAGTCCACCATTACCCTGTTCGATCAGTACTGATAAGCATAAAAAGATAATTAGATTTATGAACCTTACTTAATTGTATAGAATCAATAGCCTTCTCACCAATACATCCTCTCGCAAGCTCAGGTCAAACTATCGATCGCCTCTCTCCCCACCACCCCTCTCACCATCATCACCGTCCGGCAACTGCAACCTTTGTGGTTCTCTTTGAGGTAATTCTACCAACGGCAACTCCATCAACTCCAAAGCTGGCTCCAAAACCTGAGGAACTGCCACTTCCTGAGCAGTCAACGGCAACATAATCGGCTTCTCAACCCAATGACTGCTAATCGGCAACGTATTTTCCAAATCATCCAACGGACGAGGAATCACCATCACCGCACTCAGCTCCCCAATCCGCTCCGCCTCAATCATCCCCGCTTCCACCGCGATCGCCACATCCGTCACCGCTCCCCGAATCACGATTGTACACAAACCCGCCCCAATTTTTTCGTAGGCCGCCACTTCAATATCTGCCGCCTTCATCATAATATCTGCCGCACCCACCAAAGCCACAAATCCCCTGGTTTCTAGCAGCCCGATCGCCGTATTTGCCAACTTATTGCGGCCATTCCCCCGCGTCAAAGCTGCCAACCTACTGCCGATCGGCAACACCGCCTCCAAATTCGGCAAAGGCCGAGGAATAATCGTACTGGAAATAGTCTGACCAAATTTTTCTGCCGTATCTAAACCTACCTCGATCGCAATCCGCACATTGGCGATCGTCCCCCGTACTACCGCATTACAGTAGCCATTACCAATCTTTTCATAGCCTACCAAAGTAACACCAGAAGATTTCAGCATCATATCGGCAATACCCACGATCGCCGGAAAACTCTGGGTAGAAATAATGCCCAAAGCCATGTCATTAAAATTATCTGGAGATTGCTGTTTAGCTGGAAGCACCTATTACCTCGGTAATATCAATGACCAAAAGTATCAATGGCCAAGTCGCCAAGAAAAACGCCGACATAACCGCGCTTGCACCAATCATAACCCCTCGATCGACAATCCCGCTGATTGCCCTTCATCCCCAATCATCTTTGATTTCGCAAAGTCGCCAACAACCGTTCTAAACCGGCCTTACCGTATATTGGAGTATTGATCGACAGGACGATCGGAGCGACAGGAATTGTGGGCACTGGTGGCAACGGCACTCCGACCGACTCTTTTGGATCAGATTGTTGAGGTTCATTGATCGCTGCTGATATTACTGGATCGCCAACTTCCTGGACCCTAACATCCTGCTCGGGATGAGCATTGGTATACTCAGTGGACAAGCTATAAGAATCAATTAAAGAATTTGGTGGAAGAACGGTGTTAGGAGCGATCGACACAGCAATTAAGCTACTATCTGCACCAATACAAGCTCGCTCTCCCACCTGGGTAGCACCAAAAACTAAGGTACCCATCCCCAAAATCACTCCATCTCCAATAAACAAAGTGCCAGTATGGGCGTGCAAAATACAACCTGCACCAATACAAGCACCAACTCCAATCACAAGTTGACTACCTGGATCGGCATGTAACAAAACCCCACTAGCAATGTTTGCTGTTGGATGCACCGTTACATCGCCGCTGATCACAGCAGGACGATTGGGAGGTGGCATAGCAACGGGCAAGGGAATCATTGGCCTAGTGGGAGAGGAGGATCACATCATCAACAATACGGCTAGCCAGCCGCATCTACACAAATGCGGCTGGCCAGCCGCACTCACACACAGACTACTTGGCTGGACGATGAATCATTTTCTCAGCAACCCGCTTCTTGGCTTTTTGGTCTACACCAATTACCCGGATGAAGGATTTTGGTCGCTCATTAATAATCGATTCCAAAGAACGGACGATCGCCGCAGCACTGTTACCAGCTACTTGACCACCGGTTTCCCAGGCATTGCTCCGGTAGCGACGCTCATCAGCAAATTCAGTCATAATTACACAGCCTTGCGCAACTACCCGAGAGATAGTCTCTATTGCGTCTACCGAGAGAACTGCGCTGGTGGCACTGCCGCCACCGTAACTCTTGTTACTGCCACTGCCACCAGTGCTAAAGCTGTTGCTAGCACTACTAGTGTTGCTGGCCGCACCGATCGGTTGGCCAGGACGGTGTACTACTTTTTCCGAGACTCGTCTGCGAGCTTGTGGATCAATGCCGATTACTCGAACATAACCATCTGGATTGTTAGCAATACAGTCAGAAATCGCCCCTAAAATTGCCCCTTCAGACTGGGATTCAATCTGACCACAGCTAGTCCAAGAGCTAGTTTGGAAACGACGTTTATCAGCGCTTTCCACCCCGATTTTGCAGCCTTGATTAATTAACTGACGCACAGTCATTACCAACTCAGAACCAGCATTAGCGGTGCTAGCTGGAGCAGCACCGGAGGAGCTAAAAGAAGTACTGACACTGCGGATTTCTGATTGACCTGGTTGATCGTTAGGACGTTGAATAATAGTTTCTAATACCCGACGCTTGGCATTAACATCAATACCAATTAAGCGGACGTACTCACCGCTATGCTCATGCAAGCAGGTTTCTAAGCTGCTTAGAATATCGCCTTCATTATTGGAATTAAACGGCGAGCAGCTCATCCAAGAACTAACTTGAAAGCGCCGCTTATCGGCATGTTCGGTGCCTACACGATAGCCCTGGGCGAGCAAACGGCGGACGTTGTTAATCACATCGGGGTGAAGTTTTAAATTATTACGGTTATACATAGTATTTAAGGTATCTATAGTTTCTGCATGAACTGGCAAATCTAGACCGGATGAATCCATCCCTGGCAAACCGGCAAGCGGTGTTGCAGGTTGATATGTTAAGTCATTAGCATTTTGCAGCGGAGTAATACATTCGATATCATCGGCGCAGCGATAGCCAGAGCGCAGAGAATCGTTAATGCTGATCACATGAGAGGCAAACTTGCGATCGGCAGGTTGAACATCAGACAGTCGATCGGCTTGATGTTGAGAAGTAATGATCGATCCGGACGGGACAAATTTACCCGGCGGAATTTCCACGTCCTGAATCAGGGCGTGCATCATTACAATGCAACCATCATTGATTTTGGCGTTAAACACAGTAGAACGAAAGCCAATAAAGCAATCGTTACCCACATAAGCTGGTCCATGAATCAGCGCCATGTGAGTTAAGGAAGTATCATTCCCCACCCAAACCGAGTAAGATTCGCCATCGTCTCCTACTACCCGACCTTGCTCCAGACCGTGGATGACTACTCCATCCTGAATGTTGCTATTTGCACCAATTACAAAAGGAGTGCCTTCATCAGCCCGGATCGAAGTACCGGGCGCGATCATTACCTTCGCCCCAATGCGCACATCGCCAATGATGTTAGAAAAAGCATGGGCGTATGCGGTGGGGTGAATATCTGGCTCGGCTAAGCCGCTAGACCACGGTGTGGGTGGAGCGGCGGCGGAGTTACTCCGGACTACCACCATTATTTGAATCCTCCTTAATATAGGCGCACTACTTATTACCCAGTATCTTTATCACCCAGCATCTTTTTTGCTGTAGAGCGATCGACTGCCCAAATTAACGGTGTCGATAATCCCTACTACTGCTGCGTCTAAGGAACGGTCTTCATATCCAGAAACTTTTCGAGCAGCGCTACCAATACTGATCAACACCCACTCACCAATTCCTGCTCCCACTAAGTCAGCAGCCACCTCGTACTCGGGCAGCGTTTCGCCATTTTCGTCCATGTACTGGACAAACAAAAGCTTGACGCTACCTAAACTAGGATCTTTGACTGTGCTAACGACCGTACCCAGAGCCTTCGCAATTCTCATCTTAAGCGCGGCTCGACGGACGGATGCCGCTAACGCTTTCGCGGAAGGACTCTACTGCATCGGTGTAACGAATGGGCAGTACAAACTCTAAGTTTTCGTGAGGACGAGCAATAATGTGAGTGGAAAGCACTTGACCACCGTTTACCCGCTTGACGCTTTCTACGCCAGCAGCTACAGAGGCTTGCACTTCAGAAACGTCGCCGCGCACAATTACAGTAACGCGACCGCTACTGATCTTTTCGTAGCCGACCAAGGTAACACGAGCGGCCTTGACCATAGCATCAGCAGCTTCTACAACTGCGGGGAAACCAAGAGTTTCAATCATTCCAACGGCGATCGCCATAGTTTTGCTCCAATTTTAGTTAGTTTAGCTTTTCAGATTTTGTGATTATTTCTATTAGCCAGTCAATCATTACATCCGGAACTGTTCAACAGCTTCGGTGTAACGAATAGGCAATACAAATTCTAAGTTCTCGTGAGGACGAGCAATGATATGGGTGGAAATTACTTCGCCCCCATTGACACGCTTAGCAGATGCAACCCCAGCAGCAACCGAAGCTTGTACTTCAGATACGTCACCACGCACGATGACAATCACGCGGCCACTACCAATCTTTTCGTAGCCGACCAAAGTAACACGAGCGGCTTTAACCATCGCATCAGCGGCTTCTACTAGAGCTGGAAAGCCCAAGGTTTCAATCATTCCAACGGCAACTGCCATAATTTCTACTCTATTTTTAACTTGTTAATTAGTTTAGCTGTATTCGAGAGGTTCTAATGCCCTTACATGCGGAATCTTTCCACATCTTCGGTGTAACGGATCGGCAATACAAACTCTAAGTTTTCGTGAGGACGAGCAATGATGTGAGTGGAAACTATTTCACAACCCATCACCCGCTTGGCGGACTCCACACCAGCAGCAACAGAAGCCTGTACTTCAGATACATCACCGCGCACGATGACAATAACTCGGGCACTACCAATTTTCTCGTAACCCACCAGGGTCACGCGAGCTGCTTTAACCATGGCATCAGCAGCTTCTACAAGCGCCGGGAAACCTTTGGTCTCAATCATTCCAATTGCAATAGACATTCTTAGAGGAACTCCTCAATATTAATTCAGTTAGCTATTTCTTTATTTCTAGCGCACTGTTGAACCAGGTTTCACAGACACGAAAAGAGCGAGCTTAAGCTGGACTTAGCAAAAGCTAGACATTTTCGGAAAATTAGCAAAGCCTAAAATTGCACGAGCGCCACGATCAACAATACAGTTTAGGTGTTCAATTTGGCAATATAATAAACAATTATTCTTTTTGATTTTGGCTATAAGCTAGCCTGATAACTGCTGATGGCTGATTGTTCTCTAGTTTTAAGCTTAAAGTGCAGTAGAATCGCAAAAAACATAGTATTGACTCTATGATAAAGTTAAAATACCAAGGTTGATACATCAATATAATAGCCTTAGTAGAATTTCGCTCTTTGGAGTCAGATGCTATCCACTATTGCAAAATCTCCGAATTAGCTTGAGATAGTTGAAGAAATGTGAAACACTGTTAAGAACCTTAAAACAATTTGGCCTCTTGCGTTCAGCCTTCATCGGAGCTGGTTCAGGTTGGCCTAAAAAATCACCTTTTAACACTTTTACATATAATTAATTGGGCACAATTTATGGAGCATCTGCTGATAGACACTGGCTGGTGGATACCTTGTTATGGCTTCGTTGGAGCTATCTTGACTATTCCCTGGGTGACTAGATTGGTGCGGCGGACGGGGCCAAGACCAGCGGCCTATTTGAATATTTTGATGACAGTACTGGCCTTTATTCATGGCAGTTTGCTGTTTAGCCAAGTATGGAATCACACTCCTTACCATTTAGTCTTTAATTGGTTGACGGTGGCTGGCCTAGAGCTGAATTTGACCTTTGAGTTGTCTGCTGTGACCGTGGGAGCGATGGAATCGGTAACCGGTCTGAGCTTGTTGGCTCAACTGTTTGCCTTGGGCTATATGGAAAAAGACTGGGCATTGGCTAGGTTCTTTGCTTTGGTGGGCTTTTTTGAAGGAGCAATGAGTGCAGTAGCCATCAGCAATTCACTGCTAGTTAGCTATGGTTTGCTGGAACTGCTAACTCTTTCCACATACCTATTAGTGGGTTTTTGGTATGCCCAACCCCTGGTAGTCAAAGCAGCTAGAGATGCTTTTTTGACCAAGCGAGCGGGCGATATTATTTTGTTTACTGGGGTAATTGCTCTATCGAGTATGGCTGGCAGCCTAGACTTTGGTGATTTGTATGAGTGGTGTGAAACCACCAATATTTCGATGTTGACAAAGACCTTGATTGGCTTGGCCCTGATTGCTGGCCCGATCGGCAAGTGTGCGCAATTTCCCTTGCACCTGTGGCTCGATGAAGCCATGGAGGGGCCAAACCCGGCTTCGATTTTGCGGAACTCAGTGGTGGTGACGGGTGGAGCTTATATTTTGATCAAGGTTCACCCAATTTTGTATTTGTCACCGTTTGTTACCAATACTTTGATTGTGATTGGGACAGTGACGGCTATTGGTGCTACTTTGGTGTCGATCGCCCAAATAGATATCAAACGCACTATTTCTTATTCCACCAGCGCTTACCTGGGCTTGGTCTTTATCGCGGTAGGAGCAAATTGGCTTGGTTTTGCGTTTTTCTTACTGTTTGCTCACGCGATCGCCAAAGCATTGATTTTTATGAGCATCGGCTGTGTAATTTTGACTACCAATAATCAAAATGTAACAGAATATGGCGGCTTGGGTAAGAGTATGCCCGCTACCACTATTGCGTATGTTGTGGGCAGTTTGGCGATGACCGGCGTGTTTCCTTTCGGTGGCTTTTGGGCATTCCAAGACAGTTTCAAAGGCTTCTGGGCAGAGTATCCTTGGGTAGTTGGAGTGGTATTGCTAGTTAATTGTTTGACCACTTTTAACTTGACTCGGGTGTATGGTTTGGTATTTTTGGGTAAAACTCAGCCCAAAACCCGGCGAGCACCGGAAGTGCCTTGGCCACTAGCTTTACCCATGGTATTTTTGACCATTTTTACTTTAATGGCTCCGATCGTCATGTTCAAACTAGGTTTATTACCAGATTTGGATGATATTAGCCTGTTGCAGCTCGGCTCGATTAGTTCATCCAGTTTATTGGGGTTTGGAACAGGGGCCTGGTTATATTTCAACCCCGATCGGCAACCGATGAAGTTTCCTTTCCCTCTGGTACAAGAATGGCTAGCAGAAGACTTCTATACCGAGAATTTTTACAATATTTCGATCGTTTGGTTGATTTCCCAGCTTTCTCAGCTTACGGCTTGGATCGATCGGTATGTGATTGAAGGCTTAGTAAACTCAGTGGGTGTGGCTACAATTTTGGGCAGTGAAGGCTTGAAATATGGCACATCTGGACAAGTTCAGAGCTATTTTTTCACGATTACCCTAGGAGCAGGTGCGCTGGGCTTAATGGTAGCTTGGCTGTTCTGGTAGTTTTTCAAAAGTAATGTTTTCGGATGGTAATTATGCTTAGTGTTTTATTAGTTGTTCCGATGATCGGTGCGGCGCTGGCAGCTTGGTGGCCGGGTCAAACCCGATCGATTGCTTCGGCAATCGCTTTGGCAGTGATTGGCTGGACAGTATTTTTGCTGACCCAGTTCAATTTGGGTGAGCCAGGGATGCAGTTTGTAGAAAATTTTACCTGGATTGATTCTCTGGGTTTGTCTTATAAGTTGGGTATTGATGGTTTGTCTTTGCCGTTGGTGGCTCTCAACAGTCTGTTGACCTGGGTGGCTATTTATAGCAGTGATGAAAAAGTCGATCGGCCACGTCTGTACTACAGTCTTATACTGTTATTGAATGCGGCGGTGACTGGGGTATTTTTGGCGCAAGATTTATTGCTGTTCTTTATTTCTTATGAGCTAGAGTTGATTCCTCTGTATCTGCTGATTGCAATTTGGGGTGGCCAGAAGCGCGCCTATGCTGCCACCAAGTTTTTGATCTATACCGCTTTGTCGGGGGCATTAATTTTAGCTGCTTTCTTGGGATTAGCTTGGTTAGGTGGTAGCAATAGTTTTACTTATAACCCGGCTTTGGCTCATGCTTTGCCCTTGAGCCAGCAGTTTTTGTTGTTAGGGGCTTTACTTTTGGGCTTTGGCATCAAGATGCCGCTGTTTCCTTTTCATACTTGGTTACCCGATGCTCACGTCGAGGCTTCTACTCCGATTTCAGTATTACTGGCAGGAGTGTTGTTAAAACTCGCTACTTATGGAATTTTGCGATTTTGTGTAGGTCTGTTTCCTGATGCCTGGCAAGTGGCGGCTCCCTGGTTGGCGATCTGGGCGATCGTGAGTGTGTTGTATGGAGCGTTGATGGCGATCGCCCAAAAAGACATGAAAAAGATGGTAGCCTATAGCTCTGTTAGTCATATGGGCTATATTTTACTGGCCGCAGCAGCCAATACCCCGTTGAGTTTTTCGGCAGCGATGATTCAGATGGTCAGCCATGGTTTAATCTCAGCGGCGCTGTTTCTGTCGGTGGGTGTGGTCTACAAAAAAGCTGGCACCCGCGACATTAGGGTGCTAGAAGGTTTGCTGAACCCCGAACGTGGAATGCCCGTGATTGGCAGCTTGATGATATTGGGTGTAATGGCCAGCGCCGGAATTCCTGGAATGGTCGGGTTTGTCGCGGAGTTTCTGATTTTTCGTAGTACTTTTCCGGTATTTCCTATCCCAACCTTGCTTTGCATGATTGGTACTGGTTTAACAGCGGTTTATTATTTACTGCTAATTAACAAAGCCTTTTTTGGTCGTCTGTCTCCGCAAGTTCAAGACCTCGAAGCTGTAACTTGGCGGGAACGTTACCCTGCGATGATTTTAACCGGGGCAATTATCTTATTCGGCTTTGTGCCTGGTTGGATTACCCGTTGGAGTGAACCCACTATTTTAGCTACACTACAACCCCCAGCTATTGTTGCTGCTGTTGCCACTATTACTACCCCTGATCTTCAGCCATGACTTTTACTACTTCTCGTCATCCCTTAGCATCTTATATCGATCGCTTCTATAATGGCCAAAGCTTATTGCCCGATAACCCTAACAATGTGAAAGAAGTCGTCGGCATCTTAGAAAGCTATGGTTATGTTTTGGAAGCATATCAAGAAAATCTGCAACACATTGCCGATCGAGAGTTTCTCACAGTTTTTCCGTTCTTTAAATATTTCAATAATGGAGTATCTAGTGGCCAGCTATTCAAGCATTTGGCACATGATCGAATTAATTTTGAATATGCCGAATACTGCATGAAGGTAATGCTATGGCATGGCGGTGGCAGGTTAGAGGAGTATGTGGAGTCTCCAGAATTTCGGCAATCAATTGAGCTGGCAATTCAAGCCAAGATTAAAGGTAAGCCAATAATTCAACTATTGCACCGTTTTTTTCCGGAGTTTTTGCCAGAACAAGTTCGCCAATCGGTTTACTATAACGCTCTTGGCCAATTTTGGCAGGTGATGTATGCAATATTTTTGAACTTGGGTAAAGCTTATGATCAAGGCAAGATCACGACTATTCCAGAGGTGGTAAATTTCATTAAAGCTGGATTGGTGGCAGCGGCAGGTAATCCCATAGTTTATGCGGTACAAATTGCTGGTCACAGCTATGATATTTTGCCTCGATCGGCGAATCTGACTTTTTTGATGGATGTAGCTGTGCCTTATGTAGAAGCAGTTTTCTTTCGCGGCACCCCATTTTTGGGGACGGTTTCTTATAATGCTCAGGCTGGAGAAATACCATTGGAGCAAAATGCTTTCACTTATGGTGCTCTGTATGCCGATCCGCTGCCGATCGGAGGTTCTGGGATTCCCCCAACATTATTGATGCAAGACATGCGCCATTATTTGCCAGATTATCTGCACCAGATATATCAAAGCACTAAGCGTCAGGAAAATGATTTACTGGTCAAAATCTGTCAGAGTTTCCAAAAATCAATGTACTGCGTGACTAGCGCTACGATTTTGGGTCTGGCTCCCTATGATTTAAAGACTACCGATCCTCAAGAGCAAGCGAAAAACCTGGCTTATTTTGAGGGCTGGATGGATCGCCTGCTTACTTCACAGTTGGCAAATATTCAAGGCTAGTTGAGCGAACAGCTTATTTGCTACTCCTTTCTATTCAACCAATCTGCCAACTCTTCTATACCGGAAAAATCAAATATATCGCCCCTAGTCTTTCTATCTGATCCACGGGTAACGCTGAGATCTTTTCTGTGACATCTTCAATCAAATAACGATTTTTCAGCAGTTTCTCAGCCATGGCCTTGTCGATTCACACAAATCAGCCCTTAGATTATGACATCTTGGCCACCAATAATTCTAGGCCAACAGAGTCGAAATCATACCTTGGACTAGCGCTTTGCCCTATCATCTTGAAGCTTTTCCCAAGCCGCCTCAGATCCAGGCTTGGGAGGCTGTGCCGCAATTCGAGCAATCAGTGTACGATTATGCTCTTCAATCGAAAACGCAAAAAACGTTTCTCAGGTTTAGCAAGCTCTTGGCATGACACCATATATAGTGCTATAGTGATGTCATGTCTGATTTTCCATTGTTGCGGGTTGTCATCGATACTAATATTGTGCTTGAGGGCCTTACCAAACAAGGTGGTGCCTCTGGACTAATTGTTGATGCTTGGCTTGCCGAAATCATGGTAGTTTGTGTTTCTAATGCACTGGCCTATGAATATGAGGATGTATTATCTCGAAAGCTATCGAATATCCGCTGGACTGAACTGCAACCGGTATTAGGGAAACTTCTTGATGTTGCTCAATACACAAATATTTATTTTTCGTGGCGACCAGCTTCCCCAGATCCTGGTGACGATTTTGTCATTGATTGCGCTATGAATGCGGGTTCGATCGTTGTTACATCGAATGTCCGAGATTTTCGGATTGCAAAGGAGTCGTTAGGATTACAAGTTTTGACCCCTGTAGAATTTGTGAGAATATTAGCATCAGGAGAAATAATATGAGTAGATTAACATTACGATTACCTGAAACATTGCACCAGCAATTGAATAGTCTGGCCGAAAGTGAAGGTGTATCTCTGAATCAGTTCATTGTTTACGCTTTAACTCGGCAAACATCGTTAAATAGTGTGCTGCGAGTTGTCCCCGAATTAGAAGTTGAGCAACAGCAACACGCATTTAAGTTATTGAAAAAGCAGTTAGGGCAAGCTTCGCCTTCTGAGGTTGAGTCTGCTTTGGCTAACCGCGAACAAGTCGAACCAGAAGTAGTGCTGAGTGCTGATGTGGTAGCTCGTATCCAAGAGCGAATCACAAAAAGATCATAACGATTTTTCAGCAATTTCTCAGCCATGGCCTTGTCGATTCACACAAATCAGCCCTTAAATTATGACATGAATTTTACCTGGCTTATCCAAAAGGTGCGATGGTGTCGCACCTTTTGAGTTGGTCGCATTGGGTAGATCTGCTCAAGTCAGAAGTTTTCAATCGTGCTGTTGTACTACTTGTGGCATCATCAAAGGATGATTCGCTCTAAAAGATTATAAAACTCGATACTTGATCAGGCTGATGATTTTTGTATTTTAGCCATCTAGGCGTAGGAATGTTCTTTTTCTCTACAAAAAAATTCCCACTGTCCAGCATCAAGGCGATCGGCAATTTTGGGAATACTTTAAGGTGATCACCTGTTCCAAAAATAATGTCAGCCCAGTCACCACCAAAAAATATTTATTTGTTTAGAATCTTTGCCATGACTTGGGTCGGGCTTAGTGCTCTCATAAAACTTAAACGTAGCGAGTTAAGTTGATTCGATAGCGTTCTTTTTTGGTAATCGCCACTTCACCAACTTCTAAGCGGCCTTTGCCACGCACTGCTACCAAGTCTCCAGCTTTGAGCTGAAATGCCGGTTGGCTGACATCTTTCCAATTCACCCGCACTTCGCCGCCGCTAACTAAATCGACCATTTTGCTGCGAGACATCCCGAAACCAGCCGAGGCGATCGCATCCAATCGCAGCGAAGCTTCCGTTGTGACCATTTCTTTCTTTTTTGGTTCACGAATACGCAGTTCACTTAGCTCGATCGGCTTGATTTTTACCGGCACTGATCGCACCTGAGTTAATGCTGCTGTCAAGTAATCCAACATCTCGGGCACAATAATTGCCTGGGCACCTTGATCGCCTGTTACGATTAAGTCGCCGGTTTTTTCCCGCACAATCCCGGCTCCCAGCATGGCTCCCAAAAAATCTCGATGGGTGGCAGAGTCAAACAAAAAGTTCCCAGCAATTTGGATTGCCATCAATGGCACTGCTGTTGCATCTAAAGCTAACTCCGATCGGCAGATGCCAATCCGTTGTCGTTCAGCTTGGGGATAGCCGCCCCAAGGGAAAAGTTGAATTTCGGTGAGCCGACCAAGAATTCCGGTAATTTCTGCCAGTTCTGGGGGGGACAAAAAGTCGGTGACGGTCATTTCCCAGGTCTTGATGGCACTCTCGGCAATATCGATCGATCGGGCTACTGTCTCGCGGTTTTCGGCTAGTTTTAGTAGGTCTTCTCTGGGCAGCATGGTGGAATAGTCTTTGCGGTTGTTCTTTTACTCTAGGCGATCAAGAGGCGACATGAGATTATTACCTGACTCAGGGAAATAAATCTTCGGTTTTTTACTACATAACAAATCGTCGATAGTCACAGGCTGACAATAAAGGATGAACTTGATTGAACAATAAATCAGCAATAATCTGCGCCGTAGCTGGAGCCAATAAAATACCATTGCGGTAGTGACCAGTCGCCAAAATTAAGCGCGGATCGGCACTAGAGCCTAAAATTGGTAACTCATCAGGCGTAGCCGGTCGAAATCCCCACCATTTTTCTACTACTGGATAGTTAGCTAAAGCCGGACAAAGCCGGATCGCCCGATCGAGTAATCCCTTCACCCCTTCAGAGGTATTGCCCGCCACAAACCCCACATCTTCACTGGTGGCACCAATCACAATCCGCCCATCCCGGCGCGGCACAATATAAATTTCCTCTCCAAACAGCACTGTCGTTAACGGTAACGATTTTCTCTTTGGTACTTGCAAAGCAATGAGCTGGCCTTTGCGCGGCACCACCGGCACCGGGAAGAGTTCCTGACTCCAAGCACCAGTGGCCAAGATGTATCGATCAGCCATTAACCCAGCCATTCCCTGAGATAAATCTGACAAATCTTTTGCCGTTACTGTTACCCCAGTTTGCACCTGCACCCCGGCTAATTCGGCAGCTACCTGGATCGATCGATACAAAGCCCGGTTATCTACCTGACCATCGGTATTGAACCAATAGCCACCAACCACTTCAGCACCCAAATTATCATCCATAGGCAAATGGCTAACTAACTGCTCTCTGGTCTGCCAAGCAAGCCCAGCATTAATAGGTTGATGATAACGAGGAGCCAAAATCCCGCATTCCCAATAGCCAGTATCGATGCCAGTAGCCATGGTCAGCTTGGTACTCCAGTCTGCATAGAGGCTGCGGCTGAAAGTACACAGATCGAGCAGTGCGCCAGGAGAGATTTCTTCGGCTTGGGGTGCCAACATCCCCGCCGCTGCATTGGCCGCAGCGCTTTGATGGTTTTGAGTAATTACGAGTACCGACAAACCACGCCAGCGCAGTTCTAGGGCGATCGACATTCCAATGATGCCTCCCCCAATGACGATTACCTCGGCTGATTTGGCCATCTCGAAACCCCAAAACTCCTTTTTCACCAGCAATTTTAACTGAACCTGAGCCGTAAATGCCGGTGTTCGTCAATCGCGTATAGAATAGGTGGGACGTTTCTGACCTGAAACGATTGATCTTTACAGCCAGTTTTGGATGGAACAGTTAAACAACGCTTTCACCCTTTTTCTCAGCTTACTGGTGGAAGCTATCCCCTTTTTATTATTAGGAGTTTTGCTCTCTGGCATCCTGCTGTTCTTTGTAGACGAGGGTAAACTGGTGCGACTGGCTCCCAAAAACCCGGTGCTGGGAGCCTTCGCTGGTAGCTGTATCGGCTTTTTGTTGCCAGTGTGCGAATGTGGCAATGTGCCGGTGGCGCGCAGATTAATTGTCCAAGGCGTACCCTTACCGGTGGCCGTGGGTTTCTTGCTAGCAGCGCCAGTGATCAACCCGATCGTGATTTGGTCTACCTGGATTGCTTTTCGCGATCAGCCAGAAATTTTGTGGTTACGGATCATTTTTTCTTTGCTGATTGCCACTATTATTGGCTGGGTATTTAGTATGCAAGGAGATGTGAAGTCTTTACTGCAACCTGCTGTCGCCCTAAGCATGGTCAAGCCTTTGCCCATCGAAGATTTGCAAACTCCTACTTTGTTGCGATCGGGTAACTTTATGTTAGGGGGTGGCGAAAGTTTAGAAGCCAAAATGACTGCTAGTTTGCAGCGCAAACCCAAAATTTCTTGGGCCGAGCGGGGCAACTTGTTGTTAGACAACACCATGCAAGAACTGCGGGAGCTAGGAGGTATTTTGGTACTGGGCAGTGCCCTAGCCGCCTTGATTCAAACTTTTACGCCGCGCGAGCTAATTCTGGGCTTAGGCCAAGGATCGGTATCTTCGATTTTGGCAATGATGCTCTTAGCCGGTTTGATTTCGATTTGTTCCACTGTCGATGCCTTTTTTGCCCTGTCTTTTGCCGGTGCTTTTACCAGTGGTTCGCTACTGGCTTTTTTGGTGTTTGGGCCAATGTTTGATCTCAAAGGCATTGGTTTATTGCTATCGGTGTTTAAGCCCAAGGCGATTTTTTATCTGTTTGCTTTGGCGGCACAACTGGTATTTTTACTAACTTTGTTTGTGAATTTCAATGTTAATTAAGCGCTTTCTGCAAAGCTTCGATCGAAATTGGCTAGATGCGATCGCCGTTACCACTTGGGGTGTATTGCTGTTGAACTACTGGCTGGATGGCTCTTTGAGCATTTTGATTCACCCTAATTACTTTTGGCTGGCAGCATTTACTGGTTTTGCCCTGTTGGTTATTGGCTCGCTCAAAGCTTACCTGCTATTTCGTTATCCGGCACGACCCAACAGCGCTGAACACAATAGCCTGTTACCAGGTAATTGGGCGATCAGCCTGTTGTTAGCCACCGCGATCGCTGGTTTACTAATTACTCCCAAAGTGTTTACTAGCTCCAAAGCCATTCAGGGTGGTGTCACCGAAAATGGCAGCATTACCCGCTCTCAGCCGCAATCTTTTCGCAGTCAAACCAAGCCCGAAGAACGATCACTAGTAGATTGGGTTCGCACCTTGAGTGCCTATCCAGAACCCGATACCTACAGCGGCCAAAAGGCCAACATCAGTGGTTTTGTGGTGAACTCCGAAAAATTAGGCAACCAGTATCTGCTGCTATCGCGGTTTGTGATTACTTGTTGTGCCGCCGATGTCTACCCGGTATCACTGACAGTGAAACTTCCAGCCAGCCAACAATACCAGACTGATAGCTGGCTACAGATTCAGGGTAAAATGGCTACCGAAACCTTAGCTAGTAAGCGGCAACTGGTGTTGATTGCCAACAATATCAAGCCGATTCCTACGCCCAGAAATCCTTATGAATATTAGCTCCACTTCTCGCCTCGATCGAGCAGCGCTCACTTTAATGGGAATCTTGATGGCTTTAACGGTCATTTTGTTGGCGATCGGCGATCGCAGCGCCCCTTATGTCCGAGAATTTAGCTGGAAAGATCGCCCGGTGGGTGCCGAAGATGCGGCTTTTGCTCTGCGCTTTAGTCGATCGATGGATCGCCCTAAAGTGGAAGCACAGCTCATGATTAAGCCCGAACCCAGCAGCCCCCAAAGTCAACTGCTGCCGATCGGCCAAGTTTTACCCGGCAAGGTCAGTTGGTCGGGCAAAAAAATGTTGTATACCCTCAATTCACCGGTGCCCTATGGCAACAGCTATGAGCTAAGGCTCCAAGATGTAAAAGCAGCCAATAATACTGGAGAAGCGATCGGGCAAATAATTGCGCCGTTTACTCAGACTTTTGTGGCGCGGGAAAAAATGTTTGGCTATCTGGGCACCGATGGTGCTGAGCGGGGTCGATTAATGATCAAGCGCTTTAATAGTTCTGCCGATCCATCAGCCGCTGCACCGGTAGCGATCACCCCCCCAGATTATTTGGTAAAAGATTTTCGTTTTACTCCAGCCGGGGATGGTGTATATTTTTCGGCATTACCAGCCAACGATAGTCAGGCATTGCTTTCTAGTCAAAAAATTTATCGATCGAGCATCAAAAACCCTGCACCCAAGCTGGTTTTAGACAGCAATGAATATCAAAATATTCGCTTCGACTTATCCACCGATGGCAAAACCCTAGTAGTCCACCGAGTCAGTCTGAAAAATCCCAGTGATTTTGGCATTTGGGTGATCGATGCCGAGCAGGGAACCATTATGCAGCGCATTAGCCAAGGCGGCAGTTTTATTATTACTCCCGACAGCTCAGCGATCGCCGTATCCGAAGGCCAGGGAGTGGCCATCAAACCCCTTACTCCCCGCGCTGATCGCACCGATTTTTTGCCCAAGTATGGACAGCTCCTCAGTTTTGCTCCGAATGGCTCGGCAGCGGCCTTAGAAAAATATAATGACGACTCTAGCCGCGATTTGTTTTTGGTCACTAATCAAGGGGTAGAAAAAAAATTATTAAATGTTAAAGGAGAAATTCAGGCAACCCAATTTACCGCCGCTGCCCAAACCCTGTATGCGATTGTGGCCGAAACTCCAGCCAATGCTCCCGAAACAGCGCAGTATAGCGCTCAGCCCTATTTGATGTCGATCGATTTGAAAACTTTTCAAAGCAAACGGCTATTGAAGCTCCATCAGCAACAGGGGATTTCGCTAAGCTTGGCTCCGGATGGTCGATCGCTGTTATTTGACCAGTTGGTGACCGGGGCTAGTTCAAGCTCCAAACGGCTGACTGCTCCTGATGGGCAAGCGATTCAGCGTGGGATGATTTTGCTGTTGCCTTTAGTTCAGTCCACTGATCGCGGGAAAGATCCAATTAAGCCCGAGGTACTGCCGATTTCTGGTTACCATCCTCGTTGGGCACCTTAAATTGGGTAGTGAGCTTATTTAGCGAGAGGAGATCCTCTGATATGGCGATCAACCATGAGTTTTTCTGGAAACTCTGATTTCTCGATATGTTCTATGTTTTTAGCTCATCTGGGTTAGTATTTCTTTGTGATAAGGTTCAAAAAAGCTGGTACTTAAGGTAACATCTTGAAAAGCATTAAATATTATAAAATCCCAAGCTGAAGGATGAATTTATGGAAATTGTCACTTTGACTGCTTTTCTGAGTCCATTTCTCCCGGCTTTGTTAAGGTTGGGTGGCAAGGCGGTTGATAAAGCCACTGAATCGGCGGCGGGGAAGTTTGGGGAGGCGGCTTTTGCCAAAGCTCAGGCTATTTGGGGGAAGCTGAGTCCGAAGGTGGAGGCGAAGGAAGCTGCCAAGGAGGCGGCGATCGATGTGGCCAATAATCCTAGTGATCAGGCAAAGTTGGTTCTTGAGGTGCAGTTGGAGAAGTTGCTGGAACAGGATGAGGAGTTGATGAAGGCGATCGAACAAATTTTCCAAGAAGATGCTAACTATGGCATTGCGAGCAATAAAATTGTGCAAAATGTGGCGGGAAATCAGAACCTGCTAATTAATCAGATTAATCAGCAGGAATTAAAGAAATTAGTTGATATTTACGGTGGAAAAGATCCCAGGGATATACCCACGTATAGGGTGAGTGAAGCTGCCCGGTATTTGCGGATTCCGGTGGGAACGGTACGCTCTTGGGTTGCAGGTCGGCGCTATCCCACCACCCAAGGCCACCAATTTTTTGCACCATTGATTCCACTTGCTGATTCTTCACTACTTTCATTCGTCAATTTGGTAGAAATTCATGTACTCAGGGCGATTCGCAAACATCATAAAATTCAATTAGACAAGGTGCGTGTAGCTCTGGACTATTTAGAATCTCAATTACAAGTAACTCATCCTTTAGCTCATAGTGAATTTCGAACTGACGGGATCGATCTATTCGTCGATCGCTATGGCACTTTGATTAATGCATCTCTCGCTGGACAAGAAATTCTTAAAGAGGTACTAAATTTTCATTTGGAGCGAATTGAACCCGATGATACAGGTTTGGCCATCAAGCTCCATCCTTTTACCCGTTCCCAAGAAATCAATAGTCCTCGCCTAGTAGTAATCGATCCCCGCATTGCTTTTGGTCAACTGGTAATCGTGGGGACAGGTATCCCTACTAAAATTGTGGCAGAGCGCTACGTAGCTGGCGATTCCTTAGAGGATTTAGCTGATGATTATAATTGTGCTCATCATTTAATTGAAGAGGCTATTCGTTGTGAGATGCCTTCCTCAGCGGCATGACTCTACCACCAATCACTTTTTTTATCGATCGCTGCCTGGGCAGTAAAAAAGTTGTAGTTGCTCTACGAGAAGCTGGTCTGACAGTGGAAGTCCATGAAGATCACTTTGCGCCCGATGCTCTGGATGTAGAATGGTTGCCACAAGTAGGTGAACGAGAATGGGTTGTTCTTACTAAAGATGCAAACATCAGCAGACGTACTTTGGAAAAGATGGCTGTTGCCCGTGCTGGAATTAGGTTGTTTATCCTGGCTTCTCAAAATCTGGCTAGT
>JANNEH010000141.1:0-7625 GCA_031378405.1 Synechococcales cyanobacterium OTE_75_metabat_409
CCCAACAGAGTATAACTTGTCAAAATCGCGATACTGCCAGCATCTAATACCCCACCAGCTAAGCGCTGGTAATGGTTGACCACCGAGAAGTTCGCTGAGAACTGGCTGGGAATAGCGGGGATGCGATCAGCCAACACATCAATGTTGTTCCAGGCTGTAACCAAAAAGAAGGTGAGAATAGCCGCAACGATCGAGTTGTTGCTACAAGCCGAAATAAACATTCCTATAGATAGGATAGCAGCGGCCTGTAACAGTAAACCAAAGTGCCCCATCAACAAGATTCCTGGCAGAATCGGCGGCACAACTCCAGATACCGCATAGAATTCCAGTCCTAAAAAGGGCAATACCATGATGGCAAAGATAGTTAAAGCTCCACTGAGTTTGGCGACTGCTACTTGCCAGTTGGCGATCGGTGCTGTCACTAATAATTCCCAGGTGCCCTGTTTGCGTTCTTCGGCATATAGCCCCATGGAAAGCATAGGTAAAATCAAGAGACTAGTAGAACCCAGAATACCGCCCACAAAGCTCTGCAAAAATACATAAGCCATGTCAAAACTGGGCATTTGTTCCCCCTGCACCTGGCGCACATCAATTAGTCGCGCCTGATCGGTGTTAGCGTAAAGGGTGCTAAAAAATAGTAAGCCATACACTAACCAGAAAATGCCCGCGATGCAATAGGCAAAAGGCGATCGGGCATAGCTATTAATTTCTCGCCGATAGATCACCCAGATATTTTGTAGCGCTGAGGAGATGGAGTCTTTAATATCTTTGATTTCTTCAGACATGAGAGAGAATGAAGGTGTCTACAATTGCCAGTATAACTTACGAGATTTAGGATGTGACGCTTTTGCCAACTAACCCAGCTTCCTTGCTCATCATTTCTTCGATAAAATTAGTGTAGACTTCTCCAGCTAAAAAGTTAGGATTTTCTAAGACGCGCTGGTGAAAATCGATCGTCGTTGGCACTCCAGTAATCGCACATTCTCTTAAAGCTCGCTTCATCCGGGCGATCGCGGTTGGTCGATCAACTCCCCATACAATCAACTTACCAATTAAAGAATCATAATAGGGCGGAATTTCGTAGTCAGTATAAATATGGGAATCCATTCTCACACCTGGGCCACCGGGTGCCAAATAACCACTGATTTTGCCGGGATGAGGGCGGAAATTGTGGGCAGGATCTTCGGCGTTGATGCGACACTCGATCGCATGTCCTTTCAGCACCACCTGATCTTGAGTAAAAGACAATGGGTAACCTTGGGCAATCCGAATTTGCTCGGCAATCAGATCTATCCCTGTCACCATTTCGGTCACGGGATGCTCTACTTGAATGCGGGTATTCATTTCCATGAAGTAAAAGTTACCCTGAGCATCGAACAAGAATTCTACAGTGCCTGCGCCGGTATAGTTAATTGATTTGGCTGCGGCGATCGCTGCTACTCCCATCTTGGCTCTGATCTCTGGAGTTACCGCTGGACTAGGGGATTCTTCTAAAAGTTTTTGGTGCCGACGTTGAATGGAGCAATCTCTTTCGCCTAAATGAACCACGTTACCAAAGTTATCGGCCAAAATCTGGATTTCTACATGGCGAGGCCGCTCGACGAATTTTTCCATATATAAGCCACCATTGCCAAAGGCCGCCTCAGCTTCGCCTTGGGCGGCATGATAGAGCCGGACTAAGTCAGAGCGCTCGCGCACTAAGCGCATCCCCCGGCCACCGCCACCAGCGGTAGCCTTGATCATCACCGGATACCCAATTTGATCAGCTAGCTTCAGAGCTTCATCGGCATCTTCTAGTAGTCCTTCGCTGCCCGGAATGGTGGGCACACCGACTTTTTTCATGGTGTCTTTGGCCGTGGATTTGTCTCCCATCGATCGAATGGCCAAAGGCGATGGTCCGACAAAAGTAAGCTGATGATCAGCACAGATTTCGGCAAAGCGAGCATTTTCGGCTAAAAATCCATAGCCGGGATGTATGGCACCAGCGTTGCGGGTGATGGCAGCAGAAATAATGTTAGGGATATTTAAATAGCTTTTGCTGCTCATTGGTTCGCCAATGCAAACGGCTTCGTCGGCCAGTTGAACATGTAATGCTTGGCGATCGACGGTGGAATGTACGGCTACTGAGGCGATGCCCATTTCGCTACAGGCTCGCACGATACGCAGGGCTATTTCGCCTCGGTTGGCTATTAAAAGTTTGGAAAAGGACATGGTGCTTCGCGCCTCTGGTTGGTCAGCGCTGACGTAGTACTCGGTCACCATCGGTGACAGCAAAGCTATCGCGCCCATGGTCAATCTTACCTGAAAAGGGCTAAAGCCTATGGCGGGGTGAGGGCAATCCAGCATGTTCCGCGTTAAGTTGATACCCAGTTTGGGTATGACTTGCTAACTTCTTACCAAGCTGGACAGGCAAACCAAAGCATTCCTGATGATGAGTTGCTAGCTTATGCCACTGCCAATCAATGTAGTGTAGTTACCAGAAAGTCGTGCAACCATTTCGACGCGAGAGGAGACTTCAAGCTTACGAAACATGCGTTTTAGAGCCTGCTTAACGGAATTCTCTGTAATCCATAGCTCAGTCCCAATTTCGGCATTCGTGCGCCCTAGAGCAACTAGTTCGACAATTTGCAATTCACGCGCTGTCAATAGCGCGGCTTTGAGCGATGGGGGTGACGATCTCGTTGTTGCTGCCCACATAGATAAGTGCAAACAGATCCCACTCAAATCGGCTAGATGTTGCGAATCGAAGGCAGGCATCGATCGATCGCGAGTGCAACCCACCGCACCTACCAATTGACCCTGAACAACAATTGGCCCAGCCATCACATGCCAATGATCAGGACGCGGACAAATTATCTTCCAAACTTTGGGGGATGTCACCAATCCTTCATGTACGGGTGCATGACGCTCTGTGAGATAACGGGCGATCGGATTACGTTCGATTGACAAGGCAACCTTGAGAATTTTCCGCAGGTTGGGATCTAGCTGGGAAAGCTGATCGAAGAAAAAAACCCCCGATCGATTAGCTGCGAAGTGTTCGCCCACTTTGGGGATAACATTCGATCGCAAATCTCGTTCGTCCTTGACTTGATCGATTGCGGTAAATAAAGGCTGCAAGGAGGTAGTCATAGTATCAAAAAGAGTACCCGATCGAGGACTATACGCGATCGATTTTCACTTTTATTATAGGCACTATCAGCTTTATTACTCTCATCACTAGGAAATCGATTTATGACTGACTCCCCAAAGTACACTCTTGGTTTGATCTTTTATCCCGGCATGACAGCTCTCGATATTATCGGGCCACAGCAGGTTTTAAGCCCGCTTCCTGGTGTCAAGACTTATCGGATCTGGAAAACGCTCGACCCTATTACAACCGACGACGGTATGGTGGTTTTACCAGATACCACCTTTGACAATTGCCCCCGCTTAGATATTATCTGTATCGGTGGCGGGATCGGACAGGCGGCGGTAGAAGATGATCCAGAGCTATTGGCATTTCTCCGCAAACAAGGCGGCACCGCCAAGTACGTAACTTCTGTTTGTGGCGGTTCGGTGTTTTTAGCTAAGGCGGGACTGTTGGAAGGTTATCGCGCGGCGATCCATTGGGCAGGACGCGATCAACTTGCCAAATTGGGTGTAGAAGCAGGTAATGGGAGAGTCGTGGTCGATCGCAATCGGATTACTGGTGGCGGCGTAACCGCAGGGATTGATTTTGGTCTAACGATCGTTAGTATCCTGTATGGTGAAGAAATCGCCAAGATAACTCAACTATTACTGGAGTACGATCCCGCTCCGCCATTTGATACCGGATCGCCGGAAAAAGCAGGGCCAGAGTTGGTTGAGAAGGCAATATTATTTATGCAGCAAATGATTCCCATTCCAGTCGGGGCAAACTAGTAAATTTATTGGTATGTAGAGCTTTTTTAGTAATTGAATACTAGAAAAGCTCTACACAATTCTCTCAAACTCATATTTAGCAATAATCTCGATCGTAATGATAAATCTTCATTTTGAGCAAACACAATTATCTGGACGCTGGATTCAAAAAGGATTTCTGGCGATCGCCGTACTGTTCAACTTTTGTCTCATTACTCAACTATTAACAGTTGGATTAGCAATTTTCGATGATCCTACTTGGTGGAACGTTCACATTCTACTGGTGCGCGGATATGGTGGCCTAGCTGTACTGCTGTTAGCAGGGCTTTTCATTAATCCATTCCCTCAAAAAATCAAGATGCTGACAGTAGGTTTAGTAATACTACTGACACTGCAATTTATCACGGGGCACTTAAATCATTCCTTCCATTTAGGCGTTCTTCACCCGTTACTCGGTTTTTCATTATTTACATGCTCAACCACGTTAGTTCATCGCTCGTGGCATGAGGTGTTCGATTAACATTGTTTTTGATAAGCTTTGGGTGTCGTCCCTGTCATCTGACGGAAGACTTTTGTTAGTGCCCCATCTCCTTCCCCTACCTCATTATGCCAAATCAGCCTGCACCAGAAATCGAGCTGCTACGCGCAGCCTACGCGGCCTTCAACGCGCGTGACATTGATGCCGCCCTCGCACTTATGACACCCGATGTGGTTTGGCCTAGGGCGTTCAAAGGCGGTTTTGTCCATGGGCCTGAAGAAATTCGCGCCTACTGGACGGAGCAGTGGAGCGAGATCAATGGACAGGTCGAGCCAGTTACTTTTTACCCGGAAGATACTGGGCAGGTTTTGGTTGAGGTGCATCAGGTCGTGCGCGATCTGGCCGGAGTTGTGCTTGCTGATGAGCACGTTGGCCACCGTTTCACCATTGAGCATGGCTTGATCAAAGCCATGGAAGTGTGTTCACTTCCGTTGTCCAACCCCAGTGTCTAACCGACCGCCTGCTAGGGCGGGCATCCCTGCTTCAGTGAATATTAACTAGCCAACCGCTTTGCGATTTTCTGGACGATGTCAACTACATTAGCGATGCCATCTTCAGCTCGGATCTTGTCTCCTAGCAGGGCTGCTTGTTGGCGCATTGATCGATCATTAATTTGGATAACGCTGAAGATGGGATGAGTGATACAGTCCCCAAAATGGAGCTGCTGGTAGACTCAGCACTTTTTGTCGTGCTAGCTGATCGCCTTGCCGAGCACCCTGCCACATAATCTGGCGGAAAAAAACATGAGACAACCAATTCACAAAACCACCAAATTTAGAGACAAATCGCGGAAACAGAATCGCTGGAAAAGCTTTAGTGGGCGTAAATGGGAAAATATATGCCTGAAGTAATGGTAACTTCAGCTTTTCGGCCAAAGCGAGAGCTACGAACAGTCCACCCACACCAGCGATCAGCAGATCCACATCCCGACAAGCTACTAAGCCATCTTCTGCCCATTCGATCGCTGCTTGTTGAGCGGCTTTAGATGTATAGGCTGTAATAGCAAGAAAATTCCCTTTCTCTAACAACTCACGCAATTTGGGGGATTCCATAATGGCTTGCACATTCCCCCTAGCTGGCCAAAACTCTAACCCGTAAGAGTTCACTAATTGTTCAAAGTTTTCGTGAGTGAGCAGTCGAACCGAGTGACCTGTGGATTGCAAGCCTTTGCCTAAAGCAAGATAGGGCTGCACATCGCCTCGGGTGCCCATCGCAATAATTGCAATTCGCATGAATTACACTCCTGTTATTAATAGATTAAAAAATTATGTAGTTGGAGCAATACCAATCCACAGCGTTTCAATGAGATTATGAATAAAAGTGGTTGGCTCAATTGGCTGACTGGTGGGTAATGATGACGCTATTGGCCACTTGCCTGCAATGTTTTGAGTCACGACAAAGTGCGTCATTGCGCCAACTATCAGGTGAGCAACAGTTATCGCATCGCATGGTTTGAGATGACCTTCGATGATTGCTCGATCGAGGTATCCGGCTAATAACTGCGTGTCTCGCACCGGAGGCGGTGGCACCACGGGGGGATGTGGAGAATTTGACTGAGTCATCATCATGAATACCCTGGGCATCACTTCTAGATAAAAATCCAGCATTTGCCCACAGATCTCAATTAGTTCTGCTTTGATGGCTGCGGTGGGTGTGTAGTTTGAGAGCACATTGACCCACTCTCGCACCTCGGTAATGCCCATTGCTGCTAAAAATAGCGCCTGCTTGGTCGTGAATCGTTTGAAGATTGCGGCTTCCGAAATGCCAGCTTTTTCAGCGATCGCCAAGGTAGAAGCATTGCTGCCTTGTGCTAAAAAGACTTGCCGAGCCGCTGCCAAAATCTCTTCGTTGGTAATTTTGGGAGGTCTGCCCATAAGGATGCAAGTGACTACTTATTAACAATAGAGTTGATAGGATCATTTGATTCTCGTACTTATGGGTGCAGATAGCGATACCTCGTAGCTGTCCAGTTTCTCCGACCCTTCTGAGGTATATCAGCGACTCCCTTCATCATCTCACCATCTACTGTACCAGCAAAATTCAAACTTCTTGGGCCGAATTTGGCTGAGAAACTCACTTTGTCCACCTCAAATGTAGATAAAGGAGCAGATGTAGTAAGTGATTACTCACTTACTAATATATAAAGCATTTGCGGGATTGTCAAGTAGCGGGAGGATTTAAGTTTGGGCGATCGAGGCGTTACTATGAAGTCGTATTACCCTGAATTCCAACCACTCCACCGAAACCCACATAGTTGTTCTGTTGTAGTTTCTCTTCTATCGGTAGTTCCTGAGTAGGTTGCGGTGGCTTTGTTTCTGGTGAAGGTGAAGCTGTTTGCGCATTGGCAGTAGAAACCGAGAGACAGTTAATTGTCGTTTAATAACCATTTACCGTACCAACAAAACGTAAGCTCCCTGCATTATTCATGAGGAGTAAGTCAGGCTGGACTTGACAACATTTTTTAGCCGACGATCGACAATTTTGTCTTTTCTCAGTTTCTTCTCTCAAGAATAGGGCAAAAATGCCTAAAATACCCATGCCGATTGTAAATTGGACACACTAATCCTATCTTGGGTAGCAACTTAAAGCGGGACACTTGATGGAGTGGGCTTTTTAGACTTTGGGGTTTTAAAGGTTCTTCTTGGCCGAGGTAATTCTCCCATACGTGGAACAACCCACTCAAATAAATCTGGGAGTAGCCATGGAAAAAGCTTAATTGTTGTTGGCCATGAGTGGGGCCTGCCCAGCCATCAATTGATTAACCAATTGCTCAAGTGTGTGAGTGATTTTATTGGGGTCACGCCAATCGTCAATACAATCAGCTAAGGCACGGCAAACTTGCTCTTTTTCTTCAGCCTGACGAGCCAGCAAAATCCCTGCATCAGAACTGAGTTGCAGGTCTGAGAATTGAACTACCAAGGGGCGAGGAGAATAAAAATCATAGGGGAGTTCCGAAAAACACTGTGTCATGTCAAAATCAAGGTGTTTTAAATCTTAGAGAGCCTGATTCTATTACGTTTCAAGCTCTCTTTTCTGCTTTTTCTTGATTCTTCATGAATAATCCAGACCTAGTGATGAGAGCTGACCTTCTTTGTTTTGAGACAGCAAATAGCTCATTCGGTCTTGGAGTTCTGGTGAAGGTTTAATGGCTAGTAATTGTTCAGGAGTAGGTTGGCTTGCTAAAACACTCCAGGGAATCATGGATGTG
>JANNEH010000152.1:0-2066 GCA_031378405.1 Synechococcales cyanobacterium OTE_75_metabat_409
GTCGTTGATTTTGTTGGGTTTGACGGGTACTTGGACAAGGATGTCTATGGCTTTTCGGTCACCGTCGATGATGTCGGTGAAGTACTGTTGTGGCAGAAAGGTTAACTGGGTGAGGTCTAGGTATTCGGTGAGGGCGAGGGCGAAGAGTTGGATGAATTCTACGAAGAAGGTCTCTAGGAGTTGTTTGAAGAGTTGGTCGTGGTCTATTGCCGTAGGTGCAAGTGGAGCTATCGATGGGGTCATGATCTCAGATAAGGGGCTAAGAGGTGATCCGAAACTGTGTTGGTCTGATTTTTGGTGAGGATACACGATGCTCTAGGCAACTGCTAGCTCGATCGATGCGGGCTTGTTTGATTTTAGGGAGTTGTTCGGGGGCGGCTTGAAGGCTGGGCATGATTTGTGTAGATATCAAATATATCGGTTGGACGATACCTTGCATTTAGGAATTGTCAATCTCACCCAGTGTTGTAGTATTTAATTACACACAGCCGTTGATCAATTTTGAGATGATGTCGCTAAAGTAATAACCTAAAGTTCCAGCTCCTACACTTTGGATTGGTTTCGGTTATGCTTGAAGTATGTCGTCTAAGACATATTACTGCAAGATCATTATAATAAAATGACGTGGATAATCCAGTTTGAAGAAAATTTTGAGCTTGAGTTGGATGCTTTGCCTTTGGAAGTTCAGGATAGATTGTTTGCCAAAGCCTCTTTATTAGAGGAGTTCGGTCCGGAATTAGGGCGACCTCACGTTGATACGTTGCAGGGATCTCAGCAGGAGAACAAAGACCATGGGAACTCCCCTTCGCAGTAAGATTGCTAGCCTCTCACCACAGCGTCAATCTAATATTCAGGCAATGGCTGATGAATTGATTGCCGAGGAAATGACTTTACGGGCTGTGCGCCAAGCACGGCAGTTAACGCAGGCGCAGGTAGCCAAGCAATTAAATATTGGACAGGAAGCTGTTTCAAGGATTGAAAGCCGTGCTGATCTTCATTTATCAACGCTAACTCAAGCTATTCAGGCGATGGGTGGGGAGTTGGAGTTAGTGGTTAAGTTTCCTGATAGACCACCTATAAAGCTAGCGGGTTTCCAAGAAAAGTTTGATGACTTGACTGCAAAACTGGGATGACTTTCGCAGTGGTTTTGCGCTTTGTACATTTTTGGCCAAAGAAAAAATTGTCCTGGTTTTGCTGGCGGCGGTGAGCCAGCGGCTGTCGTTGACTGGCCAGCCGCGATCGATGCGGGCTTGTTTGATGAGAGGGAGTTGAGTGGGGGCTGCTTTGAGGCTGTCCATATCTGGGCTGATTTGTCAACGATGATTTGGGTACATTTTTGCTGCCAAAATTGTACCTTGAAACAATGAGATGAATTAATGTAATCTTTGCTAGGGAATTATTGTTTGTGGATGATATTCTACGGCAGGTAAATCTTATCCAGTTTTCGGGCTGATGGTGGTGTGACCATCTCTGAAATATCTCCTTAGTGGTGCAGAGAACTCTTGTATTGCTTATCCAGTAAGACTTTAGACTATAAAACTTACGAATTTTCTCAACGGAAACAATGGGTTTCAGGTCACTGGAAATTGGACAAGATCGCTCAAACGCATTTCTCTTGTGCTGCAAAATCCTCAAAAATGGCTTGAACACGTAAAATATCCTCGCATTATCAAAATTCTCATCTGCCAAAAACTTCAGCATGATAGTCTTTCTGCTCGACGAGCTAACAGGCGACTCCGTACCTCCCAAACTTTGACTTTTACCATGCGCCCCCTTGGCAAGAGATATATGCAAAACTAAGACCCTGACAAGGACTGGTAAAATAAACAACATTCTTGTAGAGCAGCGACACCGTGACCCGAGAGCGTGAACCTTTTCCCAGTTTGTTTATGTACTACGCCTTTAAGTGGCTAGTCGTCAGCCCAATGCTACATACCTACTGGCAGGGCAAAATTTATGGTGCCGAGAAAGTGCCGAAAAAAGGACCGTTTTTGGTGGTCAGTAACCATGCCAGCAATTACGATCCGGTGTTGCTCTCTTGCTGCGTCGGTAGACCGGTAGCCTAT